>DEEV01000104.1:2766-4344 GCA_002350445.1 Treponema sp. UBA2869 | reverse complement strand
AACTCCAGCCAATCTGGTCAAGAAAATAAATGCGCGCTTCTTCCATATAGCGCACATAGTTTGAATGATGGGTAATGCCCATTTTGTCTGTTTCGTAATAATTAACTTTGTGAATATAAGGTTTCATAAAAATCATTATAGCATATCTTTAAAATCTTTGTAGGGGAACCCAGCCTGAATCATTGCGGCAATAAGCTTTTCGCCAGATTTTCCGCGCTTAGTCAGTTTTTCCAGAGCCTTACGGCAGATTTCTTCTTCGTCATTTTCTTCAAAAAATGCATTAATTGCCACAAGCGAAACCTCTTTAGAAATACCACGCGACATAAGTTCTGCAAGCAGCCTTGAACGCCCTTCATAATGATTTATGCGCCTAGTATTAAGCCATGCCCGGGCAAAGCGCTCGTCACTTAAATAGCCGCGTTTTTCAAGATAATCCAAAGCCATGTCCGAATATTTTTTTGAATAGCCTTTTTCAAAAAGTTTACGCGAAAGTCCAAAACGGCTCTGCTCTGCTCTTGCAAGATATTCCACCGCTTTAAGCTCAACCGCGCCGGCAAGTCCCGCGTCTAAAAGTTCATTACATAAAGCATCCGAAAGCTCTTCTTCTATAGAAAGCTCATCAACACAAAGCGAAAAAAGATATTCATTACGAATATAAAAAACAGCGCCTTCAGAAGGTTCTACTTTGTACATGCCGGAATAAGATGTTGGCACAACAGATTTAATGAACATAAAATTAATTTATAAAAAAAGAAGAATTACGGCAAGAAAAAAAAAGTCTATGGGCAAAAAAAAAACGCGGCGCAAAAGCAACCGCGTTTGTATTCCTGTAAGAACAGGATTCCAAAAACTAACGTTTTGAGAACTGGAAGCGGCGGCGAGCACCACGCTGACCGTACTTCTTACGTTCAACCATACGAGAGTCTCGTGTAAGGTATCCGTTAGCTTTAAGAGATGTACGAGCATCTGGATCAATCTGAACCAAAGCGCGTGAAATACCATGCAAGCATGCAGCAGCCTGACCGTTCAAACCACCACCAGTAACATTAATAAGAATGTCATATTTGTTGCCCATAGAAGTAACCAGAAGAGGCTGATTAACAACAGCAACCTGACCTTCTGTAGCAAAATATTCTTTTACATCTTTTCCATTTACAACAACTTTTCCTGAACCATCGCGAACAAATACGCGGGCAACAGAAGTCTTTCTTCTACCTGTTCCAATAGCAATATTCTTTACCATTTTCTAACCCCTAATTAAAGTTCTACTGGCTGCGGATTCTGAGCAGCATGTGGATGTTCAGCTCCGGCATAAATCTTTACATTGTCCTGCATTTTGCGTCCAAGACGTCCGTGTGGAAGCATTCCAGCAACAGCAAGTTCCATTGGCTGTGTAGGATGTTTTGCCAACAATTTTTCATAAGTATGAGCTCTAAGACCACCTACAAAACCTGTGTGATGATAGTAGATCTTTTTCTGCTCTTTACCACCAGTTACAACTGCTTTGTCAGCATTGATAATTACAACAAAGTCTCCCATAAGCTGGTTCTTTGTGTAAGTAGGTTTGTTCTTTCCACG
>DEEV01000104.1:0-2620 GCA_002350445.1 Treponema sp. UBA2869 | reverse complement strand
TCTGAATAACGCCAGGATTTATGATGAGCAGTCATAAAATCCTTTAACGGGTAGGATATACTATCAAAATCAGCGCATTTATGTCAATAGCAGATTAACGCACAAACAAAAATTAATTATTGTATTTACTGAGGATTTCTGAGACTTCCTGTTTGAGGGAAATAAAAAGCATGGCAAGAGATGGATCAAAGTGTTCACCTGCCCCTTCCTTTATAATTTCAAGGGATTTTTCTAAAGTAAAAGGCTCTTTATAACAGCGGGCGGCAGAAAGAGCATCAAAAACATCGGCAACAGCCATAATGCGGGCGCTCAGCGGAATATTCTGACCGCTTAGACCGTTTGGATAACCTTTTCCGTTCCATTTTTCGTGATGAAATTCTGCAACTTCTGTAGCAACACGAATATAATCCTTATCCTGAAGGTTCCCAAGGACCGTATTTACAATACGACCGCCCTCCGAAGCATGAGTTTTCATAATATCAAATTCTTCCGGGGTAAGCTTACCCCGCTTTTTTAAAATAGTATCAGAAACAACAATTTTTCCAACATCGTGTAAAGGCGCTGCTCTGCGCAAAAGTTCAATATAATCAGCAGTCAGAACGTCAGCATAAATGTCTTTTTTGGCGGCAGCTGTTGCAAGAAGAGCCACATATTCACTGGTACGTTTTACATGGTTTCCGGTTTCGTTATCGCGGCATTCAACAAGGTTTGCAAGGCCAATAATAGTTTCGTGCTGAAGTTCAAGACTGTATTTACTTTGATTCAACAACGCAATAGTCTTTTTAAGAAGTTCCTTTTCAAGCGCATCATTACGATGCTGAAGATGCCTGCGTACGTTAAAATTACTAAGAGAAATTGAACGCTTGTAAAAGCTCAAAATAATAATCATCAGAAAGAAAAAGCTTAACAAAACGCTGTAGCTTGAATAAGATCGGAATTCAAGGCGGCCAAACTGCTTAAAACTTATTACTATAAATTCTGAAATTACAATGGTAGTAAAAAACAGAGGATTCAGATGCATTGATACACACGAAATTACAAAAAGAGAACTAAGAACAAGAAAACAGGTAATAAAAGTAGGCGCAAAAATTAGCGGAATAATAGTTGCTAATACAGAAATCAAAAAAACTAAATAAGAATAAACTTGCTTTNNNNGATAATTACAAAAATAAAACTTACAAAAAAAATGCAGACAGGCATAGCCAAAAAATATGTCCGCTTGAATGGCGTAAAAAAACTTCCAATAAAATTTACAAGACTGCTTACACAGGAAAAGAGAAGAATAAATTTTACATTCTTAAAATTTTCATTAGCTATATACTCTGCAAAATCTTTTTTTGCAAAAGTGACTAAAGAAAACACCCTATTAAAATTTTCCCTGAAGCACAACACGCTCATAGGAAAATTATAGCACAGAGTATTTTTTTATCAATTTAATTTTTTTTATAATTTTTACGCTTCAGAAGCTTCTTTTTCAGATTTTTCTTCAAGTTTAGCTTCTTTTTTGTCTTTAATATCGGCAGCACCAATAAACAGGCAGATAAGACCAATAAATGCCGAAAGGACAGGAAGCGAACCTTTTAAGAAAGAAATAACTTCTGCACCCCAGTTAAGCGGAAAGCAAGGAAGACATGCAAACACAGTAAATGCAATAAAAATAATTCCAACAATTATAGCAATCATAATAACTCCGTAAATATTAAATCATTATATCATATTTTTACAGATTTGTCATATCACATTTTTTTCAAGGGCGATTACAACTTATTTGTTTTCCAGCTCGCCGAGGTCAAGTTCGGGACGACCATAGGAGCCGTTCTTCCATGTAGCGTATGTTACAGAACTGGTAGTATTGTTAGCTGCCCATGTATTAAGGGAAGAATTTATAGAACCAACACCAAAGCTTTGAATGCACGATGAGCTCCATGAAGCGTTTTTCCAGGAATATTCATCGTCCACCTTGCCAACAGCTTTAGCCGAAGCTGAGGTATGATAATAATTGCCAGAAAGATATGTCGTATTATTTGGCTGGCTGGCTGCTGCTTGCTCACTATTGTAAGAGGCAATATATCCTATTATTCCACCGTCTGAGCCTCCGACGCTGCAGTTATTTTTTAATGTTGCCCAAGGCTGACTATATTCACCAACGATGCCACCGGTTGGTTTTGCTTCACCATCAAAATGTATCATCATTCCAGTGTTGCTGCAATTTATTATGGAAACACTTTCTGGAATTATACAATGCACTTTCCGGCTCGGATTATCATTTAGAAGATGTAAATCTTGAACGTAAGATTATCGACCAGACTTTGTACAAAACCTACAACAATGATGTAAGCTGGGAAATTGACGGCAAACTCATAGTTCTTGTTGAATACCAGTCGACCATAAACGAAAACATGCCGTTCCGATGCCTTGAATATGTTACAAGAATTTATGAAGGAATCTTCCCTCAAAGAAAGCGATATGCGGAAAAAGTTTTCAAAATTCCCAATCCGGATTTTTATGTAGTTTACATTGGCAAAGATAACTATCCGTTAGAAAAGGAATTAAGACTTTCGGATGCATTTTATAAAAAAGACGGAAGTAAGCTTGAGCTTGTCGTAAAAGTAAAAAACTG
>DEEV01000073.1 GCA_002350445.1 Treponema sp. UBA2869 | reverse complement strand
AATAGATAAAGATAAAACTGCGGTTTTTCTTGCGGAATTAAAATCCTCGCTGGAAAAACTTGGCTTTGAAGCAGACAAAAAAGCTGTTTTAATGAACAGAATAAAAAACAGGCTTATAATCTCAAAAAATCAGCTTAATTCAACTTCGCTTCGTCTGGAAATTCTGGAAGCAAGCGGTACAGACTTTTCCGGAAAATACAATCTGATAGAATCGGCAATTAACGAAGGTGATATTCTGGAAATTACTCTGCCCGATTCAGAAAATTCCGGTCAGGAAAAATTCATCACAATCACAGGAATTCCAAACTGGATAAGCAGCCGCTCAAACGATGCTGTAATTACGCTTGAAATTTCTGCCACAAAAGAACAGAAAACTATACTTATAAGTCAGATTACTCATTTAAAACGCTTAAAATTTTAGGGAAAAATATGGAACTTTACATTGTAAGACACGGAACAACCGACTGGAATGCAGAACGCCGCTTTCAGGGTGTGCGCGACATTGAATTAAATGAAAACGGACGAAAGCTTGCAGGTGAGCTTGGGAGCCGTCTTGATTCACAAAATATTAACTTTGACTGTGTTTACTCTTCGCCGTTAATCCGCGCCTACGAAACCGCCTGTCTTATCCGCGGGCACAAAACTTACCCGATAATCCGCAACAGCCTGCTTATTGAATTAAGCTTTGGTGAAATGGAAGGTGTTCCCTACAAAGAATGGATTGCAACTGATAATCCAAGAAAATATTTTTTTACTGAACCGGCAAAATACGTACCACCAAAGGGTGGCGAAACTTTTGAATCTGCCTGCAGCCGTACAAAAAAGTTTATTCAGGAAACTATTGAACCGCTTTACAAAACAAACCCAGACGCACGCATTATGATTGTTGCGCACGGTGCTCTGCTTGCTTCTATGATGTGCTATCTTGATAACCACGGCGTCGAAAATTTCTGGGGAAACGGATTAAAGGGAAACTGCGAAGAAACAGTTTACAGTTTTGACGGAAACAGCTGGACAAAAACTTCGGAACAGGAAGCCTCTGAAAATCCGTATGAAAGTCAAAATAAATAAGGAAAATCTCAAATGATTATTAATAAAAGTGATGAAAATTCGGCACAAAAAACAGCAGAAATTCTTAAAAACGGCGGCATTACAATTATTCCGACAGACACTGTTTACGGCTTTAGCGGAATTGTTGATTTGAAATTGTCCGCTGAAAATTTTAAAACTGACTGCAAAATTCGCGCCATAAAAGGCCGCGAAGAAACAAAACCCTTAATTCAGCTGATTGCAAAACCAGAAGATATTAAGCTTTATTCTGATGATAAAATTCCTGAAACTCTTTTAAGCAAATGGCCAGGCGCGCTCACGATTATTGTCCGGATTAAAGAAGGAGCGGCGCTCGCGGAAAATGCGGTTCCACAATCAAGGACCGTTGCCTTCCGCTGCCCGGGCGACGAATGGCTAAGAAAAGTGATTGAACTTTGCGGCTGCCCAATTTACAGCACAAGCGTAAATAAAAGCGGCTGCCCCGTTCTGGAAACTCCAGCGCAGATTATTCAAACCTTTGGCACACAAGCCGACCTTATTGTCCAGGACGGAAACAAAACCGGCGCTCTACCTTCAACCCTCGTAATGCTTGAAAACGGAAGCATAAAAATCTTACGCCAGGGCGCTGTTAAGGTTTAGGCTGCGCCCGCCGTGGAGCTGTGGCGAAGCCAGCCACCGCAAATGCCGGAACAAAGTGACGGCATTGAGGAGGCCGAACGTAGTGAGCTGCGGAAGGGCGGTGACTAACTAAATGCGCTGAAATAAATTTGACTTATCTAAAAACCTGCATAATACTTAGAGCATCACCGCAAACGCGGAGTTTAATTCAGACGCCTGACTGGCGATCTTACTCAGGAGAATTTTATGTTCGAACAGGTAAAATTAACTTATGGCTACAATGCTCTGGAACCGGTTATTGATGCACTTACTGTAGAAACTCATTATTCAAAACATCATGCAACTTATACTAAAAACTTTAACGACTTTGTTCAGAAGGCTGGTTTGGAAGGTAAATCGGTAGAAGAAATTCTTGCCGGACTTGATTCTGTTTCTGATGCAGCTATAAAAAACGGTCTTAAAAATAACGGAGGTGGTTTTTATAATCACAATCTGTATTTTTCGACGCTTGGGCCAAATGCTGGCGGAAAACCAAAGGGAAAACTTGCGGCAAAAATCGACGAAACTTTTGGCAGTTTTGATGCCTTTAAGGAAAAAATTTCTGCGCTGGCTGTAAGTCAGTTTGGCTCGGGCTGGGCGTGGCTTTCTGTTGCAAAAGACGGAAGCCTTGTTCTTTCTCAGAGCCTGAATCAGGATAATCCTATTTCGCTTGGAACCGGCAATAAACCGATTTTCTGTATTGATGTTTGGGAACACGCTTACTACTTAAAGTACAAAAATCTGCGTGCTGATTATGTAAAAGCTCTTTTTGACATTGTAAACTGGGATGCGGTTGAAAAGCTTTACGAGCAGGCGTAATTTCTGACTAGAACTTTGCGTTGTTTTTTTGTTCATTATTTGTGGACTTAAAAACAACGTTTAAAAAACAAAAAGCAATCACCAGTATTATCATATAAATTAGTGAAAGTGCTGGTGCAATTTGCGGAAACGTAAAAAGCATGAATGCCCAGACCAGCGTAAGGGCTCCAAGCGCAATTGCAATGTTTGCGCTGTTGTGTGCGCGCCATGAATTCAACTTAAAGTGCGCTTCATCTTGAACAGCGGCACTTTCGTTCAGTTTATTTATAAATTTCTGTGTGTGAAAATATATTCCAATCGCAATAAAGCTGATTCCCGCAATTAAACTTAAAACAAACAAAATAATTAATTTTACGCTCATAATTTATTTTAGCCGCTTGCAAAAAAAGTTTAAATACGACCTAATACTGAAAAAAGCCGCCCGCCTTGCGTCCTCAAAAACAACAAAGCAAATTCCTTTTACCGGGCAAAAAAAAAGGCAGTACCCGCAGGGTCAGGTACTGCCTAAAAGTATTTTTAAATATCAGGAGACTTATTTGATAACTTTTAATGATTCGTGATCAATTGTTAATGCAACTACGATAAGGAAGATAATTCCTTTTACAAGCTGCTGTGTTGCGGCAACCGGGAAAACCATTGGAAGTGATTTTTCAAGTACGCAATAAGTTAAAGTTCCAAGCAGAATATTTGAGAATCTTGCTTTTGCACCGCCGGAAATTGGCATACCGCCCAAAACCAGAGCAATCAAAATCTGTGTTTCAAGCTGACGTCCAGCTGTTCCTGTAATAGCTCCAACATGAACAACGTTTATAAAAGAAGCAAAACCTGTTATTGCTCCGGCAGAAACGTATACAAGGAATTTTGTTAAGTCCGGTCTGCTTCCAGAGAAACGTGCTGCAATTTCGCCGGCACCAATTGCCCTTAAATCAAAACCAACACGTGTGTAGTGCCAGACTACAAAAACTACGATAAGAACAATTCCCATCAAAAGAAATTTGAACCATGTCTGATCCAGCGAAAGTACACTGTAGCTTGCAGGAACCGGTCCGCCAGTTGTTATGTATTTACATAATCCGCGGAAAAAATATTGCGAACACATTGTTACAATAAATGACGCAATCTTAAACCGCACATGGAAAAATCCGTTGAAGGCACCCATTAATGCACCAGCAGCAACCGAAGCAATTACAGCGAGCGGAATGCTGTACATAGAAACCCAGCAGAATACTATTGACGAAAGGCCCAGTACTGAACCTTGAGAAAAATCCAGACCACCTACTGTCATAATTAAGAATACACCGCTGCAGCAAGTCATAAGAACAAAAACCTGGCTTAACATAAGGCTTAAGTTCTTTGGCTGAACGATTTTTCCACCAGTCAAAATTGAAAACAGCAGTACAATTCCAATAAAACCAAACAAAGGTCCAAAGTTAGAAAATATCTGCCGTATTTTGGCTCTTTTAAGCAAATCTAAGTTTATTCCGTTATTTACAGCTATTTGATTTGTCATATTACCTTTCCCCCATTTTTAAATCATCTTGGCAATAAGATCTTTTTCGCCAAGTTCGCGGCTTCGTTCAAATTTTCCGTTGAACTTTCCATCCTTCATTATATAGATGCGGTCGCTCATACCTAAAAGTTCTGGTAATTCTTCCGAAATCATAATGATTGATTTGCCTTGTTTTTTAAGCTCGGTCATTAAAGTATAAATATCAGCTTTTACACGAACATCAATACCGCGGGTTGGACTATCCAGAATCAGAATGTCCGAACCTTTTCCAAGCCAGCGGGCAAGGACAACCTTCTGCTTATTTCCGCCCGAAAGTTCAGAAACGTACTGTTTAATTCCAGTCATTTTTGTACTCATCTGAACGGCAAATTTGTGTGCAAATTGTTCCAGTGCCTTAAGTTTTAAAAATCCGTGATTTGAAAAATCGCTGAGCGAAGGCAGCATAATGTTTTCACCAATTGAATCTGCAATTACAATTGATTCGTTATCGCGGTCCTTTGAAGCATATGCAACGCTGTGTTTAATTGCTCCCGGAATATCTTTAATTTCGTAACCGTCGCTTAAAGTTACGGTTCCGCTTCGGTTGTAAGATGCACCAAAAATTGCTTTTCCAATTTCGTGCATTCCGCATTCCGAAANNATTTCGCCTTTATGCAAATCAAGATCGATATTTTCAAATTCACCAGGAACACTCAGGTTCTTTGCTGAAAGAACAACATCATCAGAAACTTTTTCGCCGTAATCGGTACGGTAATATTTGTTTCCAATTTCGCGTCCTACCATTTCGCGTTTAAGATCGTCTGTAGTAACGTCTTTTGTGTTTACAGTTTTTACAAGAACACCATCACGCAAAACTGAAATTCGGTCTGTATGTTCAAGAACTTCATCAAGGTCGTGCGAAATAAAGATTACTGTAGAACCCATTTCGCGGGTTTTGTGCATTACCTTAAACAATTCCTGACGGCCGTCGTGGCTTAATGCTGTTGTAGTTTCATCAACAACAAGGATTTTTGGATTAAAATATGTAGCCTTTACAATTTCTACAAGTTTTCGCTCTTCAAATGAATAAATATCTATCATTTTTGAAGCTTTAATATGCGAAAATCCATACTTATCCAAAAGCCGCTGAGCCTCTTTGTTCATTGCACGTGAATCTTTTACAATTCCGTGCATAAACTTATCTTCTTCTCCAAGGAAGATGTTTTCTGCAACAGTAAGACCAGACAAGGTTCCCATTTCCTGAACAATGATGGAAATACCGGCTTTATTAGCTTCTACCTGGTTTTTAGGATTGATAGTTTTACCCATAAGTGTAAAGCTACCACTCGAAATTGAATAAATACCGCAGAGCATAGAACTGAAGGTTGATTTACCAGAACCGTTTTCACCAATCAGACCATGAATTTCGCCGGCATAAAGATCAAAAGAAAAGTCTCGTACGGCGTGGGTAACATTAAAATATTTATTTATGTTTTCTGCTTTTAAAAGAATTTCACTCATTTTTTCCCCCTTTCTGATTATTTAACTATGCTGCCAAGCTTACCGCGGTTGGTAAGAGTTACAATAGCAAGGAGAACTGCACCAGTTACAAAATCGTTGATTGTTGTAGGTACATCCAGAGCAACAAGTCCGTTAAAGATCATAGTGATAATAAATTCTCCAATTACAATTGAAGTAACCGGACATCCATACTTTTTAAATGCAATACCAAAGAAGGTTCCCATCAAAGGCTTAAAGTTACGGTCCATACTGGTCATTCCGGTAACAGCCAGAATTCCTTTTCCATAACTTACGGTCAAAAGAGCCATAATTCCTACAAAGAAATGAAGAAGAACAAAACCGATGAATTTATATTTTTCTACGCTTATACCCATGTTTTTTGCAATAAGTTCGTTGCTTCCAATTGCGTTACAATAAGTTCCGATTCTTGTAAAACGAAGAATAAAAACCATAAGTGCAAATGCACCGAACGCAACAATATAATTCCATGGAGCGTGATTAAATGCCAGAATTGAAGAATCTGTAAGTTTGCCAGGGAAGCCTGACTCATCAAGGCGAACAACATAGTTTGCAACACTTTCCAGAATAAGCATAAGTCCGACTGTTACAATCATAGAAGGAATTCTAAGTTTGTAATAAAAAAATCCATTAAAAGAACCAATTAAAGCACCTGTAATCAAAGTGCCTCCAATAAGACCCATGTATCCAAAATTTCTTGAAAGTAAAACTCCCACCATAGAAGACAGTACGATATTAGCGCCAATCGAAAAATCGAAAAGACCCATTACTACAATAAAGTAAAGACCACAACCGCCTACCGCATACTGAATGCTTGTCTGTAAATAATCAGACATAAGCTTTGGTGTTCCAAAATTTTCCGGGGATAAAAGCTTAAATATTCCCCAGCATAAAATAGCTAATACAACTAAAGTTGTAACTCCAAAATAACGACTTTTCTTAAATCGGGCAAACCGTTCGCTGCCTGTAATTGCAATGTTACTCATTTTTTTACATCCTAAAAAAAGGGAGCAGTTTTTTAATTGTCTGCTCCCTGATAATAGAGCTAACGGATTACTCCGTTACTTTAAACTACTTTCTGCGATTCATTACATCTTCAATAGAAAGCTTTGCAGTAGCAGCTTCAAGTGCTGGCTCTGAAAGTGCAGCCATAGCTTTAAGTTCTTCTGTGTTGTATGGAAGAGCATCTACGAAATACTTAGCATAAGCTGCATAGTCTTCTGGAGATGCAACATAAAGATATGGGAAGTTTACGTCATAGAAACCGCTTGTTGATACTGCATAGTTTCCTTTGATTGCATTGTAAACGAGCATGAAAGCGATAAGTGGGTCACAATAGTGTCCGCCAGATTCAGCAGCCATACCACCGCTCTTAAGCTGTTCGTCAAGGTCAGCAAGGAAGTCTGTAGAAACTACAGCGATTTTTCCTTTTTTGCCCATAGATTCAATAGCAGCCAAAGCACCAACCAAAGTGTCTCCACCACCACCAGCAACGATCAAAGCGTCGATGTCTGGGTTAGCGTTGATGATAGCTTCTGCAGTTGAACGTCCTGTATCAGAAGTTGTTCCACCATACTGTGGTTCAAGCAATTCAATTTTGTTAGAGTGAGAAGCATTCCACTTCTGAACACCCTGTTTGTATCCTTTCCAGCGAAGAAGGAATGTAGCGTCACCAGCTTCCCAGCCTTCAAGAGCAATTTTCTTATTTCCTTTTTCAGCAAGGATAGTTACAAGTTTTTCACCATTTTCAACTTCGTTTTCGTGAACAGCACCAACATAGTAAGGAGACTTAGCCGCAAGTTCATATTCCTTAGGGTTAGTTTCCTGGCTGATGATACGGAAGAACTGTGCACAATAAACTTTGTTCTGATTACAAGTATTGATTACAGATGTCATTTCAGCAGAAGCTGAGTTACAGATGATAATACCATCACAGCCTGCTGCACTCAAAGTTTCTGCAGAGCTTGTTACGTTTTCAGAAATATGTCCCTGATCTACGTACATAACCTGCACATCCAAAGCCTTTGCAGCTGCATCAAGAATACGTTTACACTGGCTACCAAGAGTATCAGTTGAACTCCAGATAGATACACCAATCTTAATCTTCTTTGAGTCAGAAGATGAACCTTTTGATCCTGACTGGCTCTTATTGCAAGAAACAAGCAATGTTCCTAACAAAGCAACCGAAAGAATCACTTTTAAAAGTTTTTTCATCTAAATTTCCTCCTTTTAGATACTTTTTTTACGATTTGTATGATAGAGCCATGAAATCAAATTTTGAATGCAAATTTTAACGATTTTTTTTTGTTATTTTAGGAAAGTGAAAAAATTTGTATTTTAAAATCAAATAAAAATTTAAATTTTTATTAAATTAGTTAAATATTTTACGCAGCAGTTAAATCTTTTGCGCAAATAGCATTAAACATTTACAGCGTTTTTATTATAATAAAGCATTATTCAGCAATGAACCGCGGAGGACAAAATGAAAATCGGATGTATTGGAACTGGTGCTATGGGCGGCGCAATTATGCGCGCAGTATGCAAAAAATATGATGTAAAGCAAATCAAAGTGACAGATAAAAATGCCGCAATGGCAAAGGCTTTTGCAGAAGAAACCGGCGCCGTTTATGTCGCTTCTAATAAGGAAGTTTTAGACTGTGATTACGTTTTTATTGCCGTTAAACCTCAGTTTTTGTCTGATCTTTTTGCCGAAATTGCAGGAGACATTCCGTCTTCCACAGTTATGATTTCTATGGCTGCCGGTATAAAAATTGAAAAGCTCGAAAGTCTTGCACCAAGCGCACGCTTTATTCGTATGATGCCTAATGTTTGCGCTCAGGTTGGACAGGCAATGACCGCAGTTACTTACCGCGAAAATATTTCTGATTCAGAAGCAGCAGCCGCAATAGAAATTCTAAGCGCCGCAGGTAAAGTAGAAGCTGTTCCGGAAAAGCTGATGGACTGCGTAACAGCGGTAAGTGGTTCAGGACCAGCCTTTGTATTTATGTTTATAGAAGCTCTTGCCGACGCCGCCGTTCGCTGCGGAATGCCTCGCGCTCAGGCATACACTTACGCCGCACAGACCGTTTACGGTTCTGCAGGAATGGTTTTGGAAAGTGGTAAAAATCCTGCCGCACTTAAAGACATGGTTTGTTCTCCAGCCGGAACAACAATAGAAGGTGTTGCCGCACTTGAAAAATACGGCTTTAGAAATGCAGTAATAGAAGCAGTTACAGCAGCCTGCGACCGTTCAATCGCGCTCGGAAAATAAACCGCACCGCGTTGCGCACGGAAATGCAACACACAGAACTGCACATAATATAAGGAAACTTTTTTGCCCCTTGTAAAAAATTCTGGACATGCAGATTTACCTCTTCACGTTGGAACAGTACCTCGCTGGCTCGCCGACCGCATGATGGTAATGGGCACTCTTATAACCGAATCAATAATAGAAAACTTTGGTGTAGACGAAGTGCTCGTTCGCCTTAGCGATCCGCTATGGTTTCAGTCTTTTGGAGCCGTGATGGGCATGGACTGGCACAGCTCGGGCATAACCACAAGCGTTATGTACGCATTAAAACGCGGTCTCAATCCACGCGCAAAAGAACTTGGACTTTACGTTTGCGGCGGGCGCGGAAAATATTCCCGCAGAACGCCTGATGAACTTTTCGAAATTGCCGGCCGCGAAGGCTTAAACGGCGACGAACTTGTCCGAAACAGTAAGCTTGTTGCAAAAGTAGACAATAATGCCGTTCAGGACGGATTTCAGCTTTACCAGCACAATTTTGTTATTTCAAAAACCGGAAACTGGACCGTTGTACAGCAGGGAATGAACACCGCCGAAAAAAAAGCCCGCCGCTACCACTGGACTTCCGCAAACCTGCGTTCGTTCATAGAAGAGCCTCACACAGGCGTAGTTGGCGACAACCGAGGAAAAATCCTGAACCTTACAGACACAAACGCCCGTTCCGCCCGCAACTCAATTCTTCAGATGAGCTGCGAAAATCCAGACCGCATAATTAAGGAAATTAAGCAGATTGCCGAACCAGCTGGTGAAATGATAATTTTGCAAGGAGGAAAGGTTTCTCTATCCAAGCCGCGAGTTTCTGCAGGAAACTCGATAGTGAGCGACAGCGAACGAAGAGGGAGAAGTCTCCCCCTCGCTTCAGCCGGCAAGCCGTCTTCCGCTACCCCCTCTGCGGGGACACCCCGCAACGCCCCGGCACAACAACTTGAACTTTTCGACAATCTTCCTACGCTCTCATCAGAAACACCTGCCCACGTCCAGATTCAATCTTCCGGCCGTTCCATAATTATGCCTGCCCATCACGATGTTCAGGCACAAGATGTAGACCTTAAGCGCCTGGGCGGCGTACTTGCTACAGCATATAATTCACAGCCGCAATGTTTCGAAGAGCTTCTGCTTACACCTGGCCTTGGTCCACGCACACTACAGTCCCTTGCCCTTGTAAGCGAAATTATTTACGGAACCCCAGGCCGCTTTACCGACCCCGCAAGATTCAGTTTTGCACACGGCGGCAAAGACGGTCACCCTTTTCCTGTTCCGCTTAAAATTTATGATGAATCAATACGCATTCTGCACGACAGCATAGAAAAATCAAAACTCGGCTACAAAGACAAATCAGACTGCATACGGCGCCTGCACACTGTTGCCCTGAATATAGAACAAAACTGTGCCCCGGAAGTAGACTTCGAGGCCGCCATCCGCTACGAACGCGCCCATTCCCCCGAATGGGACGGTAAAACAGTGTAAAGTTTATAATGTAAAATATAGTAGAAAAAAAAGCGTTTAACGTGTAGAATTAGAACGTTATTATTGTCAAAAAGTGGAAACTATTTGGGTATGATTTTAAAACTTGCATTCAGAAACGTAATTTCTAGAAAAAGCTCTTTTGTAATCATTTTGTTTATGGCATTTGCAGTAATGCTTTTTTGTGTAGCAAATGCAATTTTTGACAGTACAGAATACGGCGTTCAAAACACCTTTGTTTCCAGCTTTACCGGCGATCTTATTATCCGTCCAAAAAGCGATGTTCAGCTTAGTCTTTTTGGCGACGAAACACCAATTACCGGCGAATTTACAGAAATAGACAGAATTGTTCCTTATACATCTGTTATGGATTCCGTACGCCAGCAGCCGTTTGTAAAAGCAGTTCTTGGCCAGATTACCGGCATTGTCCGCATGGAACTTGGCGATGTCCGCGAACCGGTTTTCCTTTTTGGTGTAGACGGCGATGATTATCTTGAAATAATGAATTCAATCAAAATTACAGAAGGCGGACCTTTCTTAGACGGCGAAAGAGGAATTATGATGCCCCGAAAGGTTGCAGAATTCTGGCATGCCCGCATTGGCGATGTAGTTCAGTTTTCTTATTCAGAAGGACCGGTTTTCCGAATTCGTGCAGTTCCTGTAACAGCCATCCTCGATTATGAAAGCGACAATACAACATTCAGCCGTTATGCACTTGTAGATGCCGGAACACTCCGCTCACTCCTTGATTTAACAGAAGCCTTTGACGTTCAGGACATAAATCTTGCAAAAGACAAAACTTCCATGCTCGATGATGATTTGGACTGGGAAACAATGTTCGACGACGTTCAGGACTCTGACGCAATCATCGAAGAAGAAAAAGTAGAAGAAGAACCGGAAACCGTAACTCCGGAAGATTACGTATACGGAAACACCTGGAATTTCCTTCTTGTAAGACTCGAAGATTCAGGCAAAACAAAAGAAACAATTTATAATCT
>DEEV01000065.1:19074-19317 GCA_002350445.1 Treponema sp. UBA2869 | reverse complement strand
TATTATATTTTAATTATATCAGAAGGTTATAAACTAGATGATTATAGACGCGGGGTATATTGGTTAAATAAAAGCATCTGCCTTGGTTATAAAGTTCCGAATTCTTGTATTGAATCTGACTCTTGTTACAAAAATGAATTTGATGAAGAAAAATTTATAAATCCTATTAAAAATGAATCAAACCTTGAGCTATATAAAGAAGTTGCTTTGATGGGGTCAGGAAAAGCTGCATACAATCTTTCA
>DEEV01000065.1:18613-18882 GCA_002350445.1 Treponema sp. UBA2869 | reverse complement strand
AAAAAAAACTCTATCTTTTTTTAAGATTTTGTTTGAATTCTCACATATTTAGATATAAAATTATTCTATTATTAATTCGATTAAATTTTTTTTAGAAGGATGTTGTATGGACGTACAATTGCAGGAATTGATTGATAAAATCAAAAAAGACGGTGTCGCATCGGCAGAAACTGAAGCTGCAAAAATTATTGCAGAATCAGAAAAAAAAGCTGAAAGGATAATCGAAGATGCTCAGGCTAAGGCTTCAGAAATTGTTAAAAATGCCAAGG
>DEEV01000065.1:10557-18574 GCA_002350445.1 Treponema sp. UBA2869 | reverse complement strand
AATGGAAAAGGCAAGCGAAGAAGCTATTGTTCAGGCTGGACGAAACATGCTTCTTTCTTTTAAGGATTCTCTTGTTGCGGAGCTTGACGGCCTTATTCAGGCAGAAACTGCAAAAGCTGAATCAAAAGCAGTGCTTGAAAAACTTGTACCTGAAACTGTAAAAGCATGGGCAAAAAATACCGAAGCCGGTGAATTGTCTGTGCTTTTGAGTGAAAAGGACTTAAAAGACCTTGAAAAATCACTTACAGCTTCTCTTAAAGCTGAAATTTCTAAGGGACTCGAAATTAAACCGGATAAGACTCTTACAGCCGGATTTAGAATCGGTGTAAATAATGGTGCCGCATTCTATGATTATTCTGCAGAAGCTCTTGCAGAAATGTTTGCTGCTTACTTAAACCCTAAGGTTGCGGCTCTTATGAAGGTTGCCGCAAAGGACGCAAAATAGTGGCATATTATTATCTGGTTTCTCAGTTACCAAATATCTCTGCTGCTGAAAGCAAAGCTGCACTTCCGTTGAATGCAGAAGGATTTAGGGAACTTGCATCACGATTTATTTCTGATGAAGAAAAAGTTGTTCTTGAAAATCTTTCGCTTGTTCCACCAATGGAACTTACTTCAACAGGTTCTGCATTTCTTGATATCTGGTACGAAAAAGAACGAAACTTGCGTTGTGCTCTTGCACAAATCCGTGCACAAAAGCTCAAAAAAGACAGTGTTCCTCTTCCTGCCGGTTGTACAGCTGATATTATTTCGGCTGCGCGTACTGCTGTTGGAATGGACAGTCCATTGTCTGCGGAGCAGTTTCTTTTTGAATACAGGTTACGCCTGCTTGATGATTTGCGTCCTCTGGATGGCTTTTCAATTGATGCGGTGTATGCCTACGGCTTAAGACTTATGCTTGTTGAGCGTATGCGTAAGTTTGAGGTTGAAAACGGAAAGACATCTTATCATAAGATTTACGATACGATTTTAGACTCAGATAACGGAGATAAATAATGACTGATACAAAAGCAAAAGTAGTCGGCATTAACGGAAACATGGTCACGATTGAATTCGAAGGCTCTGTTTCTATGAATGAAGTAGGCTACGTAAATGTAGATGGAAAAAAGCTTCGTGGTGAAATTATCCGTATCCGCGGAAATAAAGCCCAGATGCAGATTTTCGAAATGACACAGGGAATTAAGGCCGGCGATAAGGTAGATTTAATTGGTGATCTTCTTTGTGCTGAGCTTGGACCTGGTCTTCTTGGACAAACCTTTGATGGACTTCAGAACCCGCTTCCGCTTGTTGCAGAAAAAGCAGGCTTCTTCCTTGAAAGAGGTGTTGTAGTAGATTCACTTCCACGCGATAAAAAATGGGACTGGACTCCAACTGTAAAACCTGGAGACAAAGTTCTTCGCGGTGACTCAATAGGTTCGGTTCCTGAAGGACCATTCACACATAAAATCTTAGTTCCGTTCGATTTGCTCGGAATGTACACTGTAAAAAAGGTTACGGCAGCAGGTTCTTACACAATTGAAGATGTAATGGCTGTCGTAACTGACGAAAAGGGTAAAGATCACGAACTTAAGATGGCATTTAAATGGCCGGTAAAACGTGCCGTAGACTGCTATGCAGAGCGTCTTGCTCCATCTGAACCAATGGTAACACAGGTTCGCCTTATCGATACTTTCTATCCTGTATCAAAGGGTGGTACATATTGTATTCCAGGACCTTTCGGTGCTGGTAAGACTGTACTTCAGCATACAACATCACGTAACGCCGACGTTGATATCGTAATCATCGCTGCCTGCGGTGAACGTGCGGGTGAAGTTGTAGAAACAATTAAAGAGTTCCCAGAGTTGAAAGATCCACGTACAGGTCGTTCACTTATGGAAAGAACAATCATCATCTGTAACACATCTTCTATGCCTGTTGCTTCGCGCGAAGCTTCTGTATATACATCTGTTACACTTGCTGAATATTATCGCCAGATGGGTCTGCATGTACTTCTTCTTGCTGACTCAACTTCTCGCTGGGCACAGGCACTTCGTGAAATGTCTGGACGTCTTGAAGAGATTCCTGGAGAAGAAGCATTCCCAGCTTACCTTGAATCTTACATTGCAGCCTTCTACGAGCGCGCTGGTATCGTAAAACTCCGTGACGGCAACATCGGTTCTGTAACAATTGGTGGTACAGTATCTCCTGCCGGTGGTAACTTTGAAGAGCCTGTAACTCAGGCAACCCTTAAAGTAGTAGGTGCCTTCCACGGACTTTCACGTGAACGTTCAGATGCTCGTAAGTATCCTGCAATTGACCCAATCATTTCATGGTCTAAATATAAATCAGTTATCCGCGAAGACTGGGTAGCTTATGCACGCAAGGTATTCCTTAGCGGTGTTGAAGTAAATCAGATGATGAAGGTAGTAGGTGAAGAAGGTACAACAACCGAAGACTACATCGAATACCTTAAGAGCGAATTCCTTGATGCAGTTTATATGCAGCAGAACTCATTTGATGAAATTGATGCGGCTGTTAGCGTAGAACGCCAGCAGTATACTTTCGCAAAGGTTTTGAAAGTTCTTGGTTCTGACTTTGAACTTGCAGATAAGGATGCAGCACGAAACTTCTTCAACCAGATGCGTCAGAAGTTTATTGACTGGAACTATTCTCTCTGGAATACAGACAAGTTCAAGGATGCTGAAAAGGCTGTAGACGCTCACTTTGCAAGTGCTAACGGTAAAGTACGCGATGAAGTAAGCGCAATGCTTAAGGATGGTGAGTAATGAACAAAGTTTATAGTAAGATTGAATCCATCGTCGGAAGCGTTATCACTGTAAAGGCAACTGGTGTTGCATATGGTGAGCTTGCCGAAATTGAAACACGCTTTGGTAAATCACTTGCCGAAGTAAATAAAATCGAAGGTGATGTAGTTTCGCTTCAGGTATTTGCCGGCGGACGCGGTATTTCTACCGGAGACCACATTAAGTTCCTTGGACATCAGATGGAAGTTTCTTTCTCTGATGATTTGCTTGGACGTATCTTTAACGGTTCTGCACAGCCTCGTGATAATGGTCCGGCTTTGTCAGACTGTCTTGTTACAATTGGAGGACCTTCTGTAAACCCTTCAAAACGTATCATGGCTCGCCGTATGATTCGTACCGGTATTCCAATGATTGATATGTTCAACACACTGGTAGTTTCTCAGAAGCTTCCAATCTTCTCTATCTCTGGTGAACCTTACAACCAGCTGCTTGCCCGCATTGCCATGCAGGCCGAAGTTGACGTAATTGTTCTTGGTGGTATGGGTCTTAAATACGACGACTACCTTTACTTCAAAAAGACACTGGAAGACGGTGGCGCTCTTAGCAAGACAGTAATGTTCATGCACACAGCCGCTGACCCTACAGTAGAATGTCAGAAGATTCCTGACCTTTCTCTTGCAGTAGCAGAACAGTTTGCTCTTAAGGGAAAAGACGTTCTGGTTCTTCTTACAGATATGACAAACTTTGCTGACTCTATGAAGGAAATTGCTATTACACAGGAGCAGGTTCCTTCTAACCGTGGTTACCCTGGAGACTTGTATTCACAGCTCGCAGCACGTTACGAAAAAGCCGTAGACTTTGAAGGTGCCGGATCTGTAACAGTTCTTGCAGTTACTACAATGCCTGGTGATGACGTAACTCACCCGGTTCCAGATAACACAGGATACATCACAGAAGGTCAGTACTACCTCAAGGGTGGACGTATTGAGCCGTTCGGTTCACTTTCACGTTTGAAGCAGAACGTAAACGGAAGTACACGCAGCGACCACCGTGCCCTTATGGATGGTATGATTCGTCTTTATTCAAACTACAAAGATACCCTCGAAAAGAAATCGATGGGTTTCAATATGAGTAAATGGGATGAAAAACTTCTTACATATGGAAAGAAGTTTGAAGACGGTATGATGGATCTTTCTAAGAATATTTCTCTGGAAGATGCTTTGGACCTTGGCTGGAAGATTCTGGCTGACTGCTTTGATCCGGAAGAAACCGGTTTGAAGTCTTCTCTGATTGACGAATACTGGCCTAAAAAATAACGGGCGGGGTGTTAAATGGCAAAGATTAAGCTGACAAAAAATGAGCTCAAGGTTCAGAAAGATGCGCTTAAAATGTACAAGCGTTATCTTCCAACCCTTATGCTTAAAAAACAACAGCTTCAGACAGAAATCCGCACAATAGATGCCAAGGCCAAAGAAGTAAGAGCGGCACGTGTTGCTCTCGAAAAAGAATTTGAGCAGTGGATATCAGTATTTGGTGAGCGCGAAGCGTTTACTCCTGATATGGTCACTGTAAAAAATATCAGAAAGGGTGTCGGTAACATTGCCGGTGTAACAATTCCGGTTTACGAAGGTGCCGACTTTGGACGCGGGGACTACGATCTTTATAAAACTCCGGTTTGGATTGATATGGCCGCAGACCGCATGGAAAAAGCCCTTTCTCTGGACTTGGAAGCAGAAGTTCTTGACGAGCAGGTAAGACTGCTTAGCCAGGAATTGCGCACTACAACTCAGCGTGTTAACCTTTTTGAAAAGGTTAAAATTCCTGAAACAAAGGCTAATATCAAAAAAATCACCGTATATCTTGGTGATGAACAGGTCGCATCCGTTGTACGCAGTAAGATTTCTAAGAAGAAGCTTCAGGCAAAACTTGAGCAGGATGCACAGGAGGCTGACAAATGATTGAACCAATGAAAAAAGTCTCTGTCGTACTTCTCAATAAAGAAAAAGAAGAGGCTCTTAAAGCGCTCAGAAAAATAGGACTTGTGCACCTTGAAAAAATTGAGGGCTCAAGCGAAAAACTGACTGCTTTTAAAGAATATTCAAATAATGCAATGCTTTCAGAAAGCATTCTAGGCGAAATAAAGCTGCCTAAGACTAAGAAGGGAAGTGAACCAAAACTTTCTGATGAAAAGGTAATAAGTCTTTGTTCTGATGTTGTGGCTAAAAGCGAGCGTAAAAAGCAGCTTATGGAAGAAATTTCGGCTGACACAACAGAACTTGACCGCTTTGCTTTGTGGGGCGGCGTAAGCCTTGAAGATTTTGATTATCTTAAAGAAAAAGGCATTGGCCTGAAAATGTACGAAATCGATGCAGATAAATATAATCAGATTGATTCAGAAATTCAGACAATCCTTGTAAATAATGATTCAAAAACTGTTCGTTTTATGATTGTGAACGGTGGCGAAGGCAGACCAGAAAATCTGCTTCCTGAAGCATTTGAAGTTCCGTTCCCGCGAATTTCTACTTCTTTGCTGGAAGAAGAAATAAGACGTGATGAAAAAGAACTTGATGAGATTCAGGCATTTTATACAGATAATGCAAAATATGTTCCTGCAATTTCAAAATTCAAAAAGGCTCTCGAAAGCGACATTGAATTTGAAAACATTAATGCGGGAATGGAATGCGATAAGGAAGGTTCCGAAAACGACCTTGCATGGCTTAGCGGCTATGTTCCATCAGCAAATCTAGAGGAGTTTAAGAGGGCTTGTGCTCAGAATCAGTGGGCCGTTGCTTACTCTGATCCTGAAGATGAAGATACTGCTGTACCGACAAAGCTTAAGAATAACAAGTTTGTAAGTTTAATTTATCCACTTACAGACTTCCTTGGAACAGTTCCTGGCTATCACGAATTTGATATTTCGGGCTGGTTCCTTTTGTTCTTTACAGTCTTCTTTGCAATGATTTTTGGAGACGGCGGTTACGGACTTTTAGTTGCAGCTTTGATTTTAATCCTTATGCTTAAATCAAAACTTGGCGGAAAAAAGGTTCCTGCTGTTATGGGACTTGTGCTTCTTGTTTCCCTTGCAACTGTCGGCTGGGGTGCTGTTACCTGTACATGGTTTGGTATTCCTTCAGATATGCTTCCGGAATGGCTTAAAAATCTTTCGATTCCGTGGATTTCTGGCGCATACAAAGATACACTTTGGAATGTTCCCTGGATTTCTGATTCTTCAATAGGACTTACAAAAGACCAGAATCTTCAGATTTTCTGTTTCTCTTTGGCTCTTGTTCAGCTTTGTGTTGCACACGTTAAGGCTGCTGTAAGAAATGTTAAGGATAAGAAGGGCGTAAAAGCAATTGGTGATTTAGGTTCACTTTTACAGCTTGTCGGAATGTTCTGGATTGTTCTTTCTATGGTTGTAAACAGTCAGGTTTTCCAGATGATGGGTTCAATTGGTTCTTTCCCAATTGGAAAAACTGCTATAAGCCTGATTGCCGCAGGTTTTGCAATGAGTTTTATTTTTGCAAATTATGACGGCAGTATTGGAGCTTCAATTCTGGAAAGCTGTAAGAATATTATTTCCGTTCTTTTGGGCGTTGTAAATGTATTCTCTGATATAGTTTCTTATATCCGTCTGTGGGCCGTTGGTCTTGCGGGTGCGGCAATTTCAGAAACTGTAAACACTCTTGCCGGTCCTATTTTAGGTCATGCAATTCTGTTTGTTGCAGCTATAGTTCTTCTGGTATTTGGACATGGTCTGAATATGATTTTGAATGTGCTTTCAGTAATTGTTCATGGTGTTCGATTGAATACACTTGAATTCTGTACGCACATTGGAATGAGCTGGAGCGGTGTAAAATACAAGCCGTTTAGCGAAGAAGCAAACGCATAAGTTTTTGCTTTAAGGAATCTTCGTAAGAAGATTTATAAAACTTGTTAAAGATCTGCTTGAGCAGATTTAAAATATAAAATAATGAACCTAACCACACTGTGGAGGTTTTAAAGGAGGAAAATATGGAATTTTGGGGTATGATTGGTGCCGCTGTTTGTATGGGTATTGCTGCTATTGGTTCGGCAATTGGTATTGGAATTGCCGGTCAGGGAGCAATTGGAGCCTGGAAACGTTGTTACATCAACAATAAGCCTGCTCCGTTCATCCTTACTGTATTTGCCGGTGCTCCATTGACACAGACAATTTACGGCTTCCTTTTGATGAATATTGCAATGAAACCTAAAGTTGCAAGTGGTGACATGACTCCAGGCTTTGCACTTGGTCTTGGTATTGCATCTGGTTTGGCTATGTGCTTCTCTGCAATTGCTCAGGGAAAAGCTGGTGCTGCAGCTTCTGATGCTCTTGGTGAAACAGGAAAAGGTTTTGCTCAGTACATCATGGTTGTAGGTCTTTGTGAATCTGTAGCTTTGTTCGCTATGGTATTCTCTTTGATTGCATAAGTGTAATATTCATAAATAAAGACTTTATACTTTAAAGGACAGGGGCAGATAACGGCTCTTGTCCTTTTGTATTATGAAAACATTTTTTACTTTTTTACTATTTATTTTCTTTTCTTCGCTTTGTTTTTGTGCTGAAAATATTTCTAAACTGAAGGTTGCATTGCCGGGAGGAGCTCCGTCTGTTGCACTTGCAGTTATTGCCGACTCAAATCTGTATGATTTTTCGTATATTGCTTCAGAAACTGTTGCCGCAGAATTTGCTTCTTCAAAAGCTGATTTTATAGTTGCTCCTGTAAATGCAGGTGCAAAACTTTTTAATAAAAAAAAATCACAATATAAACTTGCCGCTGTAATTACCTGGGGAAATTTATATTTTGCATCCCAGAAAAAAAACTTTAAGCTTTCAGATATAAAACAGAACGGAATTACACTTTTTGGAGAAAATACAATTAATTCATCTGTTGCAATTTTTCTTCTTGAAAAGTGCGGTTATAAAACAAATAAAATAGAATATCTTGCTGGAGCTGCCGGCACTCAGGCGCTTTTGCTTTCAGATAAAAATAAAATTGTAATGACTGCAGAACCAGCCTTATCAGCTGCAGCAATAAAAAATCCCGAAATATTTTTTTACAGTTTGAATGAACTTTGTAAAACAGCACTTAATGAAGACGGCTTTGCTCAGGCCGGAATCTTTGTAAAAGAGAAAACTGCAGAAAATTATAAGGAAAGGGTAGATGAATTTCTTTACAATGCAGAAAAATCCTGCAATAAATGTAATAATAATTTAGATCTGGTTGCAGACATCTGCGTAAAAAAGGAAA
>DEEV01000065.1:4808-10509 GCA_002350445.1 Treponema sp. UBA2869 | reverse complement strand
TGTAAAGGCTATTGATGCAAAAACAAATATACAAATGCTTGCCGAAATTGATTTAAGCCAGTTTGGCGGCGAGATCCCTTCTGACGATTTTTATTATGAATAAAACAAGACAAAGCAGACTGTATGATTTTTTTCTTTTTTGTTTAGGACTTGTTCTGATAGCAGGTCTGGTGCAAGCATTTTCTTTCTTAAAGAATAATCAACTGGTTTTTCCTTCTTTAAGTGAAATTATTTCTGTTTTTCTTTCTCTTTTAACCAAAAAACATACATACTGTCTTATTTTTACAACACTTTTACACCTTTTTACAGCTGTATTTTGTGCTTTTTTTGCAGGAATCCTTATTGGTATGCTGGAAGGCCGCTTTAAGAGTGTCTATAAAGTTCTTTTTCCGCTTATGACGCTGCTTCGGTCTTTGCCTGTGATTGTACTTGCAGTAATTCTGATGGTTCTTTTTGATTATGCGTTTGTGCCATTTCTTGCGGCTGTGATTGTGCTTGTTCCGCTTGTAAGCGAAGCCGTTTATGAAGGTTTTTGTTCTCTTGATAAAGAATTGATAGATGTTTACCGTCTTAATTCCTCGTTTTCTGTAAATATACTTTTTAAGGTTTATATTCCACTTATGTCCGGTTTTTTACGACAGGCTTTTAATAATGCAGTAGGTATGGGAATAAAAATTATTGTAACAACAGAGTATCTGGTGCAGACAAAGGGTTCTTTAGGTAAAGCAATTTTTACCAGCGGCTATTTTAACGAATACGCCGAAATTTATGCTTATGCGCTTATTATGATATTGCTTGTGCTTTTGCTTTCAGTTTTACCACAAGTTGTCTTAAAAAAAGCTTCCCGCGTTGTTTTCAAGAACGCAAGGCGGGAGAATTTTTCTAGTGAAAATTGAGTAATAATGACAACAAAAGCTCAAATCATTATAATAATTTTATGAACATAAATAATAATGCAACAAACGTAAAAAAAGAGCTGCTTGTTCGAATTGCAAAGCTACAGCTTGCAGGCGAGCTTGATTCAAAAAAAATAAATAAAATCCCTACAGAAATGCGGCCGGCTGGAAGTGCTCCAATTGGCTGCTGTATATATCACGACAGAGAACTTTTGCGTATGAGACTTCTTGCCCGTATGGGAATTTCTGTCGAAAACTATAATGACCTTAACGACCTTCAGGATTATGCCCGAGAGGCACTTGACCGCAAAAGTCCAACCTGGCCAATGATTACGGTTCTTCACGAGGCCTGCAACGGCTGTGTAAAACAAAACTTTATGGTAACAAATGCCTGCCAGGGCTGTTTTGCGCGCCCATGTATGGTAAACTGCCCAAAAAAAGCAATTCACATTGTTCATCATGCGCATATAGATGCCGAAAAGTGCATTCACTGCGGATTATGCGAGCAGAACTGTCCGTATCACGCAATTATTAAAATTACAGTTCCATGCGAAGCAGCGTGTCCGGTCGGTGCAATTTCCAAGGGTGCAGATGGTCACGAAGTTATAGATTTTCATAAATGTATTTACTGCGGAAAATGTATGACAGAGTGTCCGTTTGGCGCCATGATGGATAAAAGTCAGCTTGTAGATGTAATTAAAAACATAATGGAAGGCAAAAAAGTAAGCGTTTTGTATGCGCCGTCAATTGCCTCTCAGTTTAAGTGTTCTGCTGGTCAGCTTGAGCGTGGTTTTAAGGAACTTGGTTTTACTACAGTTTATGAAGTTGCGCAGGGGGCAGATATTACAGCCGAAAAAGAAGCCGCAGAGTTTACAGAACGTATGAAAAGGGGCGATAAGCTTATGACTACTTCGTGCTGTTCTGCTTATGTTCGCGCCGTTCATATTCATGTGCCGGAGCTCGATCCTTGTGTAAGCGAAACCAGAAGTCCTATGCATTATGCCGCTGAACTTGCAAAAAAAGATGATCCTGAGTGTGTAACGGTTTTTGTTGGTCCTTGTCTTGCAAAACGACGCGAAGGTTTTGATGATGAATTTGTTGATTTTGTAATAACCGCAGAAGAGCTTTCTGCTTTCTTTGAAGCTAAACGAATAAACGTTACCAAGCTTGAGCCTGACGTAAAAGAAAATATTCCGACTGCAAGCGGAAGAAATTTTGCGCGTACCGGTGGCGTTGCGCAGGCTGTAAAATGCCGCTTAAAAGATTCGTCAATTTTGAAGCTTGATGTAATTAACGGTCTTAATAAAGATGGTATGAAAAAGCTTAAGCATTACGGTGATATAAATGCTGGAAAAGTTGAAGCAGCAGAAAATGATGGAAATCTTGTAGAAGTAATGAGTTGCGAAGGCGGCTGTGTTGCAGGACCTTGTGTCGTTCAGAAAATAAATCTTGCAAATCTTCAGCTAGATAAATACGTAGAAGAAGGACAGTAAATGAATACAAAAACTGTTTCGCTTGGCGGAAAAGGCATTACAGATAAAATCATAATTGGCGGAAATAATCCGGTAACGGTTCAGACAATGTGGAAAGAAGGAATTACCGACCTTACTTCCGATAACAAAAAACTGGAACGCATTTTACGTGAACTTAACGACCTTAAAATGCTTGGCTGCGATATTGTGCGCTTTGCCGTTCCAGACATGCCAAGTGCAGAAGGTTTGATCGCTCTTGCTGCCCGAACTGCAATGCCGCTTGTTGCAGACATTCATTTTGATTACAAACTTGCACTTGAATGCCTAAAAGGCAATGTTGCGGCAATCCGAATAAACCCAGGAAACATTGGGTCTGTAGAAAATACCAAAAAAGTGGTAGAAGCCTGCCGGGATAATGCGGTTGCAATAAGAATTGGTATAAACAGCGGAAGCCTGCCTCAGGATTTACAGGAAATGATTGCCGCTGGAAAAATAAGCCGTGCCCAGGGACTTTGCGAAACAGCCGTACGTGAGGCTGAAATATTTGAACAGCTTGATTTTGACCAGTATGTTGTAAGTATGAAATCAAGTGATGTAAAAGAGACAATTGAATGTAACCGCTTTTATGCGCAGAAATACAAAAATCCGCTGCACCTTGGCGTAACCGAAGCTGGTCCTTTAATTGGCGGCATTGTAAAATCTTCTATAGCTTTTTCGACTCTGCTGAACGAAGGAATTGGAGATACAATCCGTGTAAGTCTTTCTTCTTCTCCTGAAAACGAAGTTGTAGCCGGCATAAATATTTTAAAGGAATGCGGACTTAGGGCAGGTGGAGTAAATCTTGTAAGCTGTCCTCGCTGTGGACGCATAGGCTTTGACGTTCATTCATTTGTAGACCGCTGGCAAAACAGACTTCTTGCAATGAAAAAAGATATAACAGTTGCAGTAATGGGCTGTGTCGTAAATGGGCCTGGCGAAGGACGTCATGCTGATATTGGCATTGCCGGTACAAAAGATAAAGCAATTATTTTTAAAAAAGGTAAAATAGTACGCACGGTTGACGCAAAAGATGCCGATAAAGTATTTGAGGAAGAATTAAATTCACTTTAAGGTAAAATGAAAAAGATTTTTTTACAGATTTTGTTATTAACTTTTGGATTCTCTTGTTTTGCGGCATCAGTTTATAAAATTAATGATGAAAGCATAGCTACTTACAGAAAGGCTTTGGACAGCTTTAATTCAAATGATTATGGAACAGCCCTGCATTGTGCTGAAGATGCAATTACCCTGCGAAAAATGCAGATGGAAAAACAAATCAAAGTTCTTACAAATGCACTTTCTGCGCGTGCCGTAAAAAAAGAAGGCGACAGCATTCATGCCGTTCTGGCTATACTTGGAGAACGCGGCGAAAAAGAATCAATTGCAATCATAAAATATTACCTTGAAAAAAAAGGCGAGGAATATTTTGATGATTCTGTAAATAATGTTATGGAATATATTAAGGGAAGCATTGCTTTTCCGGAAGCGCACAAGCTTATAGGCGATATTTATAAGCTGGAAGGTGAATACGATTTTGCAGAAAACTACTACCAACTTGCGCTTAAAAATGCCGATGTTCTTGATATTCCTGATGAAAAATACGAAATTCTTTATATGCTTGCAGAAATAAGCAGGCTTAATAATGATCTTCCAAAAATGGAAACACGTCTTTTAAATATTCTTGTAGAAGACAGTGTTTTTAAGGACGAAATTCTTTGGGGCGCAATGGAACAGACTATAAAGCGTGATACCGAAGGTTCCATGGAAAAGTTTTTTACCTTGTATAGAACAAATTCCTATAATTCAATTAGGGCGTATAAAGAGCTTGCTGAATATTATGCAAATGCGGGCGAGAACGAAAAAGCTCTGCATTTTGCCGCATTAAATGTCCTTACAGGCTTTTCAAGGATTATGGAAATTTTGCAGGACAGGGGCGATACCGATTTTGAATATGTAAACCTTGCAGATTTCTTTGCAAAAATCAAACCTTATTATGATATTCAGCAGTGGGCAATTGACAATAAAATTTGGGAAGGTTATGACTTTTTTGCAAGCCTTACTGCAAAAATGGGCTGTAAAAATTTTGCACGAGGTATCTTTAAGGCTTTGGTAAGTGAATGTCCTCAGGCTTACTGGCAGAAACAGGCAGTTATTAAACTTCAGAAACTCTAGTACATTAGACCTATACCAAACGAAATTTCGTATTTAGAAACACTTTCGCGCCACTGTGTATTCAGCTGATTTTTAAGCAGCGTTGAGCCAAGGTCAATTCCAAGGCTTCCGCGAACTACAAAACTTTTCCACTTTACAGGGTAAACAAGCACTTCAAAGCCGGCGCAGTAAAAACCGTCTTTTGGATTGTACCATTCGCCGGTAAATTTATTGTAGGTAAGTGCAATATCAATAAACGGTGCAAACTGAAGTTCAAAATTCAGTTTTTCCATTATTCCGTCTGCAAATTTTGTTCTGAAAAGCTTTATCGGCATATCAAGATTCAAAACAATTGCAGAATATTCTATAAACGCACAGTTTCCTTTGTAAGCGCCGGCGTTGTATTCCATTGTGTCTTTTACACCGCGAAGCCGTTCACCAATTTTAAAGCCGTCATAGCCAAAAAACTGATTATCTTTTTGAATGAACGAAATGTAGTATAGAAAATTAGACGTAAAACCTATGTTTTCGTACGCCTTAAAGAGCTTTGTGTCTAATTTTATATACGGATTAAGAAGTTGTCGTTCAAAATTGTAATTATAACCGTTGGTAAGTTCAAAGCTGTAGCCGTTTCTAAACTGATTAAACCAGTCAAAATTGTCAGCATAAATGCTGTGTCCAATTTCCATTGCAGGGCTAAGAATTTCTGCGTTCATTGCATTAATTCCGTCAAAATCCCAGTTATAGGTAAAGTTTATGTACGGCTTGTAATTTATAAAATTAAATGCATCCAGCTCGTAAATGTGGACTGGCACTGCAAACTGCGCAAATTCCTGCATATAAAAAGAATCATCAAATTTCTGATATTCAAGATTCTTTACAAAAGAGTGGGCTGCTTCCCATTCAAAAGAATAATTGTCTTTTGGAAGTTCAAGCTTTATGCCTGTACGAAGATTAAATTCCGGCGAAGAATTTCCAAAGGTGTAAGAAAAAGTGTGCAGGTTTGTCCATGAAGCATCAAAAATGCCCGCTTTAAACGGATAATCATATTTAATATTTGCACCAATAATATTTGATTTTGAACCGTCGTCTTCGGGTTTAATCTGAAAGAACAAATCAGAATCAAGCTTATTTAATGTGCCT
>DEEV01000065.1:0-4777 GCA_002350445.1 Treponema sp. UBA2869 | reverse complement strand
ACAGAGCCGGTGTTGGAATTGTATTTAAAAAACGGAATTGCAACAAAATGAAAGGAATCGGCAAGCGTTACTTCCAGATTTACGGGAATTACACGGTTTTCATCTTCATAGTAATAGTCAATATCCTGGTCAAAGGTATCTCCGTGAATTTTTATATCAATCAGAGCAAACTGCCTTAAATTGTAAAGCTGCTGCTCGTATTTCTGCACGTAAGTTTCCAGATCCTGAGAAGTTTCAAAAACCTTACTGTAATTTATGCGGATTTTTCTGGCAATGTTATATTCTGTAGTTGGCGGACAGATTTTCCAGCCGCAGCCAGTTACTGCGTAGGAAACGCTTTGAATCCTGTATTTTTGACAGAATGCGAGCGCACCTGCAAAAAGAAGTACAGCAAATAGAAATAATTTTTTATTCATTAATAGGCACCTTTTCCGGCAAGAACAACGTAGACTGTTTTAATAAAAATCCAGATGTCAAGCCATACAGACCAGTTCTGAATGTAATATGTATCAAAGAAAATGCGTTCTTCGTAGCTTGTTTCTGAACGGCCGGAAATCTGCCACATGCCCGAAAGACCCGGCGAAACGGTAAGAACATAGTCTTTATATGAGCCGTATTTTTCAAGTTCTGGTTCTGTAACCGGGCGCGGGCCAATAAAGCTCATTTCGCCTTTAAGAACATTAAACAACTGAGGAAGTTCATCAAGGCTGGTTTTTCTAAGAAATTTTCCAAATTTAGTGATGCGCGGGTCATTTACAAACTTGCGGTCACGTTCCCATTCCGCTGCCATTACAGGATCTGTTGCAAGAATATGCTCAAGAATTTCCTGAGAGTTTATGCACATTGAACGGAATTTCCAGCATTTAAATTCACGGCCATTCTGACCAACTCTTTTATGACCATAAAAAACAGGTCCTTTTGATGTAAGTTTTACCAGTATGCTCAAAATCAGCATTACCGGAATAAGAATTGGCGAAGCAATCAAAATGCAGCTTATGTCTATGCAGCGTTTTGCAAAGAGATTTCGTTTAAATGTAAGGTTATGAACCGAAGAAAATCCTATAATTCCCGCAATGTCTTTAAGCTGCTGTGTGCTTGTAAAATTCTGCTGTAGCTTAGAAACAGAAACCGTGTAGCGGTACGAATTCATAATTTGAGAAATATCGCCCATGTAATTGCAGATAAATGCAGTTTTTACGTTGAACTTATGAATTTCCTGAAGAATTTCCGGATCATTGTTAAAAACCGGAATTGTACGGTAAAGTGAAGGTTCCTTACATTCAGTTTCTATAATTGCGGCCGGATGGTATCCAAGGTAAGGATTATCCAGAAGCTTGTCTGCAAGATTTTTTGCACTTTTGTTAGAACTGTAAATTATGCAGGGAACTCCCCACCATTTGTGTTTTCCAAATTTGTGACGTGCCGCTTCGCGTGCAGCCGGAAGCATAATTACCGAAATAGCGGCTGCAATCATAAAAGAGTAGGCAATGGCATGATTTGTACTGTCTTTAATAAAAAAATCACGTAAAACAAGCTGCTTTACGTCTGCAAAGAAAATACAGAAAATTATAAAAATAAAGCAGGAAATTGTGCCGCCAAAAAACTTTTTTACTTCGATTGCCGGAGAATTTGCAATGCCAGGATAAAGACCAAGCGCTCCGTAAACAATCAGAATTACAGGAATAAAAAGTGCATACCAGAAAGATGCGTGCAAATTTATGTCAGGCGAATTAATAAAGTTCATAATAATAAAGCCCAGCATAATGCTTCCAAAAAGCACAAACGAATCCACTATAAGAAGTGCAAGTCCTGACAAAAACGAACTTGTGTGAGGAAAATGTTCTTTTAAGTATGCTGAAAACTCTTTATTTGCCATAATTCTATTTTACTAAATTCTCTTCCTGTCTTCAATAATTCTTGAAATCTTTGCAGTAAATGCGGCAGTAGAAAACTGCTGCACATGATTAGTAAATGCATTGCGGTCTAAAAAGTTACTTTCAATAGATTCAAAATGAAGAATACAGTCTGCAAGGCTTTGAGCTGTCTGTTCTTCAAAGAAAAGACCTGTAACGTTTTCTTTAATTGAATCAAGGGCGCCGCCTTTTTTGTATGCAATAACCGGGCAGCCCGCCGCGTTTGCTTCTACAGGAATAATGCCAAAATCCTCTATGCCGGGAAAAAGCAGTGCTCTTGCCTGTGCCAGGTATAAAGCAATCTCCTTGTCGCTTATGCGGCCCGTAAAAGTAACAAGACCTGTTTTCTTATATTTCTGCGCTTCTTTAGATTTTCCGTCTCCAATTACAATAATTTTTCTGCCAAGCTTTATGCAGGCTTCAATTGCAAGGTCTGCTCGTTTGTAGCCCACAAGCTGGCCAAAGAACAGATAAAAATCTTTTGGGTCACGCAGATTATTAACGTATTTTTCGATATTGCACGGCGGAAAAACCACATCAGCTTCGCGACCATAGTAGCGGCGGATTCTGGAAGCAACATAGTTTGAATTTGCAATAAAATGGTCTACAAGGTTTGCGCTCATTACATCCCAAAGACGCAGAGACGGAATCATTTTTTTCATAAAGAAACGCACAAGTGCGTTCGATTTTCTAAAATATTCGTGGTACATGTCCCACAAATAGCGCATTGGAGTATGGCAGTAGCATACGTGGAAAGCGTCCGGTGCCGGAACAACTCCTTTTGCAGGACCTGATTCACTGGAAATTACAAGGTCGTAGCCGGTAAGGTCTAAGTCCATTAGCGCGCGCGGCATAAAAGGCATATATTTTTGATATAATTTTTTTGCGAGCGGAAATTTATTTACTTTTCCTGTAAAAATCTTATGGCTTTTGATTGTTTCAGAAATTTTTGAAGCATCGTAGACATTTGTAAAAATGTCTGCATCCGGAAACATTTTGCAAAGTTCTTCAAGAACCTTTTCGCCTCCGCGCATTGTAACCAGCCAGTAATGAACTATTGCAACCTTCATAAAAATCTCCTGTTCGGTCATTGAGCCTGTCGAAATGACTTTTCTAACTCTCCGTTAATTATATCAAAAGTTTTACTGAACGAGTAGATTTGCGGAATATTCTCTGGCGGTTTCTTTGCGTAATTTTCTATGATTTTCTGAGCAAGGTCGTTTTCGTTTCCGCATTCAAAGAACGTAACCGGAAAATCCTTATAAATTTCCTTAAAAACCGGAATATCCGAAAGCACAACATTAGTTCTGCTGCTTAAGGCTTCCAGCGGAGGCATGCCAAAACCTTCGTAAAAAGACGGCTGAACAAGAAGCTTTGCTTCCTGATAGTAATTTTTAAGCTGAGAATCGGTGATTCGTCCTGTAAAATTTACCGTGTTTTCCGGCATTTGAGAAATAAGCTGCCAGATATGATTGTCTTTAGAACGGAAATTGTCTTTGTTTCCAACCAGAACAAGCTTAAGCTTAATCTTTTTTGAAAGCACAATAGAAAAGGCTTTTAAGAGCGTTTCCAGACCTTTGTGCTTTTTGATGTTTCCAACAAAAAGAATGATGTTGGTTTTAGGCAGGTTTTCGTAATCATCTAAGAACCATTCGGGAACAGAGTTGTAAGTTACAATAACGGGCTTTTTTCCTGTGTTCAGGTGATGCAAAATTCTTTCCTTTGAAAACTGCGAAACTGTAAAAATGGCCTTTGATTTTTTTATTGCGCGTTTATAAAAATATTTTCGGGCAAGTCGTCCGGCAAAGCCTGTAAGCTCTTTTACATCAAGAAAAACAACATCGTGAATTGTCGTAAAAACAGGAATTTTAATTTTTGACGGAACATTGCAGTACGGAGAATAATAAATGTCGCAGCTGTTTATTTTTTTTAGGATTTCTTTAGGAAAAGAAAACAATTCCTTAACAGAAAAACATGGAATATCGCATGGAATGATTTGTGCGTTTAATTCAGAATATTTTTGGAGTTTTTCTTTTGAACCAAGCAGAATGCATTCATAATTCTTAATAAAATAGGGCAGAAGTGATTCAAGATAAGTTCCAATTCCGCCGGAATGCAGCATTCGACAATCTATAAAAACTTTTTTCATAGCAATATTTTACCGTTTTTTTGCTAAAATTCAATCATATTTACTATTAACTGTAAAAATGTTAAAAATAAGTATGAAAATAAAACGTATTGCAGCATCTGCTTTTATCTGTATCTTTATGTCATTATCTGCACTTGCAGAATCCTATGGTTCAAAACAGCTTATTCCTGCCGGTCACTGGATTTATGACGCTCTTTTCAGGCTTTATACCGAAAGTGCAACCGTTTTTATTGCCGATTCAGCACCGCTTTCGGTAGAAGCAATAAGAATGCATCTTGACTTTCTTGATTACGATTCACTTTCATATTCTGGAAAGATTCTATACGAAAAAGTTAATGATTATCTTAACGAAAAAAAGCCTTATATTGACTGGACTCCGCTTCAGATTGGCTTTAATTTAAAGATTCATCCGACTTTGATGTTTAAGACAAATTCTGATATTAACTGGAGTTTTGCGTCGGATTATGGAAGTCAGAATTATTCTTACGAGAAAAATGAATATGAAATAGCGTCTAACGCAACATCAATCAAAAAAACAGAAACAAAGAAGAATGAATATGTAAACGAATCTTTTTATAAGGGCGATACGGTTGCTCCGTTTTTGTCGCTTCCAATTTATTTTAATTTTGCTGATGTAGTTTTTATAGAAACTGAACCTCGTTTTGCAAAGTCAGCTTATGGAATGTCTAAAGACGGAAACTGGAATAACATTACG
>DEEV01000133.1 GCA_002350445.1 Treponema sp. UBA2869 | reverse complement strand
TACACAGAATTTATGACAGGGTCGACTTTGCAAGCGGGAACCGCAATAAAAATTAAGGAGATTTACAAATATGAGTGGTCTGATGTAGAACTTTAATGTCGAAGAATCTGCTATAAAAGACAAGCTTGCTCAGGATTTTATAAAAACCGTGAATCCGTATCGTTCAAAACCTTCTCTAGGAATTGATTTACGTAAACTTGCTAAATTTGCAAGAGAAAACAATTCTTCAGGAGTGTTTTCTGCTTCTGAGCTCCAAAAATTTAAGATGAACTAATTATCTAGGTTCTCTACGATAGCATTTTCAGTCCGTCCGGATACGCTTTCGTAGTTCTACATTTTGTAATTTGGGGGAAGTAAGATTCAATCGAATGCTACAACAAAGGTACTGGGAATATATAAACAAAGTCATTACAAAAGTAATAACCAAGGTATTGCGAATATAATAACAAGACTTATACAAACACATATAATCCATATATATCCAATCCCTGTTTATCAAATATTCACTAAACTTTCCGCTCTTTTCTGCCGATAATGCAGATGGATGGATTTATCTTAAAGGCTTGCCTTTTTATTTATTCATCTTATAATTTTAACTACAGTTTTATATGAAGCATAAGAGACAGTTTTTAAACATTTTGATTTTCTCGGTTATGGCGGGAATGATTTTGTTGTCCTGCTCGTTCGAAATTCCAACTTCAATTTCGGCTAAAACAAATGCGCGCTATAAATTCAGTATTGGAGAATTTGATAAGGATTTTGGCGACAAATTTGACGTAACGAATATTGACGGAAATCTTAATTCTTCGGGCGCTGCGAAAACTGCCCTTTACGATTATTTTCCTGCCGGCGACAACGGCTCCGTAAATAAATACCTGCTTTCCATGAAGCTTAATTCATTCACAATTGATTTTGCCGCCTGTGCAGCAGAAACTATTTTTACTGCAGCCGGTGAAGATGAACTTGATTTGAATCATTCTACTCTTGATGCACTTCCAGATACCATAGATGCCTCTGTAGATTTGGACATGTTCTCTACAATTATTGATGAGCTTGGAACAGCAATTAAGTACAACGAAGGTTCTACAAAGCTAAGTGATTCAATGCATGTTAAACAAATTCCGGTTTATATTTATCTTTCTGGAAATAAAAACTTTTCCGGTTTGGGCGGTAAAATTTACGCGTACACAGACAAAGGTACAAAGCCTGCCGGCGAAGATTTGTCTATTACAGCGCGTCCAGAGCTTCCGGCAGAAAATACAGAAATTGTAAGAACTAATCTTGATTTAAAACCTGCTTCCTATAAAGAATCAATTGTGCTTGAGAGTGATGCAACAAAATTAAAAGTTGAACTTGAAAATTTCAACTGTCATGTAAAAAAAGGCGACAGTGCTCTTGGTGAAGTTGAATTTGAAATTTATGCATACATTGTACTTCCTTTTATGTTTGAAGTTTCTAACCCAAACGGCATAGACATTGATGTAATTAAGCTTGCCGAAAAAAACGATTCAGACATTATGGATCGTACTAAGGCAACAGATACCGCAGATTTTGACAAATATATAGATGCAATTGATTCTGCTTCGGTTGAATATACAAGTTCAAAGCTGCCTTTTAACAGCGCAAGCGGAATTCCTTTAAAAATTGACCTTGATGGCACGGGAACAAAATTCGAAAATGCGGAACTTGCTATGGGCGGTGATTGTTACGAAATACAGAATGTCCGCGATGTTTTTGAAACTTATCCTCTAAAGCCAAATGCCGTAATGAACATTCCAAGCGGAACAGTTTCTATTCCGCGCGATGTAAAATTTGTTACAAATATCCGTCTTAACATTTTTACAAACGGCGAAATTGAAATTATGGGAGGCAAAAAATGAAAAAACTGATTGTCTCCCTGGCACTTTCATTGTTAATTTCTTCTGCTTTTGCAAGAACTTTCTTTGGTCCGCGCGTTTTTGAAATGCGTGTAAATTCTGATATTTCAGTTTCTAATACAGGTCTTGCAATGCAGGATTCTCTTGTAAAAAAACTTGTCCTTGACCTTAAAAAAATGGCAGATGATATTCCTGATAGCGGCTGGAATTTTAATACTATTGATGATATAAATCTTGGCTTTAATTTAAATCTGGACAGACTTTTTGTAGGCTTAAAATTTGGAACTCAGGCTTTTGGAAACATAGACATTTCCAAAGACTTTTTTGATTCTATTGCAAAGGGAACAAAACCTTCAGAAACAATAAACGCAACTGCAGACGGTTTTGGAGATGCATTTGCCTACATGGAAACAACGGTAAAATTCAAAGTACAAAAATATGGAATTACAATTAAACCTGCCTTCTTTGTTCCAGTGGCTCATGCAGTTGTAAAAGACAGCGGCGCAAAAATATGCAACAAAGATGACGGCTCTCTGATTGTAGACATGGACACAGATATTGATTTGTATACTGCGTTCGGTAAAAACGGCATTTCTGATTTTAATATAATAGAAACTCTTGGTTTTGACCTTGCCGGCGAATTTGAATGGCCAATTCTTCCAAAGCTTACGCTTACAGGAAAAGCGCGCATTCCTATTGTTCCTGGAAGACTTTCATACAAAAAAGATATTGATATAAACTATCATTACGAAACAAAGTTCCAGTCTATGATGAACGGCGAATCGGCAACCAGCGAATACAATTCAAAATCCGGAGATTATACTCAGACCAGCTTTAGCATTAACCGCCCTATGAAATTTGCCATTTTTGCAGATTTTCTGCCTGCCGGAAAGTTCATTACCTTTACAGGCGGTCTTGGAATCGGCTTCCTTCATCCATTTACTTCCGATCCGGACACATTTAAGGCGTTCCCGGAATATTACATTGGCGCAAACATGAATCTCTTCAATGTCTTTAACCTTACGCTTTCTACAGAATATACAGATTTACTGTTCCAGCACATGATTTCAGTTGGCTTGAACCTTCGCGTAATAGAAATTGACACCGGAATTGCCATGGCTTCGCAGAATTTTGAAAAGAGCTTTGCCTGCTCCGGCACGCGCGGTTTTGTAACATTCTGCATTGGTTTCTAATTTTTTCTAAATTTTTCTGTCTTAATTGACGCATTTATTCTCATACAGTAAAATTACATAAGTATATTTTTATATGAGGCAGAAAATGTTTAAAATCATTGAAAAGAAACAGCTTTCCGCAGGCGTATTTTATATGAAAGTTAATGCTCCGGAAATTGCTAGAAACAGAAAAGCTGGACAGTTTGTTATTATTCAGGTTGAAGCCGAATTTGGTGAACGTATTCCTTTGACAATCGCAGATGCAAATGCCGAAGAAGGTTGGATTGCCCTTGCTTTTCAGCCGGTTGGTGCTTCTACTTATAAGCTTTCATTAAAAGAACCTGGTGATTCTTTACCAACCGTTCTTGGCCCACTTGGAAACCCTTCAAAAATTGAAAAATATGACCGCCCTGTAATGATTGTTGGTGGTGGTTTTGGTGTTGCTCCATGCTACCCTATTGTTCAGGCTCACAAGGCAATTGGAAACAAAGTAATTATGGTTATAGCTGCCCGCAACAAAGATCTTATTATTATGGAAGATGAAATGCGTGCTGCTGCCGATGAACTTATTATTATGACAGATGATGGTTCAGCTGGACGTCAGGGTGTTTCTACAATTCCTGTAAAAGAAGCCTGCGAAAGTCAGTGCCCTCCTGCAGAAGTAATTGCAATTGGACCTCCAATCATGATGAAATTCTGTGCCGCTACGACTAAGCCTTATGGAGTTAAAACAACAGTTTCATTAAACACAATCATGATTGATGGAACAGGTATGTGCGGTGGTTGTCGTGCAACAATTGGTGGAAAAACAAAGTTTGTTTGTGTTGATGGTCCGGAATTTGATGCTCACGAAGTTGACTGGGACAATATGATGATGCGTATGAAGTCATTTAAAGAACGTGAACAGGCTGATGATCATAAATGCCGCATGATGGCACAGGCCGACGCATTGGCAAAAAAATAGGAGCATACAGAAATGGCAATTAACGTTACAGAAGAATATAAGAAAATCAAAGATTTAATAAAAGCAAACGGCAAGCTTTTACCAAAAGACCGCAATGCAATTCCACAGATGGAAATGCCAACTCGCGATCCAAAAAAGCGTGCACGCGAAATGGACGAAGTTGCACTTGGATTTAGTGCTGAACAGGCAGTTGTAGAAGCAAACCGCTGTCTGCAGTGTCCAAAACCAGCTTGTATGGAAGGCTGCCCTGTAAATATTGATATTCCGGGCTTTATCAAAAAAATTACCGAAGAAGATTTTAAGGGCGCTGTTGATACAATCAAAAAAACATCACTTTTGCCTGCAATCTGCGGACGCGTTTGTCCTCAGGAAAAACAGTGTCAGGGAAAATGTACTGTTGGTAAAGTTTTCAAAAGCGCAGAAAAGGCAGTTTCTATTGGACGTTTGGAACGCTTTGTTGCCGACTGGGAACGCGAAAACGGAAAAGTTACACTCCCGACAATTGCTGCAAAAACAGGAAAGAAAGTTGCAATTATTGGTGCAGGTCCTGCCGGACTCGTTGCTGCTAACCGTCTTAACAAGATGGGCTACAAGGTTACAGTCTTCGACAAGAACGAGGCTGCAGGCGGTCTTCTCCGTTACGGTATTCCGAACTTCAAGCTCAATAAGGCAGTCATCGACCGCCGTATCAACCTTCTCGTAGAAGAGGGTATTGAGTTCAAGTATAACACTCCTATCAACTTTGAGGGCGATAAGGTTTCTGAGGCTGATATGGAGAAGATCGTGGGCAAGTTTGATGCCTATGTAATCTCTACTGGTACTCCAACAGCACGTGATCTCAAGATTCCTGGACGTGAGTTGAAGGGCGTACACCTCGCTCTCGAACTCCTTTCTCAGCAGAACCGCGTGCTCGCTGGCATGGAGTTCTCTAAGGAGGAGCGCGTAACCGCAAAGGGCAAGAACGTTCTCGTTATCGGTGGTGGTGATACTGGTTCTGACTGTATCGGTACATCACATCGTCAGGGTTGTAAGAGCGTTACTCAGATTGAGATCATGCCAAAGCCAGTTGAAGGACCAGAAGACCCACAGAACCCTTGGCCAAACTGGCCTCGCACTCTGAAGACTACATCTTCACACGAGGAGGGTTGCGTTCGTCGTTGGAATATCAACTCTCTTGAGTTCCTTGGCGAGAATGGCAAGCTCACAGGTGTGCGTGTTCAGCCAATTGACTGGAAACCAAATCCAGAGGGCGGTCGTCCTATCATGGTTGAGGCTGGTGAGCCAGAGATCATCAAGGCAGAGATAGTATTCCTTGCTATGGGCTTCCTCAAGCCACAACAGCCTGAGTTCCCATCTAACGTCTTTGTATGTGGTGATGCTGCTAATGGTGCCAGCCTCGTGGTTCGTGCTATGGCAAGCGGTCGCGATGCAGCGAAGAAGGTAGATGCGTACCTATCTAAGTGAATAGTGAAAAGTGAATAGTGAAGAATTTGAGTTACATTTTCCAATAGGATTTAAGCTAATATAAATTCTTAACTCTTCACTCTTATCTCTTCATTAAATATACTGGAGATCCATTCCCAAATATCTCAAATAAACACCTTTGGGCGGACGTTCACGTTGAGTGAATGTTCGCCCTTTTTAATGCTTTGAAGAAACGGCGATTCTGTTAATCTGAGGAATCTGTGATGGGGGATGTTGCGATTCCTTTCTTCTTCCCATGTAAGTCCTATGTAAATCCCTACCAAAGTCGGTGCAAGTCCCATTTTTCGCC
>DEEV01000043.1:2290-2643 GCA_002350445.1 Treponema sp. UBA2869 | reverse complement strand
GCATGGACGCTTAGCAGCACCAAATCTCTTAAGTCTGATTTTGACCATTTATTCCTCCACGAAACTCTTTTAAAGTTCCGAATTTTCTGATTAAGACATAATAAACCCTTATTATGAATGTGAGATATAATATTATAAAATATTCAATTTTGTTTCAATACATAAAGATGCTGTATTTTGCAGTATTTTACCGTTTTATACTAAAAATTGTTAAAACGTGAAAGAAAAAGCTTTGTTCTCTCTGATTTTGGATGGTTAATCACGCTATCCGGACTTCCGCTTTCTACAATAACACCGCCATCCATAAAAATTATGCTGGTAGAAATATCACGGGCAAAAGCCATTTCGTGAGT
>DEEV01000043.1:0-2213 GCA_002350445.1 Treponema sp. UBA2869 | reverse complement strand
AGAGCCGATGTTGGTTCATCAAAAAACAAAACTTCGGGTTTAAGTGCAAGCGCCCGCGCAATGGAAACACGCTGCTGCTGTCCGCCGGAAAGTTCGCAAGGATAATTTGAAGCCTTTTCCCAAAGTCCCATACGTTTTAAAAGCTGTTCTGCTGTAAATTCCGCTTCCTGCTGAGATTTTTTTAAAACAAGCTGCTGAGGCTCCATTACATTTTTTAAAACTGAATAATGCGGAAACAAATTAAAATTCTGAAATACAAGACCGCTTTTAAGGGAAATTTCGTGACATTCTTCTTTTGAAGCATAAACTCCATTACGAACCAGAGTTTTTCCGCAAATTTCCACAGTTCCGTCAGAAACTTTTTCCAGCTGAGAAATACAGCGAAGTATAGTAGATTTTCCAGAACCGCTTGGACCAATTATACTAAGTACTTCGCCTTTTTTTACAGAAAAATCTATTCCCTTCAGGATTTCAACATTATCTCTGAAAGTTTTTCGTAAATTATCAACTTTAATTATTTCTTCCATAAAAAAACACAAATGCGGTCATTGAGCCTGTCTAAATGACCATTTTATAACAAGTGGTTTCAACAGGCTCAACCACCGTTAACACTTAATTATAATAACTTAACTTCTTTTCAAGCTGCCGGAAACAGATAGAAACTGCCCAGTTCATGACAAAATAAAAAACTCCTGCCATAAAAAGCGGCATAAAACTAAACATTGCTCCCTGCCGCTCTTTTGCAACAAGCAAAAGCTCTGAAACTCCAATAACAGAAACCAGCGCAGTATCTTTTGTAAGCGTTATAACTTCGTTTCCCATTGCAGGAACAATGCGCTTAATAACCTGAGGCAGAACTATACGCAAAAATGTCTGTGAATGAGTATAACCAAGAACCTTTGCAGCCTCGTACTGACCTTTTGGAATAGATTCAATTCCGCCGCGGTAAATTTCCGCAAAATATGCAGAATAATTTACGGAAATTGCAACTATAGCGGCAACAAATCTGTCCCAGTGAAGATTTACATTGTATCCTCTGGAATTAAGCCAGCGTACAAAAAGGCCGGGCCCAAAATATACTACCAAAAGCTGAAGCATAAGCGGAGTTCCACGAATAATAAGAAGAAATGTATTCATTACACCGGAAACCAGCTTTTTTTTAGACATTCTACCCATTGCAATTGGCAGTGCAAGAGGAATTGCAAATAAAAGTGTAAGGAAAAATACTTCCAGCGAAACAACAGAACCGTTGAGCATTGCTGAAAGCATTTTAATATATTTTGGAGAAAGCATTATTCAATAACTGTAATATCTTTACCGAACCATTTTTTGCTGATTGAAGCAACAGTTCCGTCTTCCTTCATCTGTTTAAGGATATTCCATACGGCATTGCACAAATCAGGCTCGTTTTTTCTAAATCCAATTCCATAACCTTCTTTTGCAAGTGATTCCGGAAGAATTTTGAAAGGATTTTTTGATTCATTAATAATGTTGTTTGCAACAACGCTGTCCATTACAATACCGTCAACGCCGCCAATTGCAAGATCGTTCATGGCAGTTACGTTATCACGGAACGAAATTGTTTTTGCAAGGCCAGCTGCAAAATCAGGATTATCATTTACAGCTTCCTGAGCACTTGAACCGCTCTGAATTCCGATTGTCTTACCAACCATATCACTAAGTGTTGAAATTCCGCTGTCTTCGCGAACTACAACAACCTGGTCATTATTAAGATATGCGTCTGTAAAAGAAAGAGCCTTTTTACGTTCTTCTGTGATTGTAAAACCGTTCCAAATGCAGTCAATTTTACCTGTAGAAAGTTCCATTTCTTTTGCATCCCAGTCAATTGGCTGAGCTTTAAATTCTACACCAAGGCGTTTTGCAACTTCTTTTCCAAGGTCAATATCAAAACCAACAATTTCATTATCATCATTGCGGTAACCAAGCGGTGGAAATGAATCATCAAGACCAAGTACAAAAACACCACGCTGCTTCAAAGCTTCAACTGCATCACCTGCAATCTTTACTTCATTTTTTTTACAGCCAGTCAAAGCCATAACAGTGGCAGCCATAAGTGCGCATAAAATTATTTTTTTCATAAATCAAATATCTCCTGTATAATCTGATTGTATATTAAAAAAAGACAGGTAAAAGCACCAACCTAAAGTTCAGTCTTTTATTAAGTCCTATATTTTTTTACAAATTTATTTAAT
>DEEV01000006.1:7888-8061 GCA_002350445.1 Treponema sp. UBA2869 | reverse complement strand
ATGCTCGTAACAGCATTGAACCCATATATCGGTTATGAAAACGCTGCTAAAACAGCCCATAAAGCTTTTGATGAAAACATCTCATTGAAGGAAGCTTGCGTAGGACTTGGATTCCTCACTGCAGCTGAATTTGATAAAGTATTCAAACCAGAAGCAATGGCATTCCCTAAATA
>DEEV01000006.1:1072-7883 GCA_002350445.1 Treponema sp. UBA2869 | reverse complement strand
CAAGTTTTGGAACAAAACTTGGTAAGCAGCTTTGCTGCGTCTTTAAACCGGGCTGCGATATAGTAGAGCTAAAAATTGCTTTTGCAATTTTCCTGACGCTCTGCTATAAAACAACGCCCGCCAACGGGCTTACACAGGGCCGGTTTAGGTTCCTCGAAAGAATGGCTCAGAGGCAAGTTTTGTTTGCCGACTTATGAACTAAACAGGACATTTTTTATTTGAAACAGAAAATAACCATTATAGTTCTTATTATCTTATCTCTTTTTCTTCTTGCTTTTGTTACCCCTTCTTTTTTACATAACAAGAATCACGAAATTTCAAATAATCAGCTTGTTGCTTCCCATATTTATGGCTTAATTGCCGGTACAATTGAACGTCCAATTGGAATCTCCCGTGGTCTCAGTTCCGATGAGTTTCTTATCCGGGCTCTTGAGCAGGAGCCGAATACACCAGAAAAAGCAATGGAAAAAATGATGTCTTCTTTTCTATCTGCACTTAAAAGTAACTTCGGCTATTCTGCGGCTTATGTTGTTTCCGAAAAGACGCACCGTTACTACACAAGTACAGGCATTGCAAAAATTGTAAATCCACAGCAGGATCCATATGACAACTGGTATCCTATGTTCCTTGATACAGGTCTTATTTTTCAGGTAGAAACCGATCGAAATCAACTTTACGATTACAGATGGAGCGTTTTTATTACTGCCCGCATTGTAGATACAAACGGTAAAACAATGGGCGTCTGCGGAATCGGCATGTTTATGGAAGACTGGCAGAAAATGCTTGCCGCAGTAGAAAAGCAATATAAAGTAAAAATAAATCTAATAGATTCGCAGGGGCTTGTTCAGGTAGATACAGATACAAATAATCTTAAAAACGCATATATTTCTGATGCGCTTTCAGACAATGCTTCCAGCGAAGGTTTTACTCATGTTGAAAAAAAACGTCACGGCTTTCGCATGACCCGTTATCTTCAAAATATAGACTGGTATCTTGTTGTTCAGGGTAAAAATTTTATAGATGCCGAACTTGAAGGAATTATTCTTATTGTTCTTATAAATATTTTTCTTATTGTTTCAATAATTTTAACTTTATTTCAGTTTAAAAAAGTTTCTCATCATGATCTGGTTAAATCTTCTTTACCGGAAGATGAACTTACAGGGCTTCCAAACCGCAACTACCTTATGGAATCTTACGGCGAGCTAGGAGTCTTTAACACTACCCGCTACAAATCGCTTGCAGTTTTTGATATTGATCATTTTAAAATTGTAAATGATGGTCGTGACGGAGACAAGATTATTCTTGGCGTTGTTGAGCTTGCAAAAAACGTCCTTGATGAAAAAGGAATTATGTTCCGTTGGTCTGGAGATGAATTTGTGCTTTTTCTGGAAATGGAAAGCGATGAAGCACTTGAAAGATTTCAGACATTTTGTGAAACAGCGTCAAAAAACCTGGATGTTACAGTTTCGGTAGGAATTGTTGATATAGACCTTTCTGAATCAATTAAAATTAACTATTACCGTGCTGTTCAGGCATGTTATGCAATAAAAGAAGCCGGCGGAAACGGAGCAGGAAAACGATGAAAAAAAAATCCTCAAACCTGCTCAAAAATCAGACAATTTTATGGATAATTATAAGTATAGCTCTTACATTTTGTGTAACAGCCGCTTTTCTCCTTTTTCAATATCATAGTTTATTAAAGCAAAGTTATACAAAAACAATTTATATTGCTGCAGATAAAAAGACTTTTGAACTAAACAGTTTTTTTAATTCTGCAGAAAAGATTGTAAATGATTTCGAAAATTACATATTAAACACTTTGGACGAATCTAAGCTTTCCTTTGATTCTGCTTACGAAACAAAATATATGGCTGAACTTGAAAAATTAATGTCTTCTAAGGCTGTTAATCAAAAAGGTGTTGCAAGTGTTTTTTTTAGATTAAACAAAGAAAAATACGGCCCATTGAGAGGAATCTTTCTTACAGGAAGTTATCAGAAAAGTTTCGTTAGTGTTCGTCCAACTGATTTATCTTTATATTCTCCAACTGATATAGAAAATGTCGGCTGGTATTATTTGCCAGTCTGGAAAAAAGAGCCGGTCTGGACTTTTCCTTATGACAATTTAAGTCTGCGACAGAAAATGATTTCATATTGTATTCCGGTTTATCGGGACGAAAAACTATTGGGCGTAACTGGTATAGATTTGAATCTGGCAACTGTAGAAGATATTGTAACTTCCGTTCCTATTGAAGAATCTCTTGGACTTTTAATTGGCAAAGAAAATAATCTGATTCAGTTAGGTGCATTAGATGAACTGTCTAAATCTGTCGAGCGTTCTGCATCAATTTCTGCCATTATGGAACAGTTTTCAACTTCTGAAGGAAAAAATCTTCAAAAATTTACATGGGATGGCCAGGACTATTTTGGCATAAAGGCGACGCTTGATAACGGAATGTCATATATTGCGGCTGTAACTTCTGATGAATATATGCTTATGATTTATGGACGTATAATTTCGCTTCTGGCAGCATTTGTGATTGTCTGCGCAATTACAGTTATTCTCATTCATTTTATTCAGAAAAAAATTATGATTCCTTTAAAGATGGTTTCTATAACTACAAACCGTCTTGCCCGCGGAGAACTTTACATAGACATCCCTTATGAATCAACTAACGAAATTGGAAGAATTGCAAATAATATCCGCATGATGACAACTCAGCTTAAGGAATATATTGAATATATAAGCGAACAGAACAAAAAAGAACGCGAAGCTAAAGAGGCAGCTCTTACCGAAAGTCAGATTAACGCCGCTGCTTCTCAGGCAAAAAGTGCGTTCCTTGCAAATATGAGTCACGAAATCAGAACGCCTATAAACGCCGTACTTGGAATGAATGAATTAATTCTGCGGGAATCCAAAGAAAAGTCAATTTTGGAATATGCGTCAAATATTAAAACAGCAGGATCAAATCTTCTTTCAATTGTAAATGATGTTCTTGATTTTTCAAAAATTGAAGCCGGTAAGATGGAACTTATTTCTGAAAATTACGAAGTTTCTTCCCTTATTGTTGACCTTATGAATATGACCCGCGAGAGGGCTTTCAAAAAAAAGCTTAATTACGAAATAAAAGTTTCCCCTTCTCTGCCAAAAACTTTAATTGGAGACTGTGTTCGTCTTAAACAGTGTATTTTAAATCTTTTAACAAATGCAATTAAATATACAAAAAAAGGCTCTGTAATTTTTTCTGTTGATTATGAAAAGGTTTCTGAAGAAAAAATTCTTCTTAAAATTCATGTAAAGGATACTGGCAGCGGAATAAAAAAAGAAGATATGCCGCGTTTGTTTGCTCCGTTTGAACGTATCGAAGAAGAAAAGAACCGCACAATAGAAGGCAGTGGACTTGGAATTAGCATCGTTCGAAGAATTCTGGACTTAATGCATAGTCAGCTTGATGTAAAAAGCATTTACGGAAAAGGTTCAGATTTTTCATTTATGGTAAAACAGCAGGTTTCCGACTGGACAGGAATTGGAGATTTAAACGAAGCTTATTCAGAAACTGTTGCCGTAATGTCAAATTACAAAGAAAAAATTTATGCTCCGCGTGCAAAACTCCTTTTTGTTGACGATACAGCAATGAATCTTGATGTAATAAAAGGCCTGTTAAAAAATACGGGAATTTCTATTGATACAGTGCTTAGCGGAAAAGAGGCACTTGAAGCCGTTAAACAAAATAAATATGACATTATTTTTATTGATCACCGTATGCCCGAAATGGATGGAATTCAAACGCTGCATGCAATGAAACAGATGACCGAAAATCTTTGCGCAGGAAAACCTTGCATCGCACTTACCGCAAATGCTTTGAGCGGCGTAAAAAACATGTATCTTAGCGAAGGTTTTGATGATTATCTTTCAAAGCCTGTAAATCCTGTAAAGCTTGAAGAAATGATTCGAAATTATCTTCCAAAGGAATATCTGGAAGAATTTCAGCCTCTGCCGGAGCACAACAAAACCGACTATTCAGATTTTATAAAGCAGGTAAAAGCTCTCCCTTCAATTAATTCTGCCCTGGCACTTACAAACTGCGCGTCCGAAGAACTTCTCTTAAATACAATCAGACAGTTTTATTCTTCAATTGATAAAAATCTTTCTGAAATACAGAATTTTTTTAAAAACAAAGACTGGGAAAATTACTGTATAAAAGTTCATTCCCTAAAAAGTACGTCAAGGCTAATTGGTGCCGAAGAGCTTTCTAAGATTTCTGAACTGCTCGAAAATTTTAGCAACAGTAAAGAAGAAAATAAAATTTCAGAACCACATAAAGAACTTGTAAAAATGTATTCTGATTTTAAGCTTGAACTTGAGCCGCTGGTAAAAAATCCTGAAAAAAAGGCCAAAAAAACTAAAATTTCAAAAAAGAAACTTTCTGAAAAAATGCAGCAGATTAACGCTTGTGCCCTTTCGTTTGATATTGACGGTCTTGATAAAATTGTCGCAGAACTTTCAGAATTTACACTGCCTCTTGATTTTTCAGAGAAATTTGATAAAATCCGTTTATGTGTTCAAAATGTAGACTTTAAGCAATTGCGAAGTCTACTCTCAGAAGGAATCGGAAAATAATGATTAACGAACTTTACATTATTGGAGACCAGTCGCGTCTCGTTGTAAAAAATATCATAAATCAGTTTAAAGAAACCGGGTTAACAATTAATGTTTTTTCTCCTGAGAAAGAAGAAATTGCAAATCTGCCAAATTATTCAATCGAACTTATTATTGTTTTGTCGGACAATATAGATTTTAATATAATCCGCAGTATTGTATGCGAGCAAAAAAAACATGATTATCACCTTTGCTTTATAGGACGAATTACAAAACTTTCTCTCGAAGATGATGAATTCTTCAGAAAGATTCCTTCAATAAAGTTTGATTCCTATGCTATTAACTCTGATGCACTTATTGAAATTCTTGAATCAAATGATAAGTCAAAAAAACATATTCTTGTTGTTGATGACGAGCCTATCGTTCTTAGAAGTATAAAAATATGGCTTGGAGATGATTTTGAAGTTTCTGTTGTAAATTCGGGCGAAATGGCAATTGAATTTCTTGATATGCATCCGATTGATCTTGTACTTCTTGACTATAAAATGCCAACAATGGACGGCCCGAAAGTGCTTGCTGCTATCAGAAAAGATGAACGCATAAAAAATCTTCCTGTTATTTTTCTTACAGGAAGTAACGACCGCCAGAGCGTAATTAATGTAATGCCATTAAAGCCTGATGGATACATTTTAAAAAGCAAATCACCAGATGAAATTAAAGACGCTGTTGTAGACTTTTTTAAACACAGAGTAATTAATGTGTAAAATTATTTTTCTTCCTGGTAATTTAGATTAATATCCCATAAGAGAAATTCACTATTTTTTTAAAATAAGAATTTAAGGCAAAAAACAATCTTCACAAAGAATAAAAATCAAGGTATACTACTTAGATAATTAGGGGAAAATCGGCTAAATTTTTTCTCTGATTTCTATTGTATATTTTATATGGGAGCAAGTATGACATATTCTTATTTTCCAGGCTGTACGCTGAAAAACAAGGCTATAGACCTTGATGTTTATGCGCGTAAGTCTGCGGAAGCATTAGGATTCACACTTGAAGAAATTCCTGAATGGCAGTGCTGTGGTGGCGAATACCCTATGGCAAAGGATGAAATCGCTTCTAAGCTTTCATCTGTTCGCGCTCTGGCAAATGCCCGCGATTCAGGACATGACTTGGTTACTCTCTGTTCTGCATGCTACAACGTTCTTAAACAGGTTAATAACGATGTTGCTACAGACGAGTTCGTAGCTTTCAAGGTGAATAATTACCTCAAGCAGGATGAAATTGAGTATCATGGTGAAACAAAAGTTCTTCACTATCTCGAAATCTTGCGTGATGTTGTAGGCTGGGACAAAGTTAAAGCTGCCGTTAAAAAGCCATTTACTGGCAAAAAAATCGGTGCTTATTACGGATGTCTTCTTCTTCGCCCAGGAAAAGTTCTTGGATTGGACGATCCTGAAAACCCACAGATTATCGAGGACTTTATTAAAGCCATCGGTGGTACTCCAGTAATCTATGGACAGAGAAACGAGTGCTGTGGTGCTTACACAATGTTCGAAGACGAATCTATTCCTAAGAACAGAACTAAGAAAATCCTTTCTAATGCAGAAGATATGGGTGCAGATTTCCTTGTTACTTCTTGCCCTCTCTGCCGCTATAACCTTATCAAGAACAAAGGTGATTCAAAGCTGGATGTAATTTATTTTACAGAATTGCTTGCTGAAGCCCTTGGAATTAAGGAGGCCAAGTAATTATGGAAAATAATGAACTTGCTAAAGAAATCATCCTTCTTAAAAGCGGCGTAAATACTAAAAAGTGTATGGTCTGCGGAAAGTGTTCTGCAACCTGTCCAAACTATGATGCGATGGAATATCATCCACATCAGTTTGTTCAGATGGTAGAAAACGGAGACCTCGAGCCTCTTTTGAATTCTAAATCAATCTATGCATGTCTTTCATGTTTTGCCTGCCTCGAGCGTTGTCCACGCCAGGTAGAACCTGCAAAACTGATTGATGGTGTAAGAGCATTTGTTGAAGGTCAGCGTGGTCCACATCACCTTGATCCAGTTCAGGTTCCTGAACATCTTGATGATGATATGCCACAGCAGGCTATCGTTAGTGCCTTCAGAAAATATAAACGCTAAGGAGTGACATAGAAAATGGAAAGAATTGGTGTATTTGTATGTCACTGTGGTACTAACATTGCCGGAACAGT
>DEEV01000006.1:0-932 GCA_002350445.1 Treponema sp. UBA2869 | reverse complement strand
GTTCTTTGTTCATGTTCTCCACGTATGCACGAAAAAACCTTCCGTTCATGCGCAGAGCGTGCAGGTCTCAACCCATTCAAAGTTGAAGTTGCAAATATCCGTGAACAGACTTCATGGGTAATGAAAGATATGGAGCAGGCTACAGAAAAGGCCATTGCTCTTGGTAAAGCTGCAATCGCAAAGACAATCCTTGACACACCTCTTATCGCAGGTGAAACTCCAATGACAAAGCGCGCTTTGGTAATTGGTGGTGGTATTGCCGGAATTACAGCTGCCCTCGATATCGCAGATGCCGGCTTCCCTGTAGACATTGTAGAAAAAGACTACACTGTCGGCGGTAAGATGGCAAAGCTTGATAAAACCTTCCCTACTTTGGACTGTGCATCTTGTATCGTAACTCCAAAGATGACAGAAGTAAGCCAGAATCCTAACATCCGCATTCTTTCAGCTTCTGAAGTTTGCAGAGTTTCAGGATATATCGGAAACTTTGAAATCGATATCAAACGTCACCCACGCTATGTTGATGAAACAAAGTGTACTGGTTGTGGTGCTTGTATCGAAAAGTGTCCTAACAAGAAGGTTCCAAACGCATTCAACCTGAACCTTAACAACCGCAAGGCAATTGATATCCCATTTGCACAGGCTGTTCCAAAGGTAGCAAACATCGATGCAAACTACTGTCTCCACATGAAGGGACTTGCAAACGGCAAGGACAATGTTTGTGGATTCTGTGAAAAAGCTTGTGCCGCAGGGGCTATCAAGTTTGATCAGAAAGAAGAAATTATTACAGAGAAGTATGGTGCAATCATCGTAGCTACAGGTTACAATCCTATCTCTCTCGAGAAGTTTGACGAATACGCTTACAACCAGAGCCCAGACGTTGTTTCATCTTTGGAATTCGAACGTCTCTGCAATGCTTCTGGTCCTACAAA
>DEEV01000057.1:7867-13906 GCA_002350445.1 Treponema sp. UBA2869 | reverse complement strand
GCAGGAACTCCAGCAACAGAAGATACAGTTACTCCCGTTGGAATTCAGCAGGGAACTGGTGTAAAAATTGGCGCAACTCAGCGTATTATGAATCAGGGTTCTATGCAGAATACCGGCGTTTCAACTGATGTTGCAATTGTCGGAGAAGGATTTTTCCGCGTTCAGCGTTATGACGGAAGTTATGCTTATACACGCGACGGTTCGTTCAAGGTTGATTCAAACGGTCAGCTTGTTACAAATAACGGAATGCGCGTAATGCCGGAAATTATTTTGCCGGATGGTTACGATGTTTCAAGCCTTAATATTACACAGACTGGTCTTGTAAGTGTAAAGGTAAACGGCGGAAACGATCCTGTTGAAGTTGGTCAGCTTGAACTTTACCGTTTTCCAAATGCGGTTGGTCTTCAGGCAGAAGGTGATAACGTATTTAAGGTTACTGCGGCAAGCGGCGAGCCAATTGCCGGACGCCCTGGACTTGAAGGTTTTGGTGATACTCGCCAGAAATTCCTTGAAATGTCGAACGTTTCGGTTGTAAACGAAATGGTTCAGATGATTGTAGCTCAGCGTGCTTACGAGTTTAACAGTAAGACAGTTCAGACGTCAGATTCGATGTTATCAACTGCTGTGAATTTGAAGAGATAGTTATAAGCAAATAGCTGTAAGCAGATAGCTATAAGTAAATTGAAGGGAGGGCGGAGCACCGCCCTGCGAGCAAACCACCTTGCACAAGCTTAGCTTGCTGTCGGTGTTTTGCTCTACCCACCCTGCGGGGGACACCCCCGCAACGCCCCCGGGTAGGAGTTTTGTTATGAATATTGGATTGGTAAATAATACATACAGCGGAATCACTGGTGGTCAGGGAGCTTTACAGAGCGCCCGTTCTTCCAGCAAAAATGCAAAATTTGCAGAGCTTTTGGAACGCTTTAAGTCGCAGGATGAAGGACACGGAACTGTTGCTTCTGAGCAGATTTTAGACCGTGGACGTTTAAACGGTGAGTATACAACAGGTTTTGCAGGTACTTTTAATTCTGTTCAGGATAAAAGCTCAGCTCCAAAAGGTGCTGCAGCAAACCAGGCTAATCCTCATGTTCAAAGTAAAACTATAGATAAAACTTCAGAGCTTTACGAAAAATCGATGGAGCTTGAAAACTATTTTGTAAAACAAATGCTTTCAGAAATGCGCAAGACTGTTCACCGCAGCGAAGAGTCTGATTTTGCGCGTCAGACATATGAAGATATGCTTTATGATGAATATGCTGCGGCAATTACAAAAAATGCAGGCTTCGGTCTTGCAGATCAGATTTATCTTAGCCTTGCCTAAGGTTTAATAATCTGGTGTTCGGGAAAAACCTCTTAATTTTGAATAATTAAAGGGTAAAGACTAATAAAACCGTCTTTACTATAAAATAACCTCTTTAATTATATGTTTACATCTGACCTCTGGCGTCGTTGGCGTACAGAGGTATTTTTTTTTAGGTTAGGGTAAAACTATCTTCTTGCTTTGTCTGGATGCTGACGATAGAATTCTTTTTTATCTGCGTACATAGCTTCGTCTGCTACATGCATGCACTGGCGAAGATCTTTTCCATCGTTACTCCAGTCTGCGCCAATTGCAAAGCAGATATCGGAATTATAGCCGGTATCTTTGCGAAGCTTTTCGACTTCTTTTTCAAAATCATCTTTTGAACAGTTAGGCATAATAACGACAAACTCGTCACCACCCGAACGGTAAACTTCATATTCAGTAAAATGCTCTTTAAGCAGATCTGCAGCGTGTTTCAAAAGTCTGTCTCCGGCTTCGTGACCGCCGCTATCATTACACTGCTTGAGGCCATTCAAATCTGCAAAGATTACACCAAACGGAGTATGAACCGGAAAGTTGTTCTTTACATGCCAGTCTACGCGCGAATTCATTGAATTTCTGTTTTTTACACCTGTGAGGGTGTCAATATTACTCATGTATTCAAGGCGTTCCATAAGATCGTTGTTTGCAATTTCTGCAGAAAGGAAAAAGGCTGTAAGTTCTATATAATCTTTAAGCTGAATAATCTGTTCAACATTAAAGTTTGTAATAAACAGAACACCAGACATTTTTGGTCCCTGCATAAGTGGGGAAAGAATAAGGCTTTTTACTCCTGCAGAACGAAGACTGTTTACCCAGACCGGGTTTTTCTTCGAAAGTCGTTCCATATCAAAATCATCTTTTACAATAATACAGTCGGTGTCTTTTAAGGTATCTTCCCAGGAGAAAACAACATCCGGGGTCAGGTAAGGCATAAAATTATCAATAGTAATTTTTGGATCACTAAATTTTGCACAAAGCGGTGCATATTTTTTGCGTTCCTTTTCAATCATAATGATACAGCTGCAGAAAGATTCTGTTTTATCACGGATATCGCAAATTACCGTGTTCATTGCTTCGTAGAAGTTTTTTGCTCCGCGAAGATTCAAACAGGTCTGAACTACAAATGGAGCAGTTTCAAATGAAATATTAGAAAGTCGTTCTGCTTCTGGTGCTTTTGTAAATTCAAAATAGAAAATAAAATAACTGAGTTTTTCTGTATCGTAGGATTTTGAAAGCGGGATATAAGTAGCGTCTGTCCATAATCCCATTGATTTGGTAACAACATATGAATGAAGATGCTGTTTGTTTACGGCACATCGGAAACAAAAATCTTCAAAATTAGGTTCCTTTGGGATGAGATCTGAATACAGCATATCATCACGATAATTTGGCCCCATAATTTTTTTGTATTGTTCATTCGCACGCACAATACGAATTTCACCCCAGTGACCATCTTCTGTTTTTTCTACAGAAAGAACTGCGGCTGCCATGTCATACGAATCTACCAGGTTTTGAAAATCCATAATTATAATTTTAAGCTAGAATTTTCTGTATAGCAATGTTTTTTTTACAAACTTATTCTACGTTTTTTGACTGTTCGCGGATATTTTCAAGGCTGTCTTTGGCTGTAATTACCATAGCGCCAACTTCTGCAAACTGATTTTTGCTGCCGATTGTATTTATTTCGCGGTTCATTTCCTGACATATAAAATCAAGGCGTTTGCCAGGGGCCGGGTTGTTTTCAATTTCGTCGCGCATTGCGGCAATATGACTGTTTAAACGCACAATTTCTTCGTTAATTGTATATTTTACCAGCATTGCGGCTGTTTCTGTCATTATGCGGTTTTCATCAACGTGTTCACCTAAAAGCTCATTGAATTTTGCAGTAATCTGTTCCTTAAAAATCTGTTCCATTTTTGGCTGCCATTCTTTAAAGAAAACGGCGCAGTTTTCAAGCTTTTTAAGTTTTTCTGTAAGGTCATTTTTCATGTTAAGACCTTCGCGTTCGCGGTCTTTGCAAAATTTGGCAAGTGTAGAATTGAATACAGGTTCAATTAACTCGCGGTATTTATCTACGTCGTAACTTTTGTTTGAATTTAATACGCCTGGCTGGCTTATTATAAGCGAGAGAGAAACCTGATTTTCAAAGCCTGTTGCTTCTGCAATTTTTTTTATTGCATTTAAATATGCTTTTGCGGCACCTGTGTCAGCGTAAATTTCTGCATCAGATTCAAGTTCTTTAATGCGGATAAAAACATCAACTTTTCCGCGTAAAACTTTTTCTGTTATTTTTGCACGGAAAAAACTTTCCAGCTGATTCAAATATGGCGGAAGATTTATTGTTAAATCTAAAAATCTTGAATTAACCGATTTTATTTCAACCGAAACTATTGTATTTTTTTCAGATACTTCTTCGTATGCGTACCCTGTCATTGATGTCATAACTTTTCCTCCGCACCTTAGAGTGCTTCTTTGTTTGTTTCCAGAATTGCTTTTCCAATTTTCCAGTTATCGCCGGCTCCCATTGTTACAAAAAGGTAACCGTCCGGGTATTTTTTATCTTTCTTTTCAAGTTCTGCTAAAACAAAATCTTTCGCATCAAGAATTTCTTCAAAATAATGAACATCCGATGCATTTTTAAAGCATTTTTTTGTTTCTTCAAAAAGAGTTTTTCCTGTTATTGTAAAATCAGCCGGATTTTCGCGAGCTGAACTGTAAATCTTATGTAGAATCACTTCGTCTGCGCTGTCAAAACTTGATGCAAACTCCTTAAGAAGCGCCTGTGTTCTTGAATATGTGTGGCTCATAAAATCAACAATGATTTTTCTTTTGCTGTAAAATACCTTGTAACCTGCAAGTGTGGTTTTTACTGCTGTCGGGTGATGTCCGTAATCATCAATTACAATTACGTCGTTTCCATTTTTGGTAGTAAAATGGCCTGTAATTTCGCTTCGGCGTTTTCCGCCGCTGAAATTTAAAAGACCCTGTGCAATTTTTTTAGTATATTCCTGCGGATTTTTACCAAAAGTTTTTAAAAGTTCGCAGCATAAAGCAACGGCGGCGCAGGCGTCCAGAACTTCGTGGCGCCCCGGAACCTTAAGTGCATAATCAGCTTTGCCGAGCGTAAAGTTATTTTTTTCGTTTTCAACTTTTCCAAAAACGAGCTTGTAATTTCCGTCCGCATTTTCCCCGTATGGAATATAATTTATATCCGGGCGTTTTTTGCGTGCAATTTCGACCGTTTCGCACGCACCTTTGTCATCTGCGCAGTAAATAAGGTCTCCGCACTCAGGAAGCTTTTCAATATATTCAACAAACGCGTTTCTTATGTCTTCATAAGTTGGATAATAATCCTGATGATCAGATTCTACCGAAGTTAAAATAATCTTTTGCGGGCAGAAAGACATAAAATGACGCTGATATTCACAGGTTTCTGCAACAAAAATATTTTTTTTATCCTGCTGCATCGAAGAAATAAGCGGTGAAGTGTAGGTACACTTTCCTCCAAAAGAGTTGATGATTGAACCGGCTAAAACCTGGGCCGGCAAATCAAGTTCTTTTAAAATTGTTCCGGTAAGACCCGTTGTCGAAGTTTTTCCGTGAACTCCGCATATTCCGCAGGAATAGGCACGACCGCTGTAACTTCCAAGTGCCTGAGTATACAAAAGGCATGGAATATTACGGCTTGTTGCCTCAATTAAATCCGGATTTTTGTCTGTTTTATATGCTGATGAATAAATTACATACTGAACTTTATCTGTGATGTTTTCTTTTGCAAATGGCAGAGCTTTTATTTTAAGTTTTTCAAGAATTTCGTCTGTGTAAAAACGTTCAGAAACATCAGAGCCTGTAATTATGGCTCCATTGTGATAAAGAATTTCAACAAGGGCTGCCATTCCGGTTCCCTTGATTCCAACAAAATGTATATGAACCCCGCGGATGTTTTCGGGTAAAGAAGTAACGTCGTTTTGCATAAAAAGCATTTTATCACAATCGCAGTTTTAAGACAACGAAGCTCGTTAAAGTGTAATTCCAAGAAATAAACCGAATTTTACTTTGCCGTTAAAATATGATGATTCGTCAAGCGTCTTTTTCTCTTTATAAATGCATTCTTTTGAATAAGAGTAATTTAGGGGGTAAAAGGCAAGCGGAACTATTATTGAAAAACCTGATTTAAATACACATGTAAAATTTCCTCCAATTCCAAGAAAATACTGAAAGAAAGTGTTATCTACCGGTTTGCCAATATTTGTTTTATAACTGGTTCCAAAGCCTAGAATTAATCCTGTTGAAATTCCCGGTGAAAGAAATATTTTTGTCTGGTTTCCAAATCTAAAAGAAGGTCCTAGTAAAAATGCCAGAGAAAATCCCAGTGAAAAATCATCTGAATCTTTTTTTGAAATTTTGCTGTCATCATTATTTGTTTCTGGAAGACTAAGCAGAAATTCGGTGTCAAAATGAAATCCAATTTTTTTATCCTGCTTAAAGGAATTTATTGAAAGAAAAAATCCCGGTGAAATCTGAATTGGAGATGGTTTTGGCTCGTTCGTGTATAAGCCAAGATTTAATCCTAATGCGATTGTGGTGTAGCTTGTATTGTTATTAAAACTTAGATTTGGTATAGCCTTTGTTGCGTTATAAATCGATAATAAAGTATCTATATCGAGCGGTTCTTTTGATTTTTTTTGAGATTC
>DEEV01000057.1:458-7795 GCA_002350445.1 Treponema sp. UBA2869 | reverse complement strand
AAAGATTTATCTTCATTATTTTAGTTTTTCGATATATATTATATTAAATTAATCTAAAAAATACGAGGTATAAGCATTATGAAACTTAATAAGGACTTGAGAATTGCAATCAGCGGAAAATCTGGATGTGGAAATACAACTGTAAGCGGGCTGCTTGCAAAACAACTTGGAGTTACGCTCATTAATTATACCTTCCGTCAGCTTGCGGCAGAAAAAGGAATGACTTTGCCCGAGGTTATTGAAGCTGCGAAAACTGATGATTCTTACGATAAATATGTGGATAAGCACCAGGTTGAGCTTGCACTTAAAGAACCTTGCGTGCTTGGAAGCCGCCTTGCAATCTGGATGCTTAAAGAAGCCGATTTAAAAGTTTATCTTCTGGCTAGTGATGATACTCGCGCAAAGCGTGTTTTTAACCGCGAAGGCGGAGATTTACAGGCAATCAAAGATTTTACTGCAATGCGCGACAGTGAAGATACCCGCCGTTATAAGGAATTTTACGGCATAGACAATAATGATTACGCCTTTTGTGATTTGATTATTGATGTTAACGAAAAAACTCCCGACGAAATCGTGGGAGTTATTATTGATGAATTAATTAAAAGAAATCTGATTGAAGCCTGAATGAAAAATTTAATTAAATAAATTGCGGAGCAAAAATGTGACTTCGCGGAACGTCAGCTTCGTTTAGCGAAGCGGTCACATTTTGGCGAGAGTAATTTGTTTAATTACAGATTTTCGATTAACCAGTCCTTGAACTTGCCGTAATCATTATCCATTGGGATTGCATTGTCTGGAAGACGCATAATTTCTTCGAGACGAGCCGGCATTGGAGGTTCGCGTCCGATAGCATCTGTTACCGTTGAACCGAATTTTGCAGGAGATGCTGTCTCGAGTGCAATTCCAATTGCTTTTTTACTTAAAACTTTATCTGCCCAGTCTGGAACGCTTGGTGTTAATCCTGGTTTGTTAAAGTCGTTTTTCTTTCCGTTTACAAGTTCTTCAAGTTTTCCGTCTTTTATGTCTTTCCATGCCTTGTAAGCAATTGCTCCGTGTGGATCAATTATATAGCCTGTGTTCTGGTGGCATGCTTTTATTGCTTCTATAATGCCGTTGTTATCAAGCCAGTAAGATGCAAAAAGTCCACGAACCTCGTCAAGATTGTACATTGCCTTAATTCGTTCATAATTGCTTGGAGCGCCAACATCCATTGCGTTTGCGTATGTTTCTACAGATGGGCGTGCATTGTAATCTCCGGTTGCAATCCAGTCTGGAATTGTTCGGTTTGTATTTGTTGCAGCAACAAAACCTGTAATTGGAGCACCCATTTCGCGGGCAATAAGACCAGATGTAAGGTTTCCAAAGTTTCCTGAAGGAACAACCATGATGATTGCCGGGTCAGAAATCTTATTGTCAATTTTGCAGCGGTTTCTTGTTGTAAGGGCTGCGTACATATAGTAGAAGCCCTGTGGCAAAAGACGTGCAATGTTGATTGAGTTTGCAGATGAAAGTCGCAGTTTTGAGCGAAGTTCGTTATCTGTAAATGCTGTTTTTACAAGTTTCTGACAATCATCAAACGTGCCCTTTACTTTAAGAGCGCGAACGTTTCCTGTGAATGTAGAAAGCTGTTTTTCCTGAATAGCACTGATTTTTCCATCCGGGTACAAAATTGTAACGTCAAGTCCTGGAACATTGTGGAAAGCACTTCCTACAGCAGAACCAGTGTCTCCGGATGTTGCAACAAGAATGTGAAGCGGAGTTGCTTCTGAGCGGTTAAAATATGACATTACACGTGCCATAAATCTTGCCCCGAAATCCTTAAATGCGCAGGTTGGACCGTGAAAAAGTTCAAGAACGTAAGAGGTATTGTCTAAAGGTACAATTTTTGGCTGGAACGGGTAAGCGTCCTGTATAATTGCAGCAAGGTCGTTGTCCGGAATTTCTCCTTCAACGTAAGGCTTTGCCATATTAAATGCAACATCACGGAAGGATGGTGCAGGGTCTTTACTCAAAAGTGAAGAGTCAAGTTTTGGAAATGAAGTCGGAATATAAAGTCCGCCTGAAGCAGAATTCATACCGTTCATTACAGCAGTTTTAAAATCAACTTTTACTGAATTGTCCCTTGTGTCTGTGTAAATCATATTTTCCTCTTATAATCCGTAAATGATTGCATCTACAATTTTTTTAGCAAGTTCTTCCTTGCATTTTCCTGTCGCTTTTGACCAGTTTGCACCGGTAACTTCATTTGTAAATGTACCGGTAAAAACCTGTGTTCCGTTTTTCATATCTGCAACGGAAATATCTGCTGTTAGCGAGCAGAACCAGCCGTCTTCCGCCTGTTCAACAGGTTTTACATATTGTATTGTTCCTACGATAAGATAACCGTAGCTGTTTTCAACAATTTCGTGATTCTGTTTGTAAAGCCAGTTAAGCGGTTTTCCAATATAAGCTGTTTCGTTTACAGGTGCATTTCCAGTCATTGTCATTCCGCGTGTTCTGAATTCAGAAAGAATTTCGTACGAATTATTTACGGGTTTTCCTTTTTCGTTGTAATCCCAGATAAAAAGAATTGCGCCCTTTGTAACTATATCCGAACGAACTTTCCAGGCAGCCTGTGCACCGGCTTGTTTTGCAGCGTTTATTGTATCTTTATTTGTTGAGTCTGTTGCGCTGTAAAAATATACGTTTGTATCTGCTGCAAATGACGGAATCTGTGGAGTGAAAACAGCTTTTCCTGTTTCATCAGTTGTTATGTTCTGTTTTTCAAAATTAATTACGCCGTCAGTTTTTGAAGCAGGATATTCGGCTGTAATTACAAAATTTGCAAGCGGCTGTCCGCTTTTATCGCATACGCTTAATGAATAATCAGAAGAAAACTTTTTGTTTACATTTGTCTGTTTTGCTGGATATGCTGTTACTTTTATTACAGTGTTCGAAAGAGAGTCTATGAATGCTTTGTCAGGATTTTGTTTTTTTTCTACACCGGAATTTTTTGCTGCTGAATCTGAAGTTGTAGCACAGCCTGTTAATAAACTTGTTGCAATTGTTGCAAGTGCAATGACTTTATAGAATTTCATAATAGTTTATTCTATTGATATTGCAGCTTTTTTACAATATTGTATTGCGATTTTTTTGTTAGAACTTTATGATAATTACTGGGGGAAAATTATGGGCAGGTGTACAAGAGCCGTTCTCTTTAAAAATAACTTAAAATTTAATCTTGAACAGATACGAAAATTTGTTGAGCCGCAGACAAAAATCTGCATTGCTGTAAAGGCTGATGGTTACGGTCATAATGCGCTTTTAACCGCAAAACTGGCACATGAAACCGGCGGAATTGACTATTTTGCAGTTGCGCGCCCCGATGAAGGTTTTGAACTTAGAAATGCGGGCTTTGAAGAACATATTCTGCTTTTAAGTCCATGTGTTCCCGAAGATTTTGAATCACTTTTTGAATATAAAATTACTCCGCTTGTTTTTGGTGAAGAATATATTTCTTTGATGGCGCAGGCTGCAAAAAAAGTTTATGGCAATTCAGATAAAAAAGCTGATGTATTTCTTGCTGTTGATACAGGAATGGGAAGAATTGGATGTTATCCGGAAGAAGCTGGTGTTCAGGCAAAAATGATTGCAGATTCCGGAGTTTTGAATCAGGCTGGAACTATTTCGCATTTTGCCGTTTCGGACAGTCTTTCTAAGGAAAATCAGGAATTTACAAAAAAACAGTTTGAAGCTTTTAAGCTTGCTGTAGAAAATATAAAAAAGCAGGGTTTAACTCCAGGAATTTGTTCATGTTCTGCAAGTGCGGCTTTGTTAAACAATACAGACATGCATTTTGATATGGTCCGTCCTGGAATCATCACTTACGGTTATTATCCAGATGAAATTACAGAATCATACCTGAAATCTGTAAAAAAAGATTTTGAAGTAAAACCTGTTATGGCTTTGGAAACTCAGGTTGTTGCAATCAGGCATTTTCCTAAAGGCAAATCAGTTTCTTACGGCCGAACCTGGACTGCCCCTGAAGATACAGATATTGCAGTGCTTCCTATAGGCTATGCAGACGGACTTTTGCGGCGTTTTTCTCCGGGACTTGAAGTTACAATTAACGGAAAAAAATATCCGGTTGTAGGAAGAATATGCATGGATCAGTGCATGGTAAATATTGGAAAAAATAATAAAAATGTAAAGCTTTTTGATAAGGTTCTGATTTTTGGTCCAAAAGAAAGTGGAGCTCTTACAACCGCCGAAGATCTTGCCAAAATAGGAAAAACAATTTCATACGAAATCTTTACAAGTATTTCAAAACGAGTAGAGCGGGTTGTAAAATAATTTTTCTTGCTTTGCTGTTTATTCCGGGGTGTTTTATGAAAAGAACTGTTTTATTTTTAGCAGGCGTGCTGCTTTTGTCTCATTTTTCATTTGCTCAAAGTGACTGGTTTATGGCGCAGACAGATTCTGCAAGTGTAAAATCTGTTGTAGCAACAAGCGAGCTTGTAGAAGCTCAGTTCAGTGGAAAATATCTTTACCCGCCGATTAACATTCTTGACGGCAATTTTGAAAACACCTGGTGCGAAGCTGATGAAAAAGGCTCAGGTCTTGGAGAATCTATCACAGTTGAGTTTTCAGAACCAGTAAGTTTTGATGAAATTCAGATTGTAAATGGATTTGCTACAAAAGATTACTACAAAAAAAATAACCGCGTAAAATCAATTCTTCTTACTCAGGTTGCAAACAAGCACTTCCAGCAGAAAGAATATACTTTAAAAGATGATATCCCAGACTGGCAGTCTATTAAATTCGCTCTTGATCAGACAGCCCAGACAATCACAATTAAAATAACAGACGTTTTCAAAGGTTCAAAGTATGATGATACCTGTCTTGATGACATTCGTCTTTTATACAAAGGAAAAGTTATTCCTTTTAAGGGTGTTGAAGAATTAAAAAAGATTCAGGAAGAAAACTCAAAACAGATGCTTAAAAGCTCTGCTTCAGACTTTAAAAAACAGTTCCTTACCTTATTCTATGGAAACAACACCATGTATTTAAAATCGCAGAAAAGTGATGATGTTATCACTATAAGCAGATTTAAGGAAGAAATTACAAATATTTCTTATCATGGAGAACTAATTAAATCCGGTACAAAACAGGAACTTTCTGACAAACTTTCTGAACTTAATTTATGGACATGGTACTTTGAAGATGATGATGAAGGTTCTGTTAAAGGCTCCTGGTACGGCGACCTTTTGAAGAAAAAAGCAGATTATCTTCTTGTAGGTATAGACGACGGGGACTGGAGTGAGCCTGAATATGAAATCGGGAACTTCAGAATTTTGAAAACCCGAATGGTTAGTTATGTAGAAACAACAACAGCCATCATTATTAAGATTGAGGGCAATACGCTTTACTGGAACGGAATCCCTTATACAGTTCTTACAGAAAAACAGGTTGTTGATGCACGAGTAGCTCCCTAAACAGTCAAAGCTCTTTACTTGTATCCACCATAGCTTAAAGCAAGTTCTGAATATCTTTTAAGTTTTTCAAGCTGGTCTTTATTCAGAACTATGGTATCTTTTCTGCCGCTTTCATAAAGGATTTTAATTTCTACAGAAACCGGCAGAATCATAGACCAGTCAATATGGATAAGAGCTTTTTCTATTATCCAGCTTCCTTCATTTTTAATTTCTTCAAACTTTTTATTTCGATCTTGTTCAGACCAGCCCATACTATCTATACATTCTCTGTTGCCATAGTTTATTCCCTTAAATGAATAAGCCTTAACAGCTTCTTTTGACCAGAAAGTTATATAATCATATCTGCCATCGTCGTTTACAAGAGTGATTTTTAGATCATTTCTGTCAAAAATAGTTACAGGTGTGGTATTAACTTCTGCCCAGTCTCCGTATTCTTTACGATTTTTACAATCTATATAAAGCTCATACAGACCTTCATCGTTTTTTTCAAAAACCGGGGAATTATCATCTGTATATTCGCTGTATCTGTTTATGGCATTGTCCGCCAGTTGTGTCCAGTAGCTTTCTTCATATCCAACTTCCGCTGTAGGTTCCATAAGAGGATAAACTCTTTCCCATTCCTGTTCCATTCCCAGTCCGGAAATCATACTAAGACACACATCATTGTATTTTTCACCTTTATAAACTGATTCTATTGTCACTTTTATATGTTTTGTGGAGTTTTCAAGTCTGAATGATTTAACTTTTACAGAATCGGAAAGTGTAAAATAGTAATCTTTATCATTATCTAAATCTGTGACTTTAATATCCTTTACGCGCGCATTTTTCTTAAAATAATCAGGATGAAACGGATCAACATAGCCGTTTAAAAAGGAAACAATAAAAATAGCATTTTCAAAAGTAACCTCAATGCTTTCTCCAATTCCTTTTCCACCGGCAACCCATGGAAGATGACCGTAATTCCAGGTATACAATTTGTCTTCATCTTTTATCCACCAGGGAGCGGAACTGTGTTCAGTATTTATTACTGTTTCTTTCCAGATTTTATCCAAATCTGAGCCATCATAATTTACTTTCCCACTTTTCAGGGTTTCAGAAAAATATGTTGACGGCTTAAAAGCAGCGTTTTCGCCATAACTTAAAGCCCCGTCTTTTGTAACCTGTTTATAATTCAAATAAGTGTTATGCAGTGCAACAAGTTTATGAAGTTCATCAAAAATAACAATATAGTCTTTTACATAATAGTAGCCGTTTTTATCCAGCCGGAATTCTGAACGGGGGAATTTCATTTCGTTAAAAATAACATTGTCCGGAGTTATGGCAATATCAGCCTGCGGGAAAAAATAATAGTAGTCTTTAAGACTGCGTCCATTTTCATCTTTTAAATAGTTTTGCGTAAAAGCAGAGAGTGTAATAAAAAACAGCGAAACGGTAAAAAGAATTTTCTTAATCATACTATGGAATAATAAAATATTGTTACTATTTCTTCTATATGTTATATTTTGAAAAACACTAACGCGGTGTTTTTGAAGGAGAACTTATGAAAAAAAGCTTTTTGGTTCTAATTGGTGCATTTTTGATTGCTCAGAACACTTTTTCTCAGAGTAATTGGTTTATGGCTCAGACAAAATCGGCTTCAGTTAAATCTGTAGTTGCCACAAGTGAACTTGTTGAGGCTCAGTTCAGCGGAAAATATCTTTACCCGCCAATCAATATTCTTGACGGAAATTTTGATTCTACCTGGTGCGAAGCTGACTATAAAGGTCCTGGAATTGGAGAATCAATCACCATTGAATTTTCAGAGCCGGTAAGTTTTGACGAAATTCAGATTGTAAACGGATTTGCTTCTAAGGATTATTACAA
>DEEV01000057.1:0-218 GCA_002350445.1 Treponema sp. UBA2869 | reverse complement strand
AAACAGATGCTTAAAAGCTCTGCGGCAGATTTTAAAAAGCAGTTTTTTGCCCTGTTTTACGGAAACAATCATTTGTATCTGCAGTCGCAAAAAGATTCTTCTGTAATTGTTGTATGCAAAAATGAAAACAACATTATTTGTGTAGAGAAAATGGGCTTTCTTGTAAAATTTGGCTCAAAAAAATCAATAATTGATACATTAAGTACTCGTGAATCATG
>DEEV01000015.1:4866-14789 GCA_002350445.1 Treponema sp. UBA2869 | reverse complement strand
AACGTAGTTAAGGTACGTACTGGCGAAGAAGGCTACGAAGCTCTTCAAGATTAGGCTATAATCGAAGAACCGTTAAAAAATGGGCTGCGACAGCGGGCCATTTTAGGTTCATCGAAAAAATGGTTCAGAGGCAAGCTGTGCTTGCCAACTTGTTTAATCTTCACAAGTATGTTTATATCCTCTATAATATATACATGTTCAATTCTCTTACTGGAATTATTACAGGAAAGTTTCCAAAACAGATTTTTCTGGACACTAATGGTGTGGAATGGGATTTATGCGTGCCGGATTCTAATCTGGACATACTGCCTCCGGTTGGAAACGAAGCAAAGATTTATACATGGCTTCAGCATACAGAACAACTGATGACTCTTTATGGCTTTGCGAGTGTCGATGAACGGACTGTTTTTTTGGACTTACTTAAGGTTGATGGGGTTGGACCAAAAGGCGCTGTAAAAATTATGAGCGCGGTTTCTTCTTCGCGGCTTATGGATGTGCTTGAAAAAGGTGATCTTGAAATGCTCGAAAAAATTCCTGGAGTTGGAAAGAAAACAGCCGGTAAACTGCTGTTGACGCTTAAGGGTAAACTTAAACTTCGTGAAGAATCGGGTAGTGTTGTTCGCATTGCGGCGGCCACTCCTTATGCTGACGTTGTGACTTCTCTTGCAGGAATGGGGTATGATAAACGCCTTGTTGAACAGAAGGTTGCTCAGCTTGTTGAAGTGCTCACCTGCGAGCCTGACTTTGCCGGTAAATCGCAGAAAGAGAGGGAAGACATTCTTTTTCGCCGTGTGATTGTAGAGCTTGCCTAAAATAGCAAATGCGTTCAAAACGATAGTCCATCTGGACTTCCTTTAGCATTTACGAAAAAATGGCGCGCGAGATTTATCGAAACTTGCGAGCGGCCTAAAATCGAAGAAGCTAAGGTCGCCCGCTAACGCGAACTTTATGAGGATATTTTATGAATTTTAAGAAAAATATTTTGACTTCATCTTATTTAATTCTTGCAGGCAGTATTGCGTGTTTGTCTGCACTCTTAATAACCAGAGATTTTTCTTCTCTTTTTGCAGTTATTATGGATTTTTTGCCCGATTTTTTACTTGGAATATTTTTGATTTATGTTGCATTTAATTACAAATCAATTTCTCTTAAAAAGGTAAAAGACTTCTGGAGTGTTTTATTTATTGTTTGTGTAATAAATATGTTCCTTATGCTTTTCTTTAATATAATTTTTGACTTTTACCTGAAAATGTTTGGAAGTNNATTTCTTGTTTCAAATTTTTTAATATATCTTCCTTTTTCACGTGTAATTTCGGACACGTATTGTGTAATTTATGAGTATATGGCTCAGTCCATTCTAATTTGCGTAGCAGGTGATGTTCTTGTTTTTGCAGGTTTTGTTATTGCCTATAAGACTCTTTCTGATTTTTGCCGTGCTAAAAATGAAGAAAATTCAGCTGTTGAACAGAATACAAAAAAAATGACTGGATTTTTTGAAGCAGTGAAAATCTGCTTAAAAAAGTATTTTACATTTAGAGGTTATGCAACAAGAGCGGAATACTGGTTTTTCTATCTGTTTTCTTTTCTGATAAATTCAATTCTTTCAATGGCTGCAATTTTTTGTTACATACAGCTGCTGGATGTAGATTTATACACACTTTTTATGATTCTTATCTGTATTGGAAATGTAATCCTTCTTTTGCCTGGAATTTCTGTAAAGGTTCGAAGAATGCATGATGCCGGTTATTCAGGAATTTTCAGTATAATTCCAGTTTTAGGCTTTGTACTGACTCTTATGCCGTCCAAAGAAAATAGTTCTTATAGAACAGAAGAAGATATTCATTCGGGTGCTCGCATTACTGGAAAAGTATTTGCAGTAATATATCTTATTTTATATATTATAGCCTGTGGCTGTATAGTCAAAGCATTACAAATAATTGCTTCTATGGATGTCATAAACCGTGTTCATTCACTTTCAACCCATTCAAATTCTCAAACTTATTCTGATGATGATTTTGATGAAACTTACGATTATGACGAAGAAGATGAAGGTGGCTATGTAAATGACCGTTACTGGTGGGATGAAGATTTAGAAGAAAATAATAATGAGTCAAATGATGATTCATATTATGACGAGCGCTAATAATTGTGATATAATAAAATTATGATGAACGAGAACGAGGATTTTGCTGCAATTGTACGTGCTGACTTAAAAAATAGTTTTGATGAACAGGACAATAAGCTTCGTCCGACAAAACTCGCAGATTTTTTAGGCCAGGAGAGTGTAAAGAAAAATCTTTCTACTTTTATTGAAGCGGCAAAACTTCGTGAAGAGCCTCTTGATCATCTGCTTTTAATTGGTCCGCCAGGTCTTGGAAAAACAACTCTCGCGCAAATTACGGCGCATGAACTTGGCGTAGATTTTAAGGTTACTTCGGCTCCTGCGCTGGACAAGCCAAAAGATCTTGCAGGTATTCTTTCAACAATCACTCCACGTACAGTTTTTTTTATTGATGAAATTCACCGTTTAAAGCCTGCAATTGAAGAAATGCTTTACATTGCAATGGAAGATTTTGAACTGGACTGGATTATTGGGCAGGGGGCTGCGGCAAGAACCGTTCGAATCCCAATTCCTCCATTTACTCTTGTTGGCGCTACAACTAAGGCTGGTTCCGTTTCGAGCCCGCTCCGTTCGCGTTTTGGATTTATTCCGCGTTTTGAGTTTTATACACAAAAGGAACTTTCTTCTATTATAAAACGTTCTGCTTCAATTCTGGAAGTTGGAATAGAAGATGATGCCGCACTTTTGCTTGCTCAGTGCTGCCGTGGAACTCCGCGTGTTGCAAACCGTGTGCTTCGCCGTATGCGCGATTTTGCTCAGGTTGCCGGAAGCCGAACAATAACTGTAGGTATTGTTGATGACGGTCTGAAGCGTCTGGAAATAGACGATATTGGTCTTGAAAAATATGACCGCGAAATTCTTCGTTCTATTATAGAAAATTTTGGCGGCGGTCCTGTTGGTGCCGAAACTCTTGCAATTTCCATTGGTGAAAGTATGGACACACTTGAAGATTATTATGAACCGTATCTTATTCAGTGCGGACTTTTACAACGAACCCCACGTGGCCGCATGGTTACAGAAAAGGCTTACGCTCACCTTGGACTTACTCATGCATCAGATTCAAAAGATGGCGGCGCACAAGGCAGTCTTTTTTGATGTGAATCAGACAGCCTGTTCTGAATAAAATTTTTGACTGTTTTTTCTTAGCTAAATCTTTTTTGCAGTTCCGCTTTATTGGTGTTATAATAGAAGTGTGAAAAAGAAAATTGCTGTACTGACATGTGCCTGGAGCACATACTTTGTAAAAGATTTTATAAAGGGAATGATGCACGCTACGGAAGGTAAAGATACAGACCTTTACATTTTTAATGCGTATCATTACACAGAGTTTTCAGGTTTTTTAAATTATACAGGTTTTTCAATTTTCAGTATTATTAATTATGAAGATTTTGACGGCATTATAGTGATGTCAGATCTTATAAACAGCTCCCGTATTCTTGAAAAAGAACGTTTGCGTATAATAAAATCGGGAAAGCCGGCAATCGCTGTAAATAAAAAACTGGAAGGACTATCCTGCATTCGAGTAGATAATTATACCGGCCTTTACGAAATGATGGAGCATCTTATAAAGGTTCATCATTATACCGATTTTGCTTATGTTGCCGGAAAAGAGACTTCTGTAGATATTGCAGAACGTTATAAAGCTTACAGAGTTGCGTTACAGGACAATAATCTAAAAATTAATATGGATCAGGTTTATACAATAGAAGCCTGTAATTATCCTATTGCTTATCATTTTTTTAAGGAACTTATAGAAAGCGGCGCAAAACTTCCGGAAGTTTTTGTCTGTGCAAACGATTTAATTGCAATTGCACTTATGAAAGTTGCAGAAGAAAACGGAATTAAAATTCCGGAACAGTTGAAAATTGTCGGTTATGATGATATAGCTTATACAAAATGCACGAATCCGTCTGTTTCGACTGTAAAGAGCAACAGCGAATATGTTGGGTGCGAGTGTATAAATCGTATTTTGAACAGCGATTCTCAGGTTCATAATCTGATGGTAAAAAGTCAGCCGATTTTCAGGCGTTCGTGCGGTTGCGAAACAGAAGTTCAGGATGCGCAGCATAATCTTCTTGAAGTATTTGATTATACGAACCGAAAAGAAGAATTTGATATTCAGATGGAATCTGTAAGCGAAATCTTTACCGAAGCTGCCGATGTTTTTACGCTTTTGACTAATATCGAAAATCATTTTGCAAAATCGCACGTTTTTGAAGGTTCTGATTTTTGTATTTTTATGAAGTCAGACTGGAATTCTGTGCTTATTAATTCTTCGGAAAATTTGCCGCAGAATCTTTCTTATGGTCAGCAGGTTCAGGCTATTTGTTCTGTTCAGGGAAATAAAAAATATTTGCGCGAAATGATTAATATCCGCGATCTTATTCCTGCAAAAATGAAAGACGAAAAGAGCAGTATTTTTCTTTTTATCCCGATTTTCCATCATTCTTATGTTCACGGTTATTTTGTTACAAAAAATAATCTTTCAATGATTGATAATAATTATGGTTATACCTGGTCTCGAACAATGGGTACAAGTATTGAGCATTTTAGAAAAAAGAATATGTACAAGCAGATGTCGCAGCAGTATTTAAGGCTTTCTACGCGCGACGCTCTTTCTGGAATGCTTAACCGTGCAGGTATGGAAAAAATTGCAAAACCGTTTTTTAATACAAGCAAAAAAAATGGTCTTACAGTTGTACTTTTCTTTGTAGATATTAACCGAATGAAGGTTATTAATGATACTTTTGGTCATTTACACGGCGACCTTGCAGTAAAAACTGTTTCAGCGGCGGTGCTTGAGGTTGTTCCTAAAAACTGGTGCTGTATACGCTATGGTGGTGATGAATTTCTTGTTGTGGGAAACAGTCATAATTACAATGGTGAAAATTACTGCGAAAAAATTCAGGAACGTCTTGCAAAAAAAGTTTCCTTTATGAAATTGCCTTATACACTTTCTGCCAGTGTTGGCTCTTACCTTGTGCCGGCAAATTCTGATTTAACGCTGGAGCAGGCTGTAGAAAATGTTGACAATCTTATGTATGAGCAGAAAAAGGCATATCATAATGGAAATTAAATACATTATTTGCACAAATGCTGTTTTGTGATAGATTTGTTTCATGCTAACTTCTGATTTTAATTTTAATTTACCCGAAGATTTGATTGCCCAGCATCCAAGCGGGGTGCGCGGTCAGGATAAACTTATGCTTTTAAACCGTGTTACCGGAGCGGTAGAACATCATATGATGGATGATTTACCAGATTTAATTGAGCCTGGAACACTTATGATTTTTAATAACAGTCGTGTGCGTCGTGCACGTGTTTATGGAATTAAAGAAACTACCGGTCGCGAAACAGAATTCATGTTTCTTAATACAATTGATAAGGAATGCTGTATCTGGAATACAATGGTAAAATCTGCAAAAAAGCAGAAACCCGGAATGCACTATAAATTTCCGGATGGAACTGTTGCTCAGATTATTGAACACGAAGGAAATGCCGGGACAGAATTTCGTGCGTTGAAATTTGATTTTGCGATTGATGAAGACTGGTTTGAGAGAAACGGTCACATTCCGCTTCCGCCTTATATTAAGCGTGGCGACACGGAAGAAGATTCTGAGCGCTATCAGAATGTTTATGCAACTGATACAGGTTCTGCGGCTTGTCCTACGGCAGGACTTCATTTTACACAAGATATGCTCGCGCGCCTGGATGCAAAGGGAATTGAGCGTCAGTTTGTAACGCTGCATGTTGGGCTTGGAACTTTCCTTCCTGTTCGTGAAGAGAATATTGAAAATCATAAAATGCACGAAGAATGGTACACAGTTCCTAAAGAAACTGCTGATGCTATTAATAAAGCTAAGCGGGAAGGCAGACCTGTCCTTGCGGTTGGAACAACAAGCGTGCGAACGCTGGAAAGTGTTGCCCAGAAAATTCAAATGGAAGGCGGGGAACCTGGAGCAAACGGCGAGTGGGTCCGGGCTGGAACAAATTCAACAAGCATTTTTATGTATCCGGGCTTTAAGTTCAAGGTAGTTGATAAAATGTTTACGAACTTTCACACGCCGGAAAGTACACTTATTATGCTGGTTTCTGCCTTTGCCGGCCGTGAACACATCCTCAGTGCATATAACATAGCTGTCTCTGAAAGATATCGGTTTTTCTCATATGGAGACGCAATGTTTATATGCTAGTTTTGCGTAGCAAAACTAGGTAGTGAGCGAAGCGAACGTAGTGACTGTATGTTTATTAATTAGTTACCCCTGAGAGTTTCCGCGATAGCGGAAACTTGGTAGCACGCGAAGTTTCGAGTGGGCTTTCTCCTCTGTCATTTTTAAGTCAACTGTTCAAAACTGTAGCGCACAAGATTAAAGAACTGCTGGTGCATCACGTCCGTTATCATCTGGTCGGTTGCGGCCTTCTGAAATTCTTTAGCAACGGCTTCTTCTATTTCGTCAATGTCTTTATGAGTAAGAGGAAGCCTTTTTCCTATGAGCATATTTTCAAAGTCTTTGCTGTGAAACGTAAAAGGTCCGGCAAAAGCAAGCCTTACATTTATAAGCGAATTTTTTTCTGTATCTGCAATAAATGCAAAAGATGCAGACTGTTGTGTTATTGTATGGTCTGAACCAATTCTGCGGAAAATAGAAAGTTCTGCATCTATGAGAGGAATACGAATATTTGAAAGAATAAAACCTTCCGGAATTGCCTTGAAATTTCTTATGTTTTCTGTTCTGTATTCCGTCTGGTTTTTAAATTCAAGCTTTGCATCAAGTGCCATAAGCGGTGCGAACAGCGTAAGCTTCTGGTTGCGTTCACAGATGTTTCCGCCTATTGTTGCCGCGTTTCTTATGATTGGGTTGGCTATGCAGTTTAATGCTTCGTAAAGAATTTGAGGAAGATGTGCCTGTCCAATTGCAAGAATTTCCGAAAGTGTTACGCCCGGACCTATATCCAGGTAACGTTCATGACGTACAATCTGGGTAAGATCCTTTATTCCTCTTGTGGAAATTGACTTTTCTGGAAGCTCTTCTATTCTTGTAGCACCGCCAACAATCTGCACACCAATATTGTTTTTTAAAACAGAAAGCAGATCGGTTGAATTTTTTACATATAAAATTGTTTTTCCCATTTCTGCCTGCCTTTAGTTGTTTCCAAAATTCATACTTCGTTTGATTTTTTTAGAAATTCCAGAATTATGAATTTGAATTGCATAAATTATTCCATTTACAAGCGATTCTACATCGGTGCAGCAGGGCGAAAGATCTTTTACGCTGTTTGTAATTTCCTGCTTTGTTGGAATTTTATTCATTTTTATAATTTCGTATGCAGAAAAGATTTTTCCGGCATTACAGTATCCGCAAAGTTTTAAGCCTGCTTTTGCAAAACCTTCCATTATGTGCTGATATTCTTCGGTTTTAGAAAAATATTCCAAAGTTATTATCTGCTGATCTTTTACAAAACCAACCGGCATTTTACATGATGCTATACATTTTTTGTTTACAAGCACGGCACACGCTCCGCAGAATCCTTTCTGGCATCCGCATTTTACGCTTGGACATTTGTTTTTGTTCAGAACTTTCATTAGCATTTCGTCTGGAGCAGAATCAAAAATTGTTTTTTCTCCGTTCAGGTTTACTGGAATTTTCATTCTTTGATTTCTCCTTCCGTCTTATTCATGCTTTCTTCCGGCTTTTGCTGCTGGTTGTCTGTCTTTTTTTCGCTTTCAGTTTTCTTTGATTTTTGTTTTGATTTTTTTACGCGGTTTTTAATAAGGTCAAACAAAAGTGTTTCCGTACATGGAATTGTTGTAAGCTGAGTTGCAAGTGCAAGCGAAAGTGCGGAAGAAAAAGCTGCTGGAAGCGTATTGTGAATAAGACCGCCTATCTGACCGGTTTTGTTTCCGGATTTAATAAATTGAACGGAAATGTTATCGCATGGAATCATTCTTCCTTTTACGAGCATTGTAAGTTCCTGTTGAATTTCCATTCTTATTGTTCTGATTGCAGCCGTTTCGTCGTAAATGTCTCCACAGTCTACAGTTACCCAAACGCCTTTTAGTTTTTCGTTGTAAGTGTACGGGTCAAGTTCAACTTCTGCCGCAACCGCCGCAAAGGATACTGTATAAAATGGTGTTCCGCAGAAATTTGTTTTGTCCCAGGTTTTCTTTGACGTCTGGGAAAGCATTTTTTTTGAAGTGATAGGCAAAGGTTGATGAAAGCGTTTTTTCTGAATTTCTGCACAGCATTTTTTTAAAAGCTCATGACTGATTCCTATAGTGCTGTAAGTGTCTGCAGGATTTTCGGGCAGTTCATCAAGTTCAAAATCTGAATCAATTGTTATGTTATTTACAGGAATTTGAAGCATTTCGGCAGCTGTTTTTTTCCAGATCTCCTGAATTACAATGGACGGCTTTATAGTGTGAATAATAACCTTGTCGTCGGTTGTAAGCGTAACGTCCATTTTTGAATCATATGAAAAAGTTGAATTTCCAAAATAGCCGGAAACTGCGTATGCATTTGCAATTCCAACTCCACGCAGCGGCAATGCAAAGAACGGACGGCTGTCTTCCTGTACTCGGTCAATTGCGTCCATGTGGAACGCGGCAAATTTCCTGTTAAAATCGCTCATGCGGATTGTGTTTTGCATGGCTTCATCAGTTTTCTGAGTGATTGGAATTTGAAACGGAAAATTTGATTTTTTATCGGACTGAGAATTTATGCTTCGAATTTCGTCAGAAGAAATCTGAGTTAAATTACAGATTTTTTGAATTTGATTTTCTATTGCAAAAAATGCCTGAGCGTCTATGCCGTTTATTAAAATTGAAGTAGGCGGATTTTTTGAAGTGTGTGCAACGGCCTTTACATAAAGATTTTCCGGCTGGTAATAATTGAATGAACTTAAAGCAATTCTGTCTGTTATTTCCTGCGCAAATGGATTTGATGTTCCTATGTCTATATCTATAAGAATTTCCATTGCATGAATTCTTCCATCACTCTTTACGGCTGTTTTATAGGTCATAAGGGTTGGAAGTCCCGGATTCATAAATTTTTTCTGTTCGTTTTGCGACAGCATCAGTTTTACAGGTTTCTTCAAAAGGTAAGAAGCAACGGCTGTCTGCAGTGCAATCTGACTGGTTCGCCAGATGCCGTTTGGTGCTATCTGCCCGGTTTTTGTTTTATGAATAAAAACAGATTGAGCGTCAATGCCAAGGATTTTTGCGGCGGCCTTGTGCAGGTAAGAAGACCACTTTGTAGGTGCATAAATGTGAATTTTTGAATCTTCCATATAGCAGAAAGAACCTGTTGTTTCCTGCCAGTTTGGTGCATAAAGCTGAAGTTCCCAGGTGTCGCTGGTCTTAAAAAGCGTATTATCTTCTTTGATTTTTGCTTCAATTTCTGAAAGACTCAAATTTTCAAAAAGTCCGTATTTTATTTCTCTTGTTGCAACTGTAACGTTTGTGTTTTCTTCAAGTTCAAGATGAGAATTATCTACAACGGTATCCAGCGAAGGCATGTCACTAATTTGTTCTACAATCTGCGAAAGTTCTTCTGCTTCATTTGATTTCTGCTTGTCTTTTGCAATTACGTTTTCAAGCGCGCTCTGCAGGTTTTCTACGTCAAAATTTACAGATACTCTTTCAAGACATTCCATTACAGTTTGTTCGTCGGGACCTGCAATAATTCCAAGAGGCTCTCCGGTGTAAGATACGTTTCCAAAACCAAAAATTTTTGTTGAAACTTTGTTAAACTCAATGAATTTTTCACCGGGAATATCATCTGCGGTAAAAAGAAAATATCCT
>DEEV01000015.1:0-4847 GCA_002350445.1 Treponema sp. UBA2869 | reverse complement strand
ATTTTTCCTGTCGCGGCCGGGCTTCTTACAATGGCAGCGTATAAAGTTTTATCCTTAATATAGTCGCTGTAAAATCCTTCAGCAGCAAGAGAGCGTTTTGTATTTTTTGCGCTTTTTGATTTTGCCATCAGTTATTTCCTGTTTTCATTTCCTAGTTTTTCAACAGTTGTAATTACGTATTCAGCCTGTTCATCAGTCATGTCAGGATAAAGCGGAATAGAAATTGTGGTTGAATACTGACGTTCTGCATTTGGAAAATTTTCTGCTGTAAAATCGCGGTAAAGTTCCTTCCAGTATGTAAAGTGAAAAATTGGAATAAAGTGAACTGAAATGCCTAGTCCAGCTTCCTGCATTTTCTTTGCAAATTCTTCGCGTGTAATTTTAAGCTTTTCAGGTACAATGCGCATAAGATAAAGATGCCAGGAATTTCCTTCTCCGTCTGGAGGTAGTGTAATGTAATCAAGTTTTGAAAAAGCTTTGTTATATTTTTCTACAATTCGTTTTCGCTGTTCATAAAACTGAACGGCTCGGTCTAGCTGACAGCAGCCGATTGCGGCAAGCACATCAGGCAGGTTGAATTTGTAACCCGGCGCTACAATATCGTATTCCCAGGAAGCGCGCGGAGAAGTGTAGCGGTCCCAGGTCGTTCGGTCCATTCCGTGCATTCGCATTACAGTCATCCGTTTTGCTAAGTCTTTGTCACGGGTGCATACCATGCCACCTTCTGCTGTTGTGATTGTCTTTGTTACGTAAAAAGAAAAAACTCCGGCGTCGCCGATTGTTCCCGCATAGCCCATTTTAGTTGGCGACGGGTAGGAGTGTGCGGCATCTTCTATTACCCGGATTTTGTTTTGTGGTGTTGAGTATTTTTCTGCAAGTTCCATTATGCGCTTCATATTGCAAACGTTTCCGGCAATATGAACCGGAACAATTGCGCATACACTGTAAGGTGCATGACCTTTGTACCCGGTCGTTGTATCTTGTTTTAGAATTTCTTCAATTTTGTCTGGATCAATACTGTAAGTGTCTTTTTCTATGTCAGCAAAAAAAACATCTGCATTTAAGTGACGTGCGCAGGCTGCCGTAGAAACAAAAGTGTATGGTGTTGTAATTACAGCCTTTCCCTGGTGTACACCGCAGGCTTCCATAGCAAGAATCATTCCTGAGGTATTAGAATTTACTGCAAGGCTTATAACCTCGTTGCCGCCCAAAGATTCGCTGAATTTTTTTTCAAATTCCAAAGCATATTTGCCGGTTGTAAGCCAGCCGCTTCTAAGAACATTTAAAACAGCGTCTTCTTCATCTTTTGTAATAGCCGCTTTGTGAAAAGGAACTTTAATTTCTGCCATAGCTTTTCCTACAATAAATCAGTTCGTTTCTGATTATCTGTCTTTATCTCTTCATAATAATTTTTAAGGCTTTCGCAGTCACTGCATAAAATTTCGGTAAGTTTCTGCTTATTACGGAAATCTTCTTTGAAAGTTTCATCAAAAAAACAAATCGGCTTTAGTTTGTTAAGAAGCTGTTCAAGCCGCTCTGTTGAATATTCTTTGTTTTCAAGTTCCAGAATTTTCTGATATTTTGTAGGAGTAGGGTGTTCATCTTCCAGCCAGAGAGGTTCGGTAAGCCGTTCGCCTTTACGTGCTCCAACTATTTTTATATCTATATCTTTATATGGTTCCAGACCCGAAAATTTTATGATTTGTTCAGCCAGATCAATAATTTTAATTGGTTCACCCATGTCTAAAAGATATGATTTTCCGTTTTCGCCAACTCCGCCAGTCTGCAAAACAAGAGAACACGCCTCTGGAATTGTCATAAAAAATCGTTCCATTTTTTTATCTGTTACAGTTAATGGACCACCTGTAGCAATTTGATTTTGAAAAACCGGTAGAATTGAACCGCGGCTGCCAAGCACGTTTCCAAAACGAACAAACATTACAGCCTGATTATTCCGGGCTTTTTTTGCCGCTTCCAGAACAAGCTTTTCGCAAAGCATTTTTGAAGCTCCGTAAACGCTTACCGGAGCTACGGCTTTGTCTGTAGAAATTAAGACAAATCGGTCTACATTGTGCTTTAGTGCTGCATCAAGAAGATTTTTTGTACCAAATACATTGTTTTCAATGGCTGCGACCTGATTTTCTTCCATCATTGGAACGTGCTTGTAGGCTGCACAGTGAAAAATAACGTTACAGCGGGTTTGTTCTATAATATAATCGGTGTAGTCGCGGTCGCGCATGTCTCCAATGATAGGGACAATTGTGGCGCGTTCGCCAACGCCTTCCTGTTGCAAAAGACGAAGTTCGCGGTAAATCTGGCAAATTGAATTTTCGCCATGGCCAAAAAGATAAAGACGTTCTGCGCCGCCGCTTAGCAGCTGACGTGCAAGTTCGGAACCTATTGAACCACCGGCGCCGGTAATTAAAACTCGTTTTCCGCGAAGATATTTAAGGCTTTCTTTTAAGGAAATTGTAACTGGTGTTCTTCCAAGTATATCAAGCGGATCAATTGCACGGGTTTGAACCAGATGAGCGTCTCCATTTATAACCTGGCTTATTCCCGGTAAAATTTTTATATGCAAAAAGCCGTTTGCGGAAAGCGATTCATAAATTTCTTTGATTCTTTCTGTTGGCGCTGATGGAATGGCAATAATTGCCTCGTCCATTTCTGAATTGTTAAGTACGGATGCAACGCCTGAAATTGGACCTAAAACCGGAATGCCGTCGATTGTGGTTCCAATTATAGATTTATCATCATCAATAAAAGCATTTACCTTACCGAATATTTTTTTGCGTTTTATGTCATCGGCAATTGTCTGTCCTGCAAATCCGGCACCGATTATGTAAATGCGCTTTTCCATTTTTCCACCCGTTTTGAATTCCTTTAATTATAATACACAATGTATAAAATCTCAATTCTTAAAAAATTACAGGGCAACTGTATAAATGCATTTGCCCAGAAAAAAAACGCTAAACTCCTTTAAAAAAAATCCGATGTNNGGATTCTAAAAAAAACATGCCTTTTTGTGCTGCTTGCTGTTTGTTCGGGGCTGTGCTTTGCAAAGCAGATTTCGTTTCAGGTTGTTCAGCATGATGAAAGTCTGAAAACTGTAGGAGAGCAGTCTTTAATAATAGAAGATGAAATCCTTACAGGGCTTTTTAATTGCGGCTACATTGTTACAAACTCTGTTGCGGCGGTTTTTTTCTCAGACGGAAACGACGAAAAACTCTGGAAGCTTGGCCTGGACGAAGCTTTTGACGGCTATTCAGACTATTTTGTACAGATAAACTTGTTTTTTACATCTCCAAAAGAAGGCTCTAAGGGTGCTGCTAAACTGGAAAAGGTTTACTGGTCTATTTCAAATGCGAAAACAGGAAGCATTCTTGCAGAAAAAAAAGTTTCAGCGTCAAATGCGGTTAATGCAGATGATTTGCGTGCCATTAGTGCGGTTCTGGTTACAGATATAAACAAAATTGTAAAAGAAAATAAAGCCTAAGGATGGGTAGGGATATGAAAAATAAAAAATCAGGTATTTTTGCAAAAATCTTGGTAGTAATAGCAGGCTGTGCGCTTTTTGCATCGTTCAGTCCTTCTTTAGATGGAAGAGCTGTTGTTGTGGAGGAAGGTGTTTTTCCACAGGGCTTGTTTGCAAAAACAGTAGGATATCTTCCAGGAGATATTATTACAGTTGCAAACATTTCGGGCGATTCTACAGTAGATCTTCTGGTAATTGGAGCTCTTGATCCGTCTGAAGGCGTTGCAATAATGCTTACTCCAGAAGCCGCAAACGCAATCGGCATAGATAAAGATGCAAATAACATCGTAAAAATTACAAAGCGTTCTGGTAACGATGAGCGTGTTTATGGAACTGCTGTAATTGCAAGAAATGATGGTAATGCAAAAACAAATGATAAGAAAGGTGAAGAATATAAAATTCCGGAAAATCAGTTTGAAGAAATAGCTTCTGATTTTGATGAATCTGAGGCTGAAGATGAATGGACTGATGAGCCTGCAGAAGAAAATCCAGCTTCAGAAGAAGAAATGGAAATAATTTCTGCCGCTGAATCTGATTTTGATGAATCGGAGAATGAAGAATCTGAAATTGCAGAAGAGGAAGAAATTGCTGATGATGAAGAAGCCGATAATCCTTTTGCAAGGGCTTATGCTGCGTCAGGTGAAGAAAGCGAAGAAGAGCCGGAATCTGAAGATGAGGCAGTAGCTGAAGAAATTTATTCGTTTGATGAAGAAAATGAGGAAGAAATGTCTTTTGACGAAGAGGAAGAACCTCAGAATGAAGTTGCAGAAGAAGAACTTCTTGAAAATGAAGAAATTTCAGACTTAATAGAAGAAGAACCTGTTGACGAAGGCGAAATAAGTGCAATTCCTTTTGAAGAACAGTTTGAAGAACCTGTTGAAGAAGTTCCGGAAACTCCGGTAGAAGAAGAAGTTGAAGTACCAGCTGATTCAGTTGAAGAGGATACTGAAATTACAGAAGAAGCAGAAGTTCAGCCTGTAGAGGAAGCTGAAGAATCTTATGAAGCAATAGTTTTAGTTCCATCAGATTCTATGCCACCTGCACCGGCAGAAAGTGAACCTGAAGAAGAAGAAATTGCAGAGCCTGCTCCACTTGTAGAAAAAGAGCCTGAGCCTGTTGCAAAACCTGCTTCAAAAGAAACTTCATACGAAAAATATATTTTTTCAAGTCTTTCAGATTTGAAAAAAGGATACTATTACATTCAGGTTGCATCTCTTGGCAGCGATGAAAACATTATGAACTTTGTGAATAAATATGCACAGAATTATCCTGTAGCAATTGTTCCAAAGGGTAGTGTTAAACAGATTATGGT
>DEEV01000129.1:46058-46191 GCA_002350445.1 Treponema sp. UBA2869 | reverse complement strand
GATTGAGAACGACCTTGTTGCAGGCGACCTTGATTTCAACGCAGCACTTCTTGAAGAACTGAACTATCAGCCAAGTCGTTCACTTGGAAAGAAAACTTTTGATGCCGCTGCACGCCAGCTTCAGACAGCAGGA
>DEEV01000129.1:35452-45854 GCA_002350445.1 Treponema sp. UBA2869 | reverse complement strand
GTACTTGGACTTCTCGTTGGAATTGCACCTTACACTTTTGCAAAGGTTTGCGGAATGGCAAGCATGCACTGCCACAAGGTAACAGCGCCAACAGTACTGGTATTCGGAATTGTAATTTTTGTAATCTCAGCAGCACAGACAGCTCTTTTATGGAAAAAACGATAACTACAAAAAGCCTTGCGCTTGCAAACATTAAAAGAAAACCGTACCGCACGGCAGCCCTAACAGTCCTCGTTGCATTAGCAGCAGGGGTGCTGTTCGGTACCCTTCTTTTGACTGCAAGCATTAAAGGCGGGCTCAAAGGAATAAATACTCGCATAGGTGCAGACCTTATGATTGTACCGGAAGGCTACGAAGCTCAGGCAGAAGGAGTTCTTCTTTCCGGCGAGCCAAGTTATTTTTACATGGAAAAAAGTATTGAAGAAACCGTCCGTGGAATTCAGGGAGTTGCAGCAGTAACCAGCCAGTTTTATCTGACAAGCCTTAGCGAAAGCTGCTGCGACTTTCCGATTCAGATTATCGGTTTTGACCCATCAAGCGACTTCATTATAAAATCGTGGGCAAGAAAAAAAGTTTTAAGTACTTCTGGTGATGAAATAATTCTTGCCGGAAGTAATATTACTACAGAAAAAAATACAGTGCGTTTTTTTGAATACACTCATAGCGTTACTGCCCGTCTCGCAAAAAGCGGAACCGGTATGGATAACGTGATTTATACAGACATCAACAGCCTTCAGAAAATTTTTGACGATGCAAAAACAAAAGGCTTTGGCTTTATTTCTGACGGCGATACAAAAAATAAAACCAGCGTAATATTCGTAAAGCTTGCAGCAGACGCAAAGCCGGACAGCACAACGGCACGCATTAAAGGTGCCGTTCCAGGTGTACAGGTAATTCAAAGTGATAAGTTTGTTTCAAGCCTTATCGACAGTATCTCGTCCTTCCTGGTGATTTTGAATGCGGTAAGCGTACTTGTGATTTTGATTACAGTACTTACTCTTTCAATTGTATTTTCACTTACTATAAATGAAAGATTGCGTGAGTTTTCAATATTGAGAGTACTTGGTGCTGATTTTAGCAGACTCCGTGCAATTGTATTTACAGAAGCAGGAATACTTGGAAGCATAGGTGCAGTGTCTGGTGTTGGAATCAGCGCATTGATTTTGCTTCCGTTTAATTTTTTGATTTCAGAGAAGTTGAGCATGCCGTTCCTTTTAGCAGGCGCAGGGCAGATAATTTTGTTTGCAATTATAACATTTGTGATTTTGATTCTGGCGTGCCTTGCAGCATCTGTATCCGGAGCTATAAAAGTTTCGAAAAAAGAAATATANNGGTGGTTGAGCCTGTCGAAACCACCTTTAATAAGGAATAAAACATGATAGAAGCACACAACATAAATAAATCATTCATCACACCACGCGGCCGAATTGATGTACTTAAAGACTTCAGTTTTTCGATTAAGGAAGGCTCGTTCATTGGAATCACTGGAAAATCCGGAGCGGGAAAAAGCACATTGCTTTCTATCATAGCCGGCCTACAAAAACAGGATTCCGGTTCGCTTATCATAAATGATATAGAACTAAATTCTCTTAATGATAAAGAGCTCAGCGCTTTCAGAAATCAGAATATAGGCTTTATTTCACAGGAACAAAGTTTTCTTGAAAATTTTAGCGTGATTGATAATGTAAGACTGCCAGCCTTCCTAGGCAGGAAAAAAGTTGATAACACATTTGCAAAAGAAATTACAGCACGAGCAGAGCAGCTTCTCGAATCCTTAGGAATTGCACACCTTGCCCAGAACTATCCTTCTACACTCTCCGGTGGCGAAAATCACAGAGTTTTAATAGCCCGTGCCCTTATAAATGATCCTCAGCTTCTTTTCGCCGACGAACCCACCGACTCCGTAGATTCTGACCGAACAGAAGAAATCATAAAAATCTTCCGCAGCCTGGCAGACGAAGGAAAAACAATTCTGATTGCAAGCCATGATGCGGAAGCACTTAAGTTGTGTGATAGTGAAATAAATATTTAAGAGACTAGTTCTCTAAATTCAATTCCATCACATCATAAAAATTACAGCGTAAAGCAAGCGCAAGAGAATTAATAGCAGCGCCACTAGCCTTATTTATATCTTTGGTACCAATTTCATATTGCTGTAAAGTACGAAGATTTACACCGGAAAGTTCCGCTAATTCTTTTTGAGTCAGGCCAGAGGCTTTTCTCAGACGATGAAGATTTGTACCGCGTTCCTGATTTTTTCTTTTAATCAGCTCATTCATCACATCTGAAAATTTTTCTTTTGGTGCTTCGTGTAATGGATAATACATATTAATTACATCATGGAATGCAACATAATCCCTGATTTTTGCAAAGGATATTCCGCTGTTCCACTGATAATAAGCAAGAACCCAACCTGCCCAATATTCTGGTGAACGATCAAAACGAATAAACTCTTTATCTGCAGCATCGGATTTAATACCAACCCGATCAAAGACGGTAAGTACAAGCTCAGTTCCAGAACATCCACAAATAAAAGCAGGAGAACCGTCTTCAATCGCAGAGGCAACCTTTGAAGCAATAAAAAAATCATAAAAGGAATCAGGAGCTACATCACAGCCATTCACTGCAAAATCAAATGCAAAACCAAGATTGTTCATTACACCAGGCAGAAAGAATTTATCGTAAGCGCGGGTCATCATTTTTCATCTCCTCCAGAATAAGGTCTCGGATATATATCCCTTTAAGATCGAACTTTCCTGTAACGTTCTTATACTCTTCCTTAGCTTTTTCCAAACGCATTTTTCTAAGAGTACAATATTTATTTCCTTCTGCAATTTCATAGCCAGTATAAGTGATTTTATTAAATGCCTTTTTACTCTTCAGAACAAACTGCTCACCAAGCTTACCAAGCTTCATTGCTTCTTGTAGTTGCTTATAGGAAATCTGATTTGAAAGAAATGCTTCTGCAAAAGAGAAGTACGAATCATCAGCCCGATATCCCTTAATCAAATCATAGCTGGAAATATCAATTAAAAAATTTTGAGAAAGATGATAAAAGCCCTGCCGCATAATAGGAGTAGATAAATCAAAACGACGATTGTTCACTAGCAGAGCCAGCCAGTGCAATGTACAATATTCGGGAGACTGTAAATCAAGGATTTTAAGATTTTTAGTATCTAATTCATAACGGTTAGCAAAACCATCATCCAGCGTAGGACAGGCCCATTCCTTTGCAAGTTCCAGATGCTCTGTACAATAAAAACCACGGCCATAATCATTATAGACTTTGCCTTCTCCAAAAACTGGCTGAGAAACTATTTTTTGTGAGCCATGATATAAAATTATCCTCGACATACTTATAAACTACTTCTATAGAAGTAGTTTTGTCAAGTCTAATTCAACGCCTGCTGCAAATCCGCAATAAGATCTTCCACGTTTTCAACGCCGACGGAAAGACGAAGTGTCGCGGGCGTGATTCCGTTTTTAAGACGGAGCTCTTCCGGAACATCGGCGTGGGTCTGTGTGGTAGGGTAGGTGATTAATGTTTCTACACCGCCCAGGCTTTCTGCGTATTTAATGAGTCGAACTTTTTCAAGGACTGACAGAGCTCTTTCCGCAGAGTCGGTGCGGAAGGTTACCATTGAGCCAAAACCGCGCGCCTGTTTCTTCATGATTTTGTGGCCAGGATGATTTTCGAGACCCGGGTATATAACTGATGTTATGTGAGACTGGGTTGTAAGCCACTGTGCAATTTTGAGAGCAGAAGCTGAAGCCTTTTCCATTCGCAATGCAAGAGTTTTTATTCCGCGCAAAACAAGCCAGCAGTCAAATGGAGCAAGGCCTGCACCTGTTGTTTTTATGAGGAAGCGAAGTTTTTCCTGCAGGTCTGGACTTTTAACAATGATAAATCCTGCGAGAGTATCGTTGTGTCCAGCAAGAAATTTTGTTCCGCTGTGAACTACAATGTCTGCTCCTAAGTCCAGAGGATTCTGAAAATAGGGCGACATAAAAGTGTTGTCTACAATCAAAAGCAAACCTTGACGGTGCGCAGTTTCAGCCGCTTTTACAATGTCGGTTACGTTCATCATTGGGTTTGTTGGAGTTTCAATGTAAATGGCTTTTGTGTCAGGAGTGATTAAAGCTTCTATGTCGTCGGTTGAACAGTTTGTGCGTGTAAACTTTATTCCGTTTTTAGCAGAAACATTATCAAAAAGTCTGATTGTTCCACCGTATAAATCTGAATCTACAATAAGATGATCACCCGGCTTAAAGATTTCCATAAGCAGAGTGATTGCGGCCATTCCTGTAGAAAGTGCAAATGCGTCTATTCCGTTTTCAAGCTGGCAGACAATTTTTTCAAGCTGCTCGCGTGTTGGATTTTGCAGCCGAGAATAATCAAAGCCGGTACTTTTTCCTGCCCCAGGATGTGCATAAGTTGCAGTTTGGTAAATTGGAAAACTGATTGAACCGTAGTGATTACACGCAGGCTTTTCGTCAGCCTCGTTTTGATTTTCAAGATGTACGCATTTTGTTTCTATAGATAATGGCATGTAGAACTCCTAAAACTTAATGATGGTTGAGCTTGTCGAAACCATCGGTTCAAAAAATCTGGTGATTTCGACAGGCTCAATCACCAAATTTCAAATAATACGCAGCGAGCTTCTGAAGAGCTTCTTTTATCGGGAGCTCGATGTCGAAAACACTCACGGCGTTTCGTTCAAACTGGCGGCGAACGTTCTGACCAATCTGTGCGGCAACTATTGAACGGCAATCTAAAAGCAGTTGAACAGCCGGTGATGCAGGACCTCCTGCGCCGCCTCCACATCCGCCGCCGCAGCCGCTTCCGCAACCAAAGCCACCGCCGCAACCACCACTAAAGCCCGCACTAGCCGCTGTACCCTCGTCAGAAGGCTGATCAGACTTTGGAACTTCTCGGGTTTCCAGGTATTCAAAGTGGTCGCCGCGCAACTCGTAGATTTCGAACTGTCTGGTCTGACCGAAATGTAAATCTATGTTTATTTTGTCTGATGATGCTATGGCAACTTTGATTGACATAAGACCTCCTGGGGGCGTTGGTCGCACGCAAGCGTGCTTACCGACATTTTGCTTTGCAAAAGTCGCGGGGTTTTAGGGGCTGCGAAAGCCCCTAGGCGAAGGGGTGGCGAGCAACGAAGTGCGAGCCAGGGGAAGACTTTCCCCTAAAACCTAAAAAAGGAGTAAAACTGTCATGGGAATGTTCACAAGTATAAATATAGCCGCAACCGGAATGGCTGCAGAACGAGTAAGAACTGACGTAATATCGAATAATATTGCCAACGCTTCTACAACAAGAACGCAGGAAGGTGGAGTTTTCAAAAAATCCACAGTAATTCTGGCTCCTGTAAGCGACGAAAATCCGCAGTGGAGAACGCCTTTTGTTCCGTCATCTTTGGACAACGGACCTGGAAAAGGTGTAAAAGTTCTGGAAATTGTTCAGGATACAGAGCAGGGCAGACTTGTTTACGATCCTGACCATCCGGATGCAATTCAGAGCGGACCTAACAAAGGTTATGTTGAGTATCCTAACGTAAATATTGTTGACGAAATGGTAAATCTTATTTCGGCATCGCGCGCTTACGAAGCAAATGCAACTGTTGTTGACGGTGCAAAAGATATGTTTACCGCTGCATTGGACATTGGACGCTAACTGGTGTAAAATGTAAGGCAGGTGGTGAATGAATATGAAAATCCAGGATTTTGGCGCTCTGCAGATGTGGAGTACAAACGATCAGCATTACGGTGCAAAAAAAATTGTTCCTGTAACGGCAAATAAACCGGGGCTTGAACCAGTTTCTGCAGTAGAAAAACTTAATCAGAATACACAGGCGGCTTCTGTTTCCGCAGCCGGCGAAAAACATTCTTTCCAGGATTTCCTTCTGGAGGCAATGAACGAAATGAATGCTCAGCAGCTTGATGTTCAAAAAGTTGAGCAGCAGCTTATGACCGATCCTGAATCAATAAATCCGGAAGAGGCCGCAATTTCAATGGCAAAAGCCCGCATGAGCTTAAATCTTGCCCAGAATGTAATTGACCGCCTTGTAACCGGCTGGAATGAAATTACTACAACTCGCTAGGCTTTGTTCTAATAACGCTAAATGCGGTGGTTTCGAGAGCCTTGGTTGTTGAGCCTGTCTAAACACAACCACCGCTAATCATATTTTTTATTCCTTTTCCTTTGTTCCTGCAAGGTTTTTTGTTCGAATAATTTTAAAGCCGGAGCATTTTAGAATTTCTTTTAAGGCTTTGCCGGCTCCTGTTGACTGATGGCAGATGTAATTAAAGGGAAATGGGGTAGTGCAGCTTGTTATAATAACTGCCTTTTTCCCTTTGTTCAAAGGAAATGGAATACCGTATTTTTTTTCTCCCATCATTACGTAAACGATTCTGTCGAAAAGTGATTTTAGCTTTCCGTTCATGTTGCCCCAGTAAACCGGTGTGCCCACTATGAGCAGGCTGCAGTTTTTTATTTCCTGCGCAATTTTGTGAGCATCGTCTTCGCGAAGAACACAGTTGCTTTTTGAACGACATGCCATGCAGCCTTTGCAGAATGAAAAATTCAAATCGCTTACGTCGTGCCAGATAATCTGATTGTCCGAAGCTGAATATTTTTCGGCTTCTTTTCGCAGCATTTTTGCAACATTTCCGTTTTTTCGTGGACTACCATTTAATACTAAAATATTCATTTTTTTCTTCCCTATAAATTCCTCGCTTGCGGGCGCACAGACGGGGTGAAATCTATCTTTTGTTAGTTTTTCTGATTTTGTAAAGTGATTGTTACAATGCGGACAATGTTTTTTGCTGTTGTAAGTCCTTCTGTGTTTTTGCTTATTGAACCGTCAGAACCGTCTAGGGAACCTGTTCCAAGAAATTCCAGCGTGATTTCTTCTTTGGCATCTTTTGAAATTTCTGCTGAATAAATTACAGAAGGTTGTCCGTTTACGCCCGAAGTTTTTTTTGTGTAAGTTTCGTTGTAGTCAAAACTTGTGTTGAATTCTGCTTTTATTACGCAGTCTGTGTCCGGAATTTCGGCTTTAAAAATCATGCCGCCTTTTGGAGTTGCGCTTGTAACTGCGTCAAGTTCAGTTTTTCCTTTTGTTTTTTTCTGTGGCATTTGTGAATCTGTTCCAGAGGCAAAATACCATACCGGAAGCGATTCGGGACGTCCTTCTTTAGGTCCAAAAATCCAGTTTTTTTTACTGGCTTTTCCTGTAACGTAAAGTGTCTTAATAAAATTTCCGTTTGAATCTTCAAGCCAGATTGCGGCCTGCGGATCCATTTTCTGCTTCCAGTTTTGTCCGGCTCCAACCGAAATTGTTACTTCTCTTGCGCTAAGCGGAAGTGCAAAAAGTACAAAGCCTGCTGCCGATAAAATTAAATTTTTTACTGTTTTTTTCATATTAATTAACCTCTTTTTGTATAAAAATTGATTTTGTCCATAAGTTTATAAAACTGTCTGTAAAGGCTTTTCCGTTTTCCCAGTATTCTCTGTCGCATTTTTTTAGAAGAACTGATTCTATGCAGCCCCATACTCCTGAAACCAGAATCCCAACATCAATCCGTGGATTTTCTGATTCAGCTTCTCCTGCATTTATGGCATTTTTTAAAAGCTCTTCGCCGGTGCGGTTACAAATGTAATATTCTTCTATTATATTTGGCGGAACATTGTCTGCTGATTTTATTCCCTGCATTACAAGCAGCGAAAGCCTCGGGTTTTCAAAACACCAGTCGCGAAAACTTTCAATTGCGTTTGTAATCTGCTTTTTGATGGTTTTACCTTCTTTTGCAGCCTGAGAAATTTTTTCGTTCAGCCGGCGGATGCAGTCCAGGCTTATTGCCTGAAAAAGCGTGTCTTTATCCTTGTAATAATGGTAAATATTTGTTGCCGTAATGCCGCAGTTTTTCGCGATTTCACGCATTCCAATCTGCGACGGATCATTTTCCATCAGCAGCTCCAGCGTTTTTCTTTTTATAAGCGGAATAATTTCCGTATTGGGATTTCTCATAACATCACCTTTTCTATAACTATGTTAATATAACAATGTTATATTATAAATGTCAACAGTTTTTTTTGCTAAACTCATTAAATACGTTTGTCCTGATTTTTTCATTGCATTATCTTTTTGCGTGTGTTATACTTAATTAAATTTACTATAAATTTCTTTAAAATTATTCGTTCACGGGAGGGGAACTAATGAACGAATGGCTTCAAAGGACGGTTTCAAAGCTTAAAGATCTTTGGGCAAAATGGAAACCAGTTCAAAAAGTTATTTTATTTGGCATTATCGCCGTTGTTATTATTGCGGTTGTTGCTGCAGCAAAAATGTCTGCAAAGCCTTCTACTGTAAGGCTGTTTAACGCCCCTGTAACCGATGAAAATTCACTCTACAAGATTCTTGACCGGCTTGATAAATCTGGAATTACTGCGAGTACAGACGATGCGGGTTATATTTATGTCGCTGATGAAAAAACTAAGCGCAGAATTATTCCTGTGTTGAATGATGAAAATCTTATTCCTTCAAACGTTGATATCTGGGGTGATTATTTTACACGTAACTGGTCTACTACCGATGCCGACCAGAAAGTTAAGTACCAGAAAAAGAAAGAAGAAGAACTTCGAAAATTTATAGAAAGTTATAGTGATATTGATCATGCAGAAGTTTCGGTTCCTCCTGTTGAAGAAAAACTTTTTAAATCTGATCAGAATCCTCAGACTTGTTCTGTAATTCTTTATCCGTCTTCGGGCAGTTCTATCCTTAAAGACAGAAAGCGTCTTGAAGGTTTGCAGCGTGCTATTCTTGCCGCTGTTCCGGGGTTGACTCAGGAATTCCTTATTATTACTGATTCTACCGGTGCTCAGGTAAATAATTTTGAAGATATGGCCGACCTTGACCGTCTTTCTGTTACAGAGCGTACTGAAAAGGCAAAGCTTAAGCTTGCAACAGAAATTCGTGCAAAAATCCTTAATCTGTTTCAGCAGACATATACTCAGGATCGTTGCCGCGATATGGCTGTTACAATCGAAATGGATACTTCTCAGAAAACTACAGATTCAAAAGAATATTTTCCTATTGAAATCAAAGCAGATAATCCTGATACTCCTTATGATGATTCTGAATTCCGTGACTATCTGCCGCGTTCAACACAGAGTGTAACAGAAACCTGGCAGGGAACCGGTTATAATCCGGAAGGACCGGCTGGTGCAGAGGGCGAAAATTCTCCTGTTTATGCTGATATGTCTAACGTAATTGGAACTACTACAAGAACCGGACTTACTCAGAACAACGAACTTAATTCAAAGGAAACTCACGAAATTACTGCGCCAAAAATTGACCGTGTTTCGGTTTCTGTCAACCTTGACGGTAAATGGCGTATTGAAAAAGATAATCAGGGTAATTTTATTGTAGAAGACGGTGCATTAAAACGTCATTATGATGAAATTCCTGCTGCCGAACTTTCAAAGGCAGAAGACCTTATTAAAGGTGCAATTGGTTATAACCGTGAACGTGGAGACCTTGTTCATGTAACTAACATTCAGTATGACCGAACTGACCAGTTTAAGGCAGAAGATGACGAATATTTTGCTGCAATTCAGCGCAGAAGAACACTTCTTATGATTCTTGTAGCTGTTGCAGTTGTTCTTATCGGCTTTATTATGTTCCGTGTTATCAGCCGCGAACTGGAAAGACGCCGCCGCGAACGCGAAGCACGTCTTCTTGCAGAACAGCAGGCAGCCCGCGAACGTGCACTTTGGGAAGCAAAAGACGATGGTATGGAAGTTACAATGTCTGTCGAAGAAACAAGACGTATGGAACTTCAGGAAAATGCAATCAATATGGCAAAAGAGCATCCTGAGGATGTTGCAATGCTCATTAGAACTTGGTTAATGGAGGAATAGAATGTCAGACGATTTAGTTGTTGCAGATGCACCAAAAGCCGACAGCCCTAAACCTGTGCCAAAACCAGGCCAGTTAAAACCTGCCGGAGCTGGTGGTTCTAAAAAAGGCAGTAAAGATTATAAAAGTCTTACAGGTCGTCAAAAGGCGGCTATCTTCCTTATTTCTCTTGGACCGGATGTTTCTTCCGAAATCATGAAGCATTTGCGCGAAGATGAAGTAGAAACTTTAACCTTTGAAATTGCGCGTCAGGAAAAAGTTAATCCTGAATTTAAAGACGCTGTTCTTGAAGAGTTCCAGGAGCTGATGAATGCTCAGAACTTCATCACAACCGGTGGTATTGACTATGCCCGCGAGCTTCTTGAAAAATCTTTGGGAAGTCAAAAAGCAATTGATATTATCAACCGTCTTACTTCAAGTCTTCAGGTTCGTCCGTTCGACTTTATTCGCCGTACAGACCCGGCTCATCT
>DEEV01000129.1:31738-35428 GCA_002350445.1 Treponema sp. UBA2869 | reverse complement strand
ATTGCCTTGATTCTTGCTTACCTTGAACCTGGCAAAGCTGCCGTTATTTTGCAGAACTTGCCGGAAGATATGCAGGCCGAAGTTTCTAAGCGTCTTGCAACAATGGACCGAACTTCTCCTGATGTTTTGCGCGAAGTTGAACGCGTTTTGGAAAAGAAGCTTTCTACTCTGTCTTCAGAAGATTATACTGCTGCCGGTGGTGTTGAAGCTATCGTTGAAATTTTGAACCTTGTTGACCGTTCTTCTGAAAAGTCAATTATCGAATCTCTCGAAGAGGACGATCCGGATTTGGCAGAGGAAATCAAAAAGCGAATGTTCGTATTCGAGGATATCGTTATGCTCGACGATCGAGCTATTCAGAAGGTACTTCGCGATGTCGACCAGCAGGAACTTGCAAAAGCGCTTAAATCTGTTGATACCGAAGTTCAGGACAAAATCTTCCGTAACATGTCTAAACGTGCCGCATCAATGCTTAAGGAAGATATGGAATTTATGGGACCTGTACGCTTGAAGGACGTTGAAGAAGCTCAGCAGAAGATTGTATCTATAATCCGACGTCTTGAAGATAATGGTGATATCGTTATTGCCCGTTCCGGCGAAGACGAACTTGTTTCTTAAAATCAGCTTGTAAGGAGATTGCTTTAAGTGGCAAAAACAGTTTTTAGACCTGGCGAAGCCAAGGTTAGCGATAAAAAAGTAGTGCTTCCTCTTTATAAAGATTTTTCTCCGGTAGAAGAAGTTGAAGAGGAAGTTGTTGAAGAATATACAGGTCCTACAGCTGATGATTTGCGCCGCGAGGCAGAAGAATACAAGGCTCAGTGGGAAACTGAAAAAGCTGATATGCTGGAAAAGGCGCAGAACGAAGCCAACGAAATTGTAAAACGAGCCGAGGATGCAGCCTTTGCCGAAGTAAAACGTCAGACTGACGAAGCGGCAATTTTAAAAGCTGATGCGCAGCGCGAAGCTGACGATATAATTGCAAAAGCGCGTCTGGAAGCAGAGCAGATTATTGCCGATGCGCAGGAACAGCGCGATAAGCTTCAAGGCGAAGCAGAACAGAAAGGTTATGCTGAAGGAAATGCCCGCGGTTATCAGGAAGGGCAGGAAGAAGTTGAACGCCTGATTGAGCGCATGCACAAAATTGTAGAAAGTGTTATGCAGCGCCGCGAAGAAATCTTGCAGGAAACCGAAAGTCAGATTGTTGAACTTGTTATTTTAATGGCTCGTAAGGTTGTAAAAATCCTTTCAGAAAATCAGAAAAATGTTGTTATGGCAAATACGCTGGCTGCTCTTAAAAAAGTTCGTGCGCGCGGTACAGTTACTTTGCGTGTAAATGTTGAAGATTTGCAGCTTGCGTCGGCTCATACGCAGGAATTTATTCAGCATGTAGAAAATATTCAGGGAATTAATATTCTTGAAGATTCGTCTGTAGAAAAAGGCGGTTGTATTGTCGAAACCGATTTTGGTGCAATTGATGCCCGTATTTCAAGTCAGCTTACTGAACTTGAAAACAAGATTCTTGAAGTTTCTCCTCTTAAGACAATCAAACGTTCAGATTCTTTAGCTTCGGGAGAATAATCTGAATGGCAGCTTCTTTTAAGCATGAATTCAATTTTACAAAATATCTTGAAAAAGTAGTTGATGCGGAAACAATTCTCTATACAGGCAGGGTAAAAGCTGTAAAAGGTCTTGAAATTGAAAGTGAAGGACCGCGTTCTGTAATTGGAGAAATGTGTACAATCAGACTTAGAAACGGCACTTCGCTTCTGGCAGAGGTTGTTGGGCTTGAAGATAAAACTGTGCGTCTTGCCGCTTACGGCGAAACAAAAGGAATTGAAGTTGGCTGCGAAGTTGTAGCTTCCGGTCATACATTGCAGGTTCCGGTTGGAAACTGTCTTTTAGGTCGTATGATAAATGCATCAGGTTTTCCATGTGATGATAAAGGCGAACTTAATCCAGATGATTATTATCCGGCAGTTGCTAACCCTCCGGCTCCTAATGAACGTACTGATATTGACCGCCGTATTACAACCGGTGTCCGCGCAATTGATTCTTTACTGACAGTTGGTAAAGGTCAGCGCCTTGGTATTTTTGCCGGTTCTGGTGTTGGGAAATCAACTTTGCTTAGTATAATTGCCAGAAATACAGATGCAGATATAAACGTTATTGGTCTTATTGGTGAACGTGGTCGCGAAGTTTTAGACTTCGTAAAGCGCGATCTTGGCGAAGAGGGAATGAGCCGTTCTGTTCTTGTAGTTTCTACAAGTGATCAGCCTTCTATTTGCCGTTTGCGTGCGGCTCAGGTTTGTACTGCTGTTGCGGAATATTTTCGCGACCAGGGCAAAGACGTTATGCTGATGATGGACTCTGTTACACGCTTTGCACATGCTCAGCGCGAAATTGGTCTTGCAAACGGCGAACCTGCTGCGCAGAAAGGTTATCCGCCTAGCGTATTTGATATGATTCCAAAACTGCTTGAACGCACTGGAACAAATAAAAAAGGTTCAATTACAGCGTTCTATACAGTTCTTGTCGATGGTGATGATATGAACGAGCCTATTACAGATAAGGTTCGTGGAACTTTGGACGGACATATTGTTTTAAATCGCAAGCTTGCACAGGCTTATCACTATCCTGCAATTGATGTTTTGCAGTCAATTTCTCGTCTTTCTAAGCGGGTTAGTGGTGCTCAGACTCGCAAAGCTGTAGGAAAGCTTCGTACCTGGATGGCAACTTATCAGGATAATGAAACAATGATTACAGCCGGAATTTACCAGAAAGGAAACTCTGCCGAAATTGACGAGGCAATAGAAAAGCATCCTGCAAAAGAAGAATTTTTAAAGCAGGAAGAATATGAACCTTGCCCGATGGAAGAGACTCTAAAAAAGCTTTCTGCTCTTACCGGTATAGAAATTCCAGAAGACGAATTTGTGGAATCACCGGCCGCAACTATTCCTTATACGGCGCAGATTGTTGATGCGGCAAAAATTTCTGATCTTGAAGAAGCCGATGATGAACTTTTAGATACTGAATCTGCTGAATGAAAAAGTTTGAATTTGAACTTGAAAAAGTACTTGAATTCCGCAATTTTGAAAAACAGAAGGCTGAGGGAGAACTTGCAAAAGCCCTTGCCGTTGAAACCGAAATTAACCAGAATCTTGAAACAATAGCAATGCAGTATGCGGCCTTGAACAAAAGCATGAAAGGTTCTCTTGATTTTACTGATATTATGAGTCAGAGCCGCTACACAAATCTCTTAAATTATCAGAAAGAAGAGCTTTTAAAACAGCTTGCCCAGGCAAAAATAGTTTCGGAAGAAAAACGCGGTGTTCTGCGTGAATGTATGAAAAAAACAATCGCTCTTGAGAAGTTAAAAGAAAAACAGCTTGCCGATTGGAAGCAAGCTGTTGATTATGAAGAAGCTGAATTATTGGATGAAACTGTTAAGCATCAGTAAAAAAAATCAGCTTTCTNNTTCGATTATAGGGGTTCGATTTTAGTCTAATATTTAAACGCGCTTCCTCCAATAAATTCGCGGATAATTGAACGCGGCGGAACTGCTGTTGGCGAAATTGTTGCAAAGTTTTCAAGGAAGGTCAAAAGTCTTCTTGCTTCTGAATATTCCTTTTCCATTGGCGTTACCTGGCGTAAAAGCGGTGCTGCATATACGCGAAGTACAGCAAGCTCATA
>DEEV01000129.1:31547-31723 GCA_002350445.1 Treponema sp. UBA2869 | reverse complement strand
GTGTTCAAAATGGCGTCGGCGTTGTTCTGGAACGGGAAGATGTGAAGTTCTTCGCCGCGTGTTACGCTTGGCCACATTTCTATAGTTCCAGCAGCTGGTTTTCCGCGGAAGTTGTTGTCGCGAACTATTCGGCGAATCAGACGGTTGTCGCTTGTAGAAACACGGTTGTGGTCGTC
>DEEV01000129.1:29921-31482 GCA_002350445.1 Treponema sp. UBA2869 | reverse complement strand
CCGTGAATTCCTTCCATAATAAGAATCTCGTTTTCTTTAAGTTTCATCTTGTTCTTTTCTTCAAAATAGCTTGTTCCTGTGTGGAAGTCATAGCTTGGAAGATTTACTTCTTTTCCTTCGAATAAATCTACAAGATTCTGGTTTAAAAGTTCAATGTTCAGAGCTTCAAGGCATTCGTAGTCTGGCTTTCCATCTGCATCAAGCGGAGTCTTGTCGTGACCAACATAGTAGCAGTCAAGGCTTATAACTTTTGGATTGTAGCCCATAGCCTGAAGTTCAAGCGCGAGTTTTTTAGCCGAAGTTGTTTTTCCCGAAGAAGAAGGACCTGCAATTAAAACTACGCGCACTGTCTTTTTTTCAACAATCTGAGACGCAATTTTTGAGATGTTTTTCTGCTGAAAGGTTTCTGTAATTTCAATAAAATCATTGATTTTGCGGGTTGCAACAAGTTCATTTAAAGATGCAGCAGAGGTTACATTGATCTTTCGTCCCCATTCCTTGTATTTCTTGTAAATTTCAAAAAGCTTTGGTTCATCTTTGAATTTATCAAGCTCGTTCGGTTTTGAAGAACGAGGGAATCTTAGTAAAAATCCGTTTTTGTATTTCATCAAATCAAATACTTTAAGGACACCTGTTGAAAGTACAAGCGGACCAAAGTACATGTCTGAGAAATTACCGATGGAATTAATTTTTACTTTTGGAGGACAAATGAATTTAAGCTGCTTTCTTGTTTCTGAAAGACCAAGTTTTTCAAAAAGGCGGCATGCTTCTTCGTAAGAAACAAATTCGGTTGTAATTGGAATGTCTTTTTTTACCATTTCGGACATTTCCAGACGGATTGCATCAAGATCTTTTTGCTGAATGTCTTCTATTCCGTCTATGGTGTAGTAATAACCGTGACCAAGACTGTGTCCTACAAGAAGTCTTCTTTCCGGGAAAAGTTTGTGTGTTGCAGCTGCGAGTAATAAGCAGAGTGAGCGTCTGTATACCATTCCGCCTGTCTTTGTATTACTTAAAATAGGTTCTATCGTACAGTTAAAATCTACTTTGTAATCCAAAGGTCTGATTTCGTTGTTAAGTCTTACGGCAAAAATTTGTTCTTCCGTCAAATTAAAGTTCTTAAGAAGTTCAGAAACCTGTGTTCCGTATTCTACATTCATTTTTGATGTTTCTGAACCGTCAACAGCAAATCGTACAGTAATTTTCTTGTTCATAGTGTCACCTCGTTACGTAGTAAAGTTGTGTAGCGGCTGAAAAAAGCCTTTCTTCTATATTATAAGGGCATAATTTGAAATTTGCAAAGAACTCATTGATTAAATATAAAATAATTTGTAATATATTTGAGTCTGTTTGTTCTACGGATTTTATTGTGATTGGTTTCCAGAAACCCGGATTCCGACCTGCAATGTTTCCGCAAATGCAGATTTAAATAAATATTTTAAGGGGTTCCAATATGGCACTTACAAAAGAAACAACAGCCGCAACAGTAAAAAAATACGGCGCAAAAGAAAACGACACTGGTAATGTAAAAGTTCAGATTGCATTGCTTACACAGCGTGTA
>DEEV01000129.1:28484-29745 GCA_002350445.1 Treponema sp. UBA2869 | reverse complement strand
TCTTATTGGAAATCCGTTAAAAAACGGGCTGCGACAGCGGGCCGTTTTAGGATTATCGAAAAAACGTCTCAGAGGCAAGCTGCGCTTGCCGACTTTTCAAACCCGCCCGGTCATTGCACTGTGCGGGATTTTTTATTTTAAATCTTCTATATATTAGTTTTTACATTGATTATTATGCATTTATGCTCTAAAATTAATTACTTATACATAACAAAGCATGCGTCGGATGTAGTGACGTATGTAGGAGTAATTTAATGTCAGTAGAAAGAGTAACTTACCGACTTGGAGATGCCGATCTCATCCTCGAAACTGGAAAAATCGGTAAACAGGCTAATGGATGTGTTTACGCTCAGTGGGGCGGAGCAGCTATTATTGCAACTATTTGTGCTTCGTCTTCTGTAACTGAAGGTCAGGATTTTGTTCCTGTTACTGTTGAGTACAATGAAAAATTCTATGCTGCCGGAAAAATCCCTGGTGGCTTTGTAAAACGCGAAGGACGTCCTAAGGACAAGGAGATTTTGGTATCTCGTCTTATCGACCGCCCAATGCGCCCACTTTTTGAACCGTCATTTGGTCACGAACTTCAGATTGTTCCAACTTGTGTTTCTTGCGACGGTGTTCATACTCAGGATATTCTTGCTGTTATTGCCGCTTCAGCTGCTACTTGTATTTCTGATATTCCTTTCCACGGACCAGTTGCTGCTTGTCGTGTTGGATACTTGAACGGCGAATACATTATCAACCCAACATTCGAACAGATTGAAAAGGGTGAACTTGAAATCGTTGTTGCCGGAACTAAAGACGGCTTTACAATGGTAGAAGGTGGTGCTAACGAAGTTTCTGAAGAGCTTATGCTTGGAGCTTTGGAACGCGCTCAGAAGTTCATTACTGATATGTGTCTCTTGCAGGAAGAACTTGTTAAGAAGGCTGGTAAGGAAAAGCTTCCTTTGAACCCTCTCGACGTAACTTTGGATAACGCAGAAGCTATCGAAGCTGAAGCAACTCCTCTTCTTAAAGAAGCTTGCTTCAAGGACAGCAAGATCAGCCGCGGTAAGGCAATTGCTCAGGTTCAGAGAGACCTCGCTGCAAAATATGCAGAACAGCTTTCTGACCCGATTCAGGCAAAACTTTTCTGTACTTTGATGGACGACATTCAGTACAAGCTTCTCCGCAAGTCTATTCTTGACGAAGGAGTTCGTGTTGATGGACGTAAGGTTGACGAAATCCGCCCAATCACTTGTGAAGTAAACGTATTGCCAAC
>DEEV01000129.1:24809-28432 GCA_002350445.1 Treponema sp. UBA2869 | reverse complement strand
GGTACTGCAATGGACGAACAGTCTTATGATGATATCGATGGAGACCGCTCAGAGCACTTCATCCTTCACTATAACTTCCCACCATACTCAGTTGGTGAAACTGGTAAGCTTACAACAGGCCGCCGCGAAATTGGTCACGGAAACCTTGCCCGCCGTTCACTTGCTGCAATGGTTCCAAGCCGCGAAGAGTTCCCATACACAATCCGCGTAGTTTCTGAAATCATGGAATCTAACGGTTCTTCATCTCAGGCTTCTACTTGTGGTGGTACACTCTGTATGCTCGCTGCGGGAGTACCAATGAAGAAGATGGTAGCAGGTATTGCTATGGGTCTTATCACAGAACCAGAGGGAGACAATCCTTATGGCCGCTATAAGATTTTGAGCGATATCCTTGGTGAAGAAGACCACCTTGGTGATATGGACTTTAAGGTAGCCGGAACAAAAGACGGTATTACCGGTTTCCAGATGGATATTAAGATTGCCGGTGTAACAACTGAAATCATGAAGAAGGCTATGGAACAGGCTCGTCAGGGTCGTCTCCACATCCTTTCTATCATGGAGAAGTGCATCGACAAGCCGGCTCCACTTGCTAAGAATGCTCCACAGATTCTCACAATGAAGATTCCTGTAGACAAGATTGGCGCCCTCATTGGACCAGGCGGAAAGAATGTAAAAGCTTTGTGCCAGCAGTATGACGTAACAATCAACACTGATGACGACGGAACTGTAACAATCTACTCTAAGAACGGAGAAAAGGCAGAAGCAGCAAAGAAGGCTGTAAAGGGCATTACAGAAGATCCAGAGGTTGGAACAATATATCAGGGAACTGTAAAGCGCATTATGGACTTTGGTGCCTTCGTAGAAATCCTTCCTGGAAAAGAGGGCTTATGCCACATTTCTAAACTTTCAAAACAGCGCGTAAACAAGGTAACTGACGTTCTTAAAGAAGGTCAGCAGATTCCTGTAAAACTTCTTGAAGTAGACAAACAGGGTCGCCTCAACTTGTCGTATATAGACGCCCTTGAAAGCTAAGTTTGCGCAGCAAACTTAGAGCAAATGCTGGATAGTTTGACAAATGTAGTTGAAGTTTTTAGCATTTGCAAATGCTTTGGAAGAAAAATAACTTGTATAAGTTTTGCTTTGCAAAACTTGGGGCGTGGTTAATTCAGTTTTATTGAAAAGTGTTTCGCGACCACGCCAGAAGCACATTTATAATGTGTTTGATAAAAAGAGGGAATGACTAATAAGTATGATTAGCGGTGGTTTTGTTTCGCCTGGCTCAACAACAAAGGCTCTCGAAACCGCCGCATTTAGCATGATTGGTCATTGCGACCTTGCCGTAAATATCTTATAATTAAGATATGAAAAAAATCATTTTTATTATTTTTGTTGCATTCTGCTTTATTTCGTGCGGCAAAAAATCAAATAATCTTCCAGTTACTTTTGAATCTTCGTTACCAGATACACCTTATGATGATTCTTATGCTGATTCTCTGCCGCTTTCAACAAAGCGCGTAGCCGAATCCTGGAAAGGAAACGGTTACAATCCTGAAGGTCCGGCATTTTACGAGGGCGTAACAACTTCTGTTTATTCCGATATGTCAAATGTTGTTGGCAATAATCCTTTGACAGACAAGTCAGTTTCTTCGGATTCTATTCCTGCCAATGTTGAACGAAAACTTCGTAAAAATGGTTCAATACAGGTTGTTGTGACTGATCTGGAAGAGGGAACTAAGGCTGTAGAATCCTGGACAAAGCAGTTCAACGGCTATATCTCAAATTCATATTCAAGTGAGTATTATGTATCTTATATAGTAAGAATTCCTTCTGCCAGCTTTGATGCTGCTATGGATACTTTTGGAACTATAGGAAAAATTAAGTCAAAAAATATAACTGCTGATGATGTTACAGAGCAGTATTATGACCTTATGACAAGACTTGAAACTAAAAAAGTTTTGCGCGAAAAATATAACCAATATCTTAAAAAAGCTGAAAATGTAAAGGAGATGCTTGAAATTGAGCGTCAGCTAAATAATGTTATTTCAGAAATTGAATCTATGGAAGGAAAAATGCGCCTTCTTACAAATCAAATTGATTATTCTACAATTTCGGTAACAATATCAATGAATAATACGTCTTCTGCTTCGTATTATCATGTTGACGGCTTTTCTGTAAAAGAAATGTTATATGATATTGCAAACTTTTTTGTTTCTCTGCTCGAAATTATAATTTACGTAGTTGTTTACGGCATTCCTATTCTGGCTCTTGTTGCACTTGTTTACTGGCTTTTACTTGGAAAAATTGGATTGCTTAAAAAACTGTTTGCAAAATTGAACGGAAAATCAGAGAAAAAATCATAATAAAAATAAAGGAAGAACATAAAAATGAATAAGGTTGATGTTAAAATAATTGCAGAAAAGGAAGCCGTAGTTCCTGAATATAAAACTGCCGGTGCAGCCGGTGCAGATATCTGTGCTTTTTTGAGCGAGCCTCTTGTGCTTGCAAAAGGAAAACGTGCAATTGTTCCAACCGGACTTTTTTTTGAAATTCCTGAAGGTTATGAAATTCAGGTTCGTCCGCGTTCGGGGCTTGCTGCAAAAAACGGCGTAACGGTTTTGAATACGCCTGGAACAATTGACAGTGACTATCGCGGCGAGCTTAAAATCATCCTTATAAATCTTGGTGATGAAGATTTTACAATTAACAATGGTGAACGCATTGCTCAGATTATTCTTGCCCCTGTAACACAGGCTTCTTTTGTGCCTGTTGAAAAACTTTCTGATACTCAAAGAGGAAGCGGAGGTTTCGGTTCGACCGGAGTATAAATGCTTTTTTTGAATCAGCGTTTTCTGCTTACACAGAAGCGAAAATTAATCATAAAGCTTATTCCTCTCTTAAAAAAAATAGATGTCTTTCAGGTAAAATATATGAAGAAAGGGCAGCTGCGCGATAATGTAATAATTCGTTATTTTTACAAAGATTTAACGCTTTATTTTCTTGTTTCGTTCCTTTTCTTTTTTATGGTGTTTTTTGTAAACAACATTCTCCTTACAGTTGAACGCCTTCTTGCCCAGTCAGCACCTTTTACTGATGTTATACGAATTATGTGGTACAGCCTGCCGTTTGTAATTGCCCAGTCTGCGCCGGATGCAACACTTGTTGGTTTTCTTATGAGTCTTGGCGGAATGATGAGTAGTAACGAAATTCTTGTAATTCGGGCTGCCGGCTTTTCTTTCTGGAAAATTCTTTTTCCTATTATGACTCTTGGACTTTTTATTTCAATTGGTTCTTTTTTTGTAAATGATTATCTGCTTCCGCTTGGAACCGTAAAATATAATCAGCTGTTCCGCGATATAATGCAGTCTACGCCTACTGTAGAACTTGAATCTAACAGTGCAAAAAAAATGGACAAGGCAAGCGTTATCACCGGCGATGTAAGCGAAAAATCTGTTTCGGATCTTGTACTTATTGATTCACAGAAAGATTCTGACCGTATTATTATTGCCGGAAAATCGTATTTTGCAGATAAACTTCCGGATGGCATTTTAATGTCTCTTAATATGAACGACAGTTCTGTTATTTCAATTGACAAACAAAATCGTAAAAATTTTGATACAAAGACA
>DEEV01000129.1:16582-24737 GCA_002350445.1 Treponema sp. UBA2869 | reverse complement strand
ATGACAACTTATGATCTTGGGAAAGAAATAAAAAGAATGAAAGCCTCGGAGAGTATAAATGATAAGAACCGACTGAATATCTGGACCATGGAATTTCATAAAAAGTTTTCGATGCCGTTCGGTTCACTTTTTTTTGCGCTGCTTGCCTTTACAATTGCTTTTTTATTTGGCCGCAAAAATGGTCAGACAATTGGACTTTTTGTTGGTCTTATAATCTGTGTAATTTACTGGGCAATGCAGATTTCTGGGCAATTGTTTGTTCAAAGAGTAGGACTTCCTGCTTTCTGGTGTATTTGGGTTCCGAATTTTGTAATAGGCGGAACAGGCCTTGTTTTTCTTGCAATTCTTATTAAAAAGTAAAAATGAAGCTTGTAGTTTATCTGTTAAAAAAAATACTTCCTCTTTTTTTGGGTTCGCTTGTTTTTATTGCTCTTGTACTTAATCTCGTAGATCTTTTTATGCATATTGCAACTTACTTGCAGAACGGCTGCAAACTGAACGAAGTTGTTTCGGTTATGATTTTTTATATTCCAAAGACAATCTGGTATGCAGTTCCGGTGGCAATTCTTTTTTCAACTTCTTATGTTTTAAGTGATATGTATGCCTGCAACGAACTTGAAGCACTTTTTGCATCTGGCGTTTCTCTTTTGCGTTTTACGGCTCCGGTTCTTATAATTTCCATTGTGCTTAGCTTTGGACTTTTTATTTTTGAAAATAATCTTGTTGTTCAGACTTATGAAAAAAAGGTTACTCTCCAGGATAAGCTTTTAGGAAAAAAAGAAGAAGAAACAACTGCCGATGTAAATGTACTTTCGGACGGCGGAAGAATAATTTACAATGCAAAGGTTTATTTTGATTCAACGCATTACCTTATGGAGCTTTATATTATTTTCAGAGATGAACATAAAAATCTTGAAGCAATTATATATGCTGATGGTGCAAACTGGAACGACGACCTTCATCAGTGGGTTTTACGAAATCCTGTTCAGTACGCGCCTGTTAATGGAAATATTCAGTTTGTTCCTGTTTCTGATGAATTTACATCGCGGCTTACGGAGCATTATTCAATCTTTAAAAAAACGAATGTTGATATTTCTGCGGTTAATGCAAAGGAAGCTAAGCTTTATATTGCACATTTACGCAAGGCCGGACTTCCGTATCAGCATCAGCAGTCTGAATATTACAAAAAATTTGCCTTTCCGTTTATAGTGTTTATTGTTGTTTTCCTTTCTATAGGTGTTACGGGAAAGACAAAAAAGTATGTTCTTTTGATAAGTCTTGCTTCTAGTGTTGGCTCTTCCGTGCTGTTTTATGTTATTATGATGGTATCGATGGTTCTTGCAAAACACGGTTATATTACGCCTTTTATGGGAGCGTGGTTTCCAATTGTTTTGTTTACTTTTATAAGTACGTTCCTTTTTAATCGGGCGCGTACATAATTGCAGTTTTAAGAGGTATAAGGAAAGTGTCTGTTATTAAAGGAATTTTTGATATAAAGCATAAGTCTTCGGATGGAATGGCAAGAACTGGTGTTTTGCATTTGCCGCATGGCGATGTTCAGACTCCTGTTTTTATGCCAGTAGGAACCTGTGCAACCGTAAAGGCTATGCCAAAGGATTTTCTTGATGAAATAGGTTTCGAAATTATTCTTGCAAATACCTATCATCTTTTCTTGCGCCCGGGTGCTGACTTAATAAATGAAGCTGGTGGATTACACGGTTTTTCTCAATGGAAGAAAAACTTTCTTACAGATTCCGGTGGTTTTCAGGTATTCAGTCTTGCGGCCCTTCGTAAAATAAATCCTGAAGGCGTAAAATTTCAGAGCCACATAGACGGCAGCTATCATCTTTTTACACCAGAAAATGTTGTTCAGACTCAGGTAAAGTTTAATTCTGATATTCAGATGCAGCTTGATGTTTGTACCGGAGCCGGCGTGGAACGTAAAGAAGCAGAAAAAGCATTAAAAATAACTTCAGACTGGCTTTTGCGTGCAAAAGCAGAATGGGAAAAGCAGTGTGAAAACGGATACAAAGGTGTACTTTTTCCTATAGTTCAGGGAAACTTTTTTGAAGATTTGCGGCAGAAAAGTGCGGAATTTGTATCTTCTCTTGATATGCCTGGAATTGCAATTGGCGGTCTTAGTGTTGGCGAAACAGGCGAAGAATTTGCACACTTTTTAAACTACACCGTAAAATATCTTCCAGAAGAAAAGCCAAAATATGTTATGGGCATTGGAACTCCTGAATATATTCTTGATGCAGTTCAAAATGGTATTGATATGTTCGACTGCGTGCTTCCTACAAGAAACGCGCGAAACGGTTCATATTTTACACACCGCGGAATGCTTTCCATTAAGCAGGAACGCTGGATTCATGATTTTAATCCTGTAGACAGCGAATGTAACTGTAAAGTTTGCCGTACATATTCCCGAAGTTATTTAAGGCACCTTTTTAAGGAACAGGAAATTTTAAGCTCAATACTTGCAAGCTATCATAATTTGTATTTTCTTAATAATATGCTTAAAGAAATTCGTAACGCAATTGAAGAAAACAGGTTTGAAGAATATAGAAAGAATTTTCTGGAAAAATTTCATTCAGGAGTAATTTAATTGAAGCGTATTTTATTTTTTGTCTGTGCTTTTTTTCTTTCTTTGAATTTTGCCGTTGCTCAGGATATGGGGCAGTTTCAGAATGAATATGACAGCCTTGATGTTCCTCGCGTAAAGCACGAAGAGGTTTCTGAAGTTTCATCTGCTTCCGAAGTTGAAAATAACGAAGAATCTACTGTTAAAACTCCGGCAGAAAATATTTCTGAAGAAACTACAGAACAGAAATCAGCCGAATCAATTGAACATAAAACAGAAACAGCAGAAGAATCAGAAACTTTGTTGAAAAATACAGCTTCTGAAACTGAAACACTTACAGCCGACGAAGACGCTCAAAAAAAATCAGAAAAACGCAGTGGTATAGAACCTGCAAAAGGCGGAATTGCAAAAGTTCCCTCTCCAAAAAGACCTAAATCTATAGAGCGCAAAAAAGCCGATGAAGCGGCAGAAAAGGATGAATCAAAGGATGTTGAAAAAGACAGACGAAATACAATTAAGTACGGAATTCCTTCCGAAATAGGCGATCTTCTTGATGAACTTATTAAGAATGAAGACCCGCGCTTTACTGATGAAATTTACGACCTTTTTCAGGTTTCAAAAAATCCTTTAATAAAGGAAAAAGTTTTAAAATATTTTACAAAACTCGAAGACCCTTGTCTTGAAGATTATGCTGTAGATCTTTTAAACGATCCTTACGAAGAAAAAGCTGAGCTAGTAAAGGCTAGCTTTAAGTATATTTCGGCTGTAAAAACAAAAGAAGCCTGTCCGGCGGTAATTGCCATTATAGAAAGCGAAAATGAAAACTACTTTGCGGACGCGATTTCTGCCATTGGTGAAATTGGCGGCGCCCCGGAAGCAATGTTCCTTGTTGAATATCTTGAGCGAGATGATTTAAGTGCGGCACAACGTCAGGCGTTAATGCGTACCTGCGGAAAAATGCATGCGGTAGAAACCTGGGATAAGCTTGTAGAAATTCTTGAAGATGAGGATGAAAATATTTACGTAAGAATGTATGCGGCAGAAAGCATTGGTCTTATGCAGAAAAAAGAATCGGTTCCGGTGCTGGTAGAATATTTTAAATCATCGGATCCGAATTTGCGTCAGTATATTATAAAAGGTCTTGTTAATTTTCCTAAGGTTGCAGAAGCAATGGAAACTGTAATTCAGGGAATCCGCGATGAGCATTGGAAAGTTCGTCAGGAATCTATAAAGGCCGCAAAAACGCTCGAACTTAACGATGCAATGGATTATCTGATATATCGTGCAAAAAACGACAGCGAAAAAGTAATAAAGGATGAAGCCTACGTTACAATTGCCGCCTTAAATACCGGAAAAGGAAATGATTTTCTAACTGATATTCTTAAAGATAAAAAGGCAGGCGATGCTTCTAAGAAAAAGGCTGTTGAAGTTCTTGTAAAAGAAGGCCATGCAGGAAAAAGCGAAATTACGGAACTTGCAAATACTTGCCTCGAAGACGACCGAAAAACTTCTTTAAGGTATGCAATTGGAAAGGAATTGTGCAAAAACAAAGATTACTGTTCATCAGATATTTGCTTAAAATATCTTTCGTCAAAGGATTCAACTACAGTAAGTATCGGTATTGATATGTATAAGAATTTCCGTTACGGTTCTGCAGAATCAAAAATGCGCGAAATTGCCGCAGATAAAAAAGGAAATTCCGCAAATAAAAACAGAATCAAAAAACTTCTTGATATAAAAAACGAAGAAGAGTCAAAATAAAAAAAGGCAGCGTAATCAGCTGCCCATGTAAAACTAATTTTAGTCTTCGTAGAACTGATTTACAAGACGAAGTGCGTCACTTATGCGTTTTTCTTCTTCCTGCGTAAAATCTGCATTTTCGTCTATAAGAGTTTCAAGACTTGAATGAGTTTCGGCAAGTGCAGTTGAAAAACCTCGAGAAACCTTGTACCAGTAATTTCCCTTGCTGTCGCTAAAAAGGCAGATAAATCCGTATTCCTTATTTTTCTGCTTTGCAATTGCAACACGAAGAATCCAGTCTAAAGAATAAATTATCTGTTCTTTTCCAATAGGCTCAAAAATGTTTGCATTCATTTTTCTGTTCCATGATTTTTCTGAAACTGGATGAAGGTCAAGAAGTTTTGATGCCTTTATAAGCAGCGAAAGTTTTTCACCTTCCATAAGCGAACCATGATCTTTTGTAGTAAGCTTGCCACGCATATTTTCTATAGCAATCAGCTTGCTTTTGTCTTTTTCTTCGTTTACGGCTGTAATAAAGGCATCCAGCGGCATAACGGCAGTTTTCTTTCCCTTTATTTTTATAACCGGGAAAAGCTGATTTCCTAAGCTGAAAGCATCCCCTTTGGAAGTATTTTTGTCAGAGCCGGACTGTTTGTTTGATTTTGTACTGGTGTCTGTATTTTTCTGTGATTTTTTGTTTTGCGGCTCACGGAATTCTTCTGGATATGAAGTTTTGGCAGTTTTTTTGCACGCCATAAGCCTTTCATACAAAGCCGGATTGATTAAATCGAGCATAGGGCGGGTGAGTGGAGAAACTGACATTGCAAATACGCGGCTTGTCCTTACAATTTCGCCTGCCACAATAAAAACAGGATCCTGCTTGAACATTACGCTTCCCGGATGAATGCAAATATGATCTGCAGTCAGCGAACGGTAATTTTCTCGGCCTGTTCTGATGCAGACAAACTGAATCATACCTGCTGCAATACAGCAAAGATAATCAGAAATCTGGCCTTTGCCTTCCACAACAGGAATGCCCATTTTTTCGCCGACAATTTCCGTAAGCTGGAAGTTTATATTTTCAATTTCGGCCATTACGCGTTCATCAAGGTAATTTTTTTTGCAGAATTTTTCGCGGTTGTCGGTCTGCTTGTATGCGCGAAAAACGTTAATGTAGGTTACAAAGTCGCCTGAGAGTTCGCGGAAACGGTGATGTGCTTTTCTTGCTTCCATTTCTTCGTTTGGTGGTAGAACAAAAGGAGAATTTGCAGAAAGAAATGACGCTGCAATAAGAACCTTATCCAAAACATCTGGAAAACGCATTACAGCTTCTACAATTATTCGGCTGATACGTGGTTCAAGCGGGAACAAAACCATCATTTTTCCAATGGCAGAAAGATTGTTGTCTTCTTCCAATGCACCAAGCATATGTAGTGTGTCTACGGCACCTATAATGCCTTCGCGCCCAGGAGATGCAATAAAATCAAAATCATAAAAATCTGTAATTCCAAGTTCTGCCATTCTAAGCACAACTTCGCTCAAATCTGTACGGTAGATTTCCTCTGTTGTGTATTCTGCCCGCGTTTCAAAATCCTTGCGGCTGTAAAGTCTGTAGCAGGTTCCTTCTCTGGTTCGTCCTGCGCGTCCCTTTCTCTGATTGCATGACGCTTTTGAAACGGCACTTTCAATAAGACTTGATGTAAAGTTTCTTGGATTATAAAAATTTAGTTTGCATAAACCGGTATCAATTACGGTTGTAATATCGCTTATTGTTACAGAGGTTTCTGCGATGTTTGTAGAAATTACAACTTTTTTCTTTCCTTCCGGAGCGGGTTCAAAAACTCTTTCCTGCTCTTCTTTTGGAAGCCGCCCATAAAGCGGAAGAATATGAAGTTTTCGCCCAATTGGTGAATAGTACAGTCTGTCGACACAGTCTTTAATGATTTTTTCTCCGGGCAGAAAGATTAAAATTCCGCCGTCCTCTTCGTTGTCAAGCACACGGTCTACCGTATTGAAAATTTTTGTAAGGATTGCATCGCAGCCACTGTCTGTTGTTGTAGTTGCTCCGCCTGCTACAGGGTCGTAAACTACAGAAACCGGGTAAGTAATTGTGTCTATTGAAACAATTGGTGCATTGTCAAAGTATTCAGAAAAAATCTGAGTGTTCATTGTGGCTGAAGAAACTATAACATGAAAATCTTTGCGTTCTTTTAACACACGTTTTACAAGTCCAAGAACAAAGTCAATATTCAGACTGCGTTCGTGAGCTTCGTCTATCATAAGTACGCTGTATTTTGAAAGCCATGGATCAAGCTTCATTTCCTGCAAGAGTATTCCATCGGTCATGATTTTGATTCTTGTATCTGCGTTTGTAAAATCTTCAAANNATTTCCTGCAAAAGGATTCCATCTGTCATTATTTTTATGCGCGTATCCTGATTTGTAACGTCTTCAAAACGCATTTTGTAACCGATAAGCCCCGGATACGGAGTGTTCATCTGCTTAGAAATAAATTCTGAAACTGAAAGGGCTGCAATTCTTCGCGGTTGAGTTACGCCAATAATTCCGCTTGTTGCGTAACCTGCTTCGTATAAAATAACCGGAATTTGTGTCGTTTTTCCGGAACCTGTAGGACTTTCAACAATTACAACCTGATGTTTTTCAAGACAATCGAGAATTTTTTGTTTTTGTGCGTAAACCGGTAATGATTTGTAGTCTATTGCCATATAATAAAATCCTTTGTTTCTTTATTGTTGATTTTAATTCGTTTTTCTATGTATTTTGCCCAGTCTTTGCGTGGAACGCTGTAAAGGTATTCTACAAACTGACTGTTCAAAGGTTTGATTACATATTCATTTGCGGTATTTATGTAAGTTGTAATAAAAAGTGGTTCTGCTTTTAAAAGCTTTAATGATTTGTTTGCGTTGTTTTTTTGTATTGTTATTTTGTAGAAAAGTCCGTCACCGGTGTTGTCTCGTTCACTGTTCGGATTATGTGCGTAAAATTCCGGCTTTGTGCGCTGACCGCTTATTGTGTTGCCGTTTGCATACATTATTATTTTGTCCCGGTTGATTCTTGTATCTGAAACTATTTTTCTGTTTTTAATGATGTGTGCATGATTTGCCCAGACAATGTCAGCTCCGTTTTCAAGCAGGTTCATATAAAAACTGTCCTGAGCTTCTGTTACGTTTCTTGTGTATTCTGGTTCTGCTGTATGAACAGAAATAATAAAAAGATCACATTCATTTTCTGATTTAATTTTTTTGATAAGCTCTATAAATTGCAGACGGCTTTTTTCGTTTGGACGTACGTAGTTTACAAGTTCCGATGCATCTGGCCTGTTTAAAAGCTCTGTGATAGGAATAAAAATGATTTTCCAGCCGTTTCTGTTTATGATATTGTATGTAAATTGAGCCTGTTCCGAAGTTTTTAGCCCTGAAAAATAAATTGAACGTCCTTTCTGACTAAATTCCTTAGTAAGTTCTGTAGTTGTTTTTATGGTTTCTCTGATTCCTGCTGCGTACTGGTCGTTTGTGTGATTGTTACATAGTGAAAATACGTCAAATCCTGCATCAATTGCGGCAATAACGTATTTTTTTGTCATATTAAAGCTTGGGTAAGATGAAGCTGGTTTTGTAGTATCAATTGGGGCTTCTATGTTTGCAAAAGCAAGGTCTGCAGGTTCTATCAGGTATTTTACGTCACGCCAGATTTTGTCGTAGGAAGAAACGTAATAGTTTACGTTGTGTGCCATTATGTCGCCTGCAAAAAGCAGGGTTAGTGTGTCTTTTGGTGTTCTTTCGTCCTGAACGCCGGAAACCTGTAAAATGGT
>DEEV01000129.1:13487-16527 GCA_002350445.1 Treponema sp. UBA2869 | reverse complement strand
AATTTGAAATTTAATAATTCTTTTCACTGCTGCCTCTGTTTATCTCCAGATCTTCTCGCGAACAAAAGTTTGATTTCGGTCTGCACCTACAGAAACAATTCCTACTTTTGTGCCTGTAAAGTCTTCGATAAAGTCAATGTAGGCTTTTGTGTTTTTAGGAAGTTTTTTGTAATTTGTGCATTTTGTGATGTCTTCTTTCCAGCCTTCAAACTTTTTAAGAACTGGTTTTGCACGATTCAATTCAGGAATTGAAGCAGGGAAGTCTGTAACAATTTTTCCGTCAATGTCGTANNGTCGTAGGCAACGCAGGCTTCAATTTCGTTCATATCATCATAAATATCAATATGTGTAAGAACAAGGTTGTCAATTGAATTTACATGGCATGCATAGCGCAAAGCTACAAGGTCAAGATAACCGCAGCGTCGAGGGCGGCCTGTTGTAACTCCAAATTCGTTACCAGTGTTACGAACATAGTCGCAAAGTTCGCCTTCTGTATCTGCATTGAATTCAGACGGCATAGGACCGTTTCCAACACGAGTTTCGTAAGCTTTGAAAACACCGTAAATTTTATCGAGTGCTTTTGGACCAATTCCTGAACCAGAAGCGGCACCGTAAGAACCAGATGCACCAGAAGAAACATAAGGATATGTTCCAGAATCAATGTCGAGCATTGCACCCTGAGCACCTTCAAAAAGAATGTTTTCGTTGCGGTATTCATACATTTTTGCAGCGATATTTACGCGCATTTCAATAAGCTGGTCTTTGTACTGTTCAAGGAATTTTTTATCTGCATCGTCAAGGTCATTCCATTTTTCATCCCAGTCAAGGTCTGCAACACGAATACCATCACGTTCAGATTTCATAGAATAAGTTGTACCAATTCCGCGACCTGTTGTACCAATTGGGCGCTTGCGTGCTGCGTCGCGCTGTTTGTCCATTTCGCGGTATCCTGGAAGAGTAAGGTGTGCGCGGTCAGAAATGAAAACGCGTCCTTCCCAGTTAATGCCGTTGTCTTTAAGCATCTGAAGTTCCTTAAAAAGAGCTTCCGGGTCAATTACCATTCCGCTTCCCAGGAAAACAGATTTTTCAGGGTAGAGGATTCCTGACGGAACCTGATGGAGTGCATATTTTTTTCCATCAACAACGATTGTGTGACCTGCATTTGCGCCGCCCGCAAAACGAACAACGTATTTTGCATCCTGTGCAAGGTAATCAACAATTTTTCCCTTGCCTTCGTCGCCCCACTGGGCACCCATAACAACAATATTCATATAATACCCCTGTGTTCCGCCATAAATGACGGACACTTCTTTATGTCCGCAGAATCATCGCAGATATAAAGAAAAAAAATAAGCAGGCAGCCGAAGAATCGTCTCGACTGTCCTGCCTTAAATATATCACATTGTATAAAAATGTTGAAGTTGTAAATGAATAATTAATCTTCGTCGTGGTGTGAAAGGAAGATAAGCCAGTAGCCTCCGCCGACAAGAACTGCACCACCAAATATGTTTCCAAGAGTTACAGGAAGAAGGTTTTTCCAGAACATATTAAGCCATGTAAGTCCTGATGCATTCATTTCGTAAATGCTGTTTGCAAAAATTCCTGTAGGAATAAAATACATGTTTGCTACGCAGTGTTCAAAACCACAGGCAATGAAAAGCGCTATTGGAAGGTAAAGTGAAAGAATCTTTCCGACAACTTCTTCTGTAGAAAAAGAAACCCATACGGCAATACATACAAGGAAGTTACACATAATACCTTTAAACAGAGCCGGTATAAACGGTATGGTACATTTTTGCACAGCCATAGAGACTGCAAGGTTGGCAAGTTCCCCGTTGTACATATCCAGTACCCCACCGTATGCAACAAGCAGAGAAATAAAAATGCCACCGGCCATATTTCCAAGGTAAACAATAATCCAGTTTCTCAGCATTGCAGAAACATAAGTATTTTTTGAAAATACACAGATGGAAATAAGACAGTTTCCGGTAAAAAGTTCGCCGCCTGCAATAATTACCATCATCAAACCAATTGGGAAGATTATGGCACTTAAGAAACGTCCTAAAGCAACCGGTACCATTCCGCACGACAGAATCTGGCTTGCAAGTCCTCCTAGTGCAATAAAAGCACCTGCAAAGCATCCAAGTACAAACTGAACCCAAACCATTCGTGATGTTTTACCATCACCGACCATCATGTACAACTCAGCAATTTCTTGTGGTGTATTCATTCTTTTAATTCCTTGATAAAAATATATCGTTTAATTTTATCATAGAATTAAACAAATGCAAACGGAAATATTTGTTTGATTTTTATTACATTTAGTTTTTATTACTTGCGGAAGACGGGGGGATGATGTATCATTACTGTATAAAAAAATAGCCGTTTAAACGGTATTTTATAGGAGCAAAATATGGCATTTAAAATTAACGACAAGTGCGTTAACTGTGGAACTTGTGAACCAGATTGCCCGGTTGGAGCAATTTCTGAACAGGGCAATGTACGCGTAATCGATGCTGGTGCCTGCATCAGCTGCGGTACATGTGCAGCAGAATGTCCTGCAGAAGCTATCGTAGAAGAATAGTTTTACTCTTCAAAAACAGGTTTCATATTACGGAGCCTGTTTTTTTTATTTTAAAAAGTTCATGAAAAAAAAACTGCATTTATTAATAATTTTTTTTATCTTTAGCATTCTCTTATATGCCCAGACCTCTTCTGTGGTATCAGAGGTGTCAGAACGTCCGGGAACAAGCCGCGAAAATCCAATCAAAATAGAAACTTCAAAGCTTCCGCTTCTTCAGACTCTTTCTTCTTACAATGACATGTTTAAAGAATATTCAAAAATTGTTGAATATAATCATAAAGCCCTTATTTCCGGCCGTGAACCTCAATATTTTTTTTACAATTATAAAAATACCGAAAAATTTACACTTCAATGGCTTGCAAGCCGTACAAATATTCCATACGACACAATTTCTGTTTTAAACGGCATAGAATCTTCTTCAACAGATATTAAGGGGAAAAATCTTATTCTGCCTGT
>DEEV01000129.1:13169-13379 GCA_002350445.1 Treponema sp. UBA2869 | reverse complement strand
AGGGATTATTTGTTTTTAGTTAACGAAAGATTTAGTCCTACGGAACGGGCTTATTTTTTAAATTCTGCACTACAACTCCCTATAAATACAGATGATTTTTATATTTCGTCAGAATTTGGAAAGCGCAAAAATCCATTTTCAGGAGAAATGAAAGATCACAATGGAATAGATTTTGCTGCGGCAGAAGGCACTCCTGTTTATGCAATTAAA
>DEEV01000129.1:10515-13007 GCA_002350445.1 Treponema sp. UBA2869 | reverse complement strand
CTACAGGACCTCATCTTCATTTTGAAATTCGTGAAGGCGGAAAGGCTGAAAACCCCCGGGATAAACTGGATCTGCGGAATAAGTAATTTATAGAAATGAAAAGAACGTTTTGTATTAAAATTACGGTTTTCTCTTTGCTTATAATGCTTTCTTCTGCTGTTTTTGCAGAAACATTCCGTGTAAGCAAACTGCATGTTGCCGAAATAAGTCAAACTGCCGATTCAGAAGCAAATGCAAGGGTTGGAATAAATGATTCGCTTGCGGTAAAGCTTCCGGAAGATCGTTCTTTTATAATTGGAATAGAAGTAAAAATTGATATCCCTGAATCAGTCGCTTCGTGGATGGATTCTGTAGCGTTTTCGGTTTATGAAAATGTAAATCCTTTTCCGTCTGAAAATCAGATAGATTATTCAGGTTCAAGAGTTTTCGTAAATACTCTTCCAAACAGACTTTCGTGGATTCTTCAGTTCCCGCTTACGACAGATAATCAAATAAAGGCAAATAAGTATACAACAAAAGTTGACCGCGTAATGAATCTTAATCAGGGATTTTTATTTTTGCGTTTTCAGCCTGTAATGAAAGGCGTGCCGGAAGAAACCTTAAAGGCAATAATTCCGGTTACTGTAAAACCAATCCTTGCAAATAAAGGCCGGCTTAATATTAACGTAAAAGCAGAAGGAAACAATTCTCCTGTATATACACTTTTTATAGACGATAAGCCTGTCGATTCTTCTAAAAAGGCTCTTATTCTTGAATCTGGCATTCATAATATTTCTGTAATTTCAGATTCATACAGAAATGAACTTCGTACTGTTCGTGTTGATCAGGCAAAAACTTCTGAAATTACAATAGAACTTAAAAGCGTTGAACCAACACTTGTAATAAATGCTCCGGAAGGAACACAAATTCATATTGATGGAGAAAAATGTACGTCAATTGGCAAGGAATTTGTAATTTCGGAAGGGGAGCACAAAATCCGCTTTAAGTTTGGTGATTACGAATCTGTTCGAACCCTTACAATCAACCGCGGCAAAACCTACACTGCAAATTTTTCTGTTGACCTTCAGATTACAGAGGAGTAGTAAGGTTAAAGCAAACTTCTCTTGATTATAAAGGTTCTTTTTAGTTAATTTAAATAACTTGCTTCTTTTGTGATAAAAATAGCCGGTCAGGTTAATCTTGGCTGGTTATTTTTTTAAATTTCATATTCCATCTTCTTTTTTTTATTGAATGTATATAATACCTTTGTCTGACACTTCCATATATTACTTTTTTCCACTATAATGGCTGATTAATATTTATAACAAGATTTATAAGGAGAACCGAATGGCTTTCATTTTTGAAGAACCGTCACACACATTTGATGAATATCTGTTAGTACCGGGTTATACGGGTCCAGATTGTATTCCTGCTAATGTTTCTTTGCAGACACCTGTAGTCCGCTATAATAAAAAAGCCGGCGAAAAATGTCCGCTTACAATGAATATTCCAATGACTTCGGCTGTTATGCAGGCTGTTTCTGATGACAAGCTGGCGGTTGCACTTGCAAAAGAGGGTGGAATTTCGTTTATTTTTGGTTCTCAGACTATAGAAAATCAGGCCGCAATGGTTGCTCGTGTAAAGGCTTATAAGGCTGGCTTTGTATCTTCTGATACAAATATTCGCCCGGATCAGAGTCTTACAGAGCTTGTTGACGCAATTGAGCGTACAGGTCATTCAACTGTTGCAGTTACAGAAGACGGAACTTCTAACGGAAAGCTTCTTGGTATTATTACAGACCGCGATTTCCGTATTTCTCACTGTGCCGCAGATGCCAAAGTTCGCGATTATATGACACCGCTCGAAAATCTTGTAATGGCTCAGGAAGGAATTACGCTTGAAGAAGCAAATGATATTATATGGAAGAAAAAGGTTAATCAGCTTCCTGTCGTAGATAAAAGCGGCAGACTTTTGAGCTTTGTTTTCCGTAAGGATGCAGCTAGTCACGAAGAGCATCCGCTTGAACTTTTGGACAGCCAGAAACGTTATATTGTTGGAGCCGGAATTAATACACGCGATTATATGGATCGTGTTCCGGCTTTGCTTGCAGCCGGCGTTGATGTAATGACTTTGGATTCTTCTGAAGGTTTTACTGAATGGCAGAGAAGAGCTTTGCAGGACATTCACGGAAAATGGCCTAACGCAAAAGTCGGAGCCGGAAACGTTGTTGATGCAGACGGCTTTAACTTCCTTGCAGATGCCGGTGCTGACTTTGTAAAGATTGGTATTGGCGGCGGTTCAATTTGTATTACCCGCGAACAGAAGGGTATTGGCCGCGGTCAGGCAACAGCAACAATTGAAGTTGCAAAGGCACGCGATGCTTACTACGAAAAAACTGGCATTTATATTCCAATTTGTTCTGACGGTGGAATTGTTCATGATCATCACGTAACATTGGCTTTGGCAATGGGTGCAGACTTTGTAATGCTGGGCCGCTACTTTGCCCGCTTTGA
>DEEV01000129.1:9964-10433 GCA_002350445.1 Treponema sp. UBA2869 | reverse complement strand
TTGAAGAAGGTGTTGATTCTTACGTTCCTTATGCCGGAAGCCTGCATGACAATGTTACTTTAACAACAAGCAAAGTAATTCATGCAATGTGCAATTGTGGTGTTACGAACATTCCAGATTTACAGAAAAATGCGAAGATTACGATGGTTAGTTCTGCTTCGTTGCGCGAAGGTGGCGCTCACGACGTAATCGTAAAAAATAGTATAAAGGCAAACTAGTAAGGTTTGGCGCTTAGGTTTCCCGCCTTCCTGAAAAAAAAGTTTTTTGCGGGAAACCTTGTAATAAGTTATAATGATAAAAGGGTATTAAAAAAATTAAATATTCATCTTAATTTTTTGTGGGAACTTATTTATGAAACTTTCAGGAAAAATCTCAATTGTGGCTGCTGCACTTTTTGTGCTGGCAGGTCTTTGTGCTGTCGCATTTTCTTCTGTACTGATTTTTAGAAGCAATTCAGAGAGTCAGTTAA
>DEEV01000129.1:7723-9955 GCA_002350445.1 Treponema sp. UBA2869 | reverse complement strand
GTTTATACTAAAACGCTGGAAATGGAAAGCGGACTTTTGCCGGAGCGCAAACTTGCTATGCAGATGGCTCAGTCGCCTGCTATTGTTGACTATATGGAAACCCCTGATGATGAAAGTGTCAGGGAACTTGCATTCCGTGATTTTGAAACTTTTCAGCGTTCGTTCAGTTCGCACAGAACATTCTGGATTTCTGATTCAGATTTAAAATATTATTCAAACATGGCATTTATTTATGACCTGGATAAAAATGATCCAGGAAACGCGTGGTATCAGGCTACAATAGATGCAAATCTTCCTTTTCAGTTTTATGTAGATTATGACCTTGGACTTCAGAAAACTTTGATGTGGATAAACGTTCTTGTTTATAACAATAACAGAAAAGTTACAGGAATTACAGGAACCGGTGTTGAACTTAATGATTTTGTTAATTCTATGTACAGAACCCTTGAGCCTGGCGTTGTAATGTACATGTACAATGCCCGCGGCGAAATTTCAGCTTCAAGAGATTTAAATGACCTTGAAAAAAAGATTCCTGTTACAACACAAATGCCGGAACTTACAGGTTTAAAAAGTCTTTATTCTGACCAGCCTGTTATTTATTCTACACTTAAGGGTGTTTATATTGTTGCTCCTGTAGAATCTTTGGGATGGCATCTTGTTCTGTTTATTCCGCTTACAGTTAAGACATTCTTTGAAAATGCAGTTGTTCCTTTTGCAATTCTTGTTATTGTTGTGGTTTTATTGCTGATTGCATTTGCAATTCATAATCTGTTTACACCGTTAAAAGAAGTTAATTCTACTGTAAAAAATATTGTTTCGGGTGAAGCCGATTTAACACGCCGTATTAATACTGATATAAAAACTCCGTTTAAATCAATTCACCGTATTGTCGGCAATTTTAATGACTTTATTGCAAAACTTCAGGAAATGATTGGAACAATTAAGGCTTCAAGTTCTAATCTTGACGTGGTTTCTGATGATATGAGAAAAAGCGTTTCTTCTGTATCTGATTCAATGACAAATATTCGTTTGAGTATTGGTAATGTAAAAGAACAGATTAAAAAGCAGTCTGATGGTTTTGATGAAACTGCCGGTGTCGTAAAGGAAGTTGCCTCAAGTATTTCAAATGTAAATAAAATGATTGATTCTCAGTCTCAGAGTATTAAGGAATCTGCGTCTGCTGTAGGTCAGCTTGTTAAGAGTATTGAGCAGATTAGTGCTTCTATGGAAAGTATGGCTATGTCTTTTGGCGTTCTTGATCAGGAAGCTCAGAGCGGAATTTCTAAACAGCAGAAAGTAAATGAACGTATCTATCAGATTGATGAACAGTCTCAGATGCTTCAGGAAGCAAATACTGCTATTGCGGCTATTGCAGAACAGACAAACCTTCTTGCCATGAATGCCGCTATTGAAGCTGCTCATGCGGGCGAGGCTGGTAAAGGATTTGCCGTTGTTGCCGACGAAATCCGTAAGCTTTCAGAAACTGCATCCGGTCAGTCAAAGACAATTGGAGATCAGCTTAAAAATATTCAGGACAGTATTTCCGAAATTGTTGCGGCTTCTCAGGAATCAAGTAAAGCCTTTGCAGGAGTTTCTACACGAATTCACGAAACTGATAATCTTGTACAGTCCGTTAGAACTTCGCTTGAAACACAAAATACAGATTCACGAAATGTAATTGTTCTTCTTGCGGATATGGAAAAAACTACAGATGATGTCCGTCAGGCTTCTGATGTAATGGCAGGTGGAAGTAATCATGTTTTGCAGGAAATGAATCATCTTCAAACTTCTGTAAATGCCGTTCAATCAAGTATGTCGGAAATGTCTGATAATGCGCAGAATGTTGTTACAAGCGGAATGAAACTTGATACCTGTGTAGAAGAACTTTGTTCGAATGTAAACCAGCTTGGTGCCGATGTTAAGCGTCTAAAAACTTCGTAATATTGAATATATTTATTATTTATGATAGTATTTCAGAATAAACTTGTAATTCTATATTTAATATAAGGAGTTCCTAATGTCAGGACACAGTAAATGGGCCACCATTAAACATGCAAAGGGTTTGGCCGATGCAAAACGCGGTAAGATTTTTACAAAATTTATTAAGGAAATTTCTATTGCTGCACGTATGGGTGGAGGCGATCCTAACGCAAACCCTCGTCTTAGAACTGTAATTATTAAGGCTCGTGCTGCCAACATGCCTAAAGATAACATTGAACGTGCTATCAAAAA
>DEEV01000129.1:6518-7669 GCA_002350445.1 Treponema sp. UBA2869 | reverse complement strand
GCTCCTGGCGGAGTTGCTGTAATGGTTGAAGTTCTTTCTGATAACAAGAACCGTGCAGCTGCTGACGTTAAGAATATTTTTGCTAAGAATGGTGGAAACCTTGGAACTTCTGGTTCTGTTTCTCGTATGTTCCAGCGCAAAGGTACTATCGAACTTGATGCTGAAAAAGTAAACGAAGACGAAGTAATGGAAGTTGCTTTGGAAGCTGGTGCAGATGATATCGTAAACGAAGATGGAATCATCACTGTAACAACAACTCCAGATGCATTTACTGGTGTTGCTGAAGCTCTTCAGGAAAAGGGTTATGAAACACTTTCTGCTGATGTAGGAATGGTTCCGGATGCTTATACTCCAGTTGATAAGGATACTGCTGCAAAAGTTCAGAAACTTATTGACCGTCTTGAAGACAACGATGATGTTCAGAACGTATACCACACAGCTGAATATCCAGATGACTTTGAGCCAGAGGCTTAAGTTTGCGCCGGGTTATTGGAATTGACCCGGGGCTTGCGAATACTGGTTTTGGCGTAGTTGATTTTGAAAACGGACGTTACCGCATGGTAAGTTACGGCTGTATTACAACTAAGTCAGACCAGCCGCACGGCGAACGGCTTCTTACAATTTACAGCCGCCTATGTGCAATTTTAGAAGAGTTTCAACCTGAAGAAGCAGGAATGGAAACTCTTTTTTTTGCCCGAAACGTTACTTCTGCTATGTCGGTAGCGGAGGCACGTGGGGTCGTAACTCTCTGTCTTGCCCAACATAATATAAAACTTGGTGAATATCAGCCGAATCAGATTAAACAGGCGGTTACAGGAACTGCCGCTGCTGACAAAGAGCTGGTAGAACGCTATGTAAAAATCTTACTTGGCCTTAAAACAGAGCCAAAACCTGATCATGCGGCCGACGCACTGGCTGGGGCAATAACACACCTTCATTATACAGCCTGATTTTTTTCTTATTTTAAATATTATCACAAAAAAAATTGAGAAAATGCATTTTGACTGATATAATATTTAAATGGCGGTTTGCCTAGTTTTGTGCGAACGCTAACGTTGTGTTTTTGGAGTACCTATGCTTAAAAAGAATTTTCAGATTCTGGGAATGCTTTTAATTGTTTTGTGGTTGCTTTCATGTTCAACTGACAAAAG
>DEEV01000129.1:3215-6506 GCA_002350445.1 Treponema sp. UBA2869 | reverse complement strand
GAAAAATCTGGATGCAGATATTGCAAATCATCATGTTGTTATAACTTACCTTACGCTTGGAAATAAGCCTAAAAACGGCGGTACTTCCGAGATGCTTGAAGCGCTTAATGAACGTCTTACAAAGCTTGTAAATGCTGAAATCGAAATCTATTATATTCCGTGGAACAATTATCTTACAAATTATAATTTAAAGCTTGCAGAAAAAGATGGCTCAATCGATTTAATTGGAACTGCAACAGACTGGCTTGATGCATGGAAAAATGCAGGTCTTGGCAATTTTATGCCTCTTTCAGAGGAAATGCTTCAGACATATGCTCCAAAAACCTGGGAGTCTGTTTCTTCTGACCATTGGAATTCATGCCGCTTAAATGGTGATATTTATTTTTGTCCGGAAGATAATTACACTCAGTGGACTAATCACGGTTTTATATATCGTCTGGATTGGGCAAAAGAAGCTGGCTTTGAAGACGGCATTCACAGCTGGGAAGATTTAACGGAATATCTTTCGTACGTTAAAAAGGTAAAGAAGATTATTCCGTGGGATAGCGATGGATATCAAAGTGCCTATCACCCGGAAGGATATATTCAGTCTAAAAGTGATTTTGTAATAGCAGAAGGAATTATTGCTTCCAATATGTTTGGTGTCCGAAAGTCAGATTTAAAAACATTTTATTCGCCGTTTGTAGAAGGCGACGAGCTTGTTGAATATGCAAAGCTTATGCGTAAATGGAATGAAAGTGGTTTCTGGCCAAAAGATGTTCTTGTAAAGGGAAATGGTGGACGCAGTAACCGTGATGAATTTTGTATGGGACTTGTCGGATTGGAACAGCATCATACTCAGACCTGGTATACAAATGTTTATAATAAGCTTAAGAAAAATGTTCCGGAAGCTGATTCTGGATTTTTCTGGTTTGGAGAAGAATCTCAGAATGTCGTTTATCAGACAATAACTCATGGAGCAATGGCGGTTTCTGCTGCTTCAAAAAATCCTGAGCGTGCACTTATGGTTTATGATTTACTTAGAAATGATGAGGAATGTTACAGACTTATAAATTATGGAATAGAAGGATTCCAGTACAGAATAAACGAGGGCGGATACAGAGAGTCTCTTTCAACAAATAATGGAATTACTGCTAATTTCTGGTGGGGCCGCAATGATAAACTTGAGGTTCGGGATACAGGAACAAATTGGGAAGTATTTGACAAAATAAACGAAGAATATAATAAATGTAAAATTGACTATCCGTTTGGTCAGATTGTCTGGAATTTATCTTCAATCTCTTCTGAACTTGCTGCGGTTGAAAATATTTATGGTCAGTATATGGGAAATATCTGTTATGGCCAGAAAGCGGACCCGGAAAAATATGTTGCTGCTTTTAGACGAGATTTAAGACTGGCTGGAATAGACAAAATTATTATAGAATTGCAGCATCAGCTTGATGAATTTTATTCAAGAAAAAATAGACGAGGGTAGTGTATGAAGGCCTTAAAACAAAATACAAATATAATTAAACTTTTATTTGCTGCTTTAACACTTCTGTTTATGTTGCTTTTAGCAGTTCAGTTTTTTCTTGTAAAAAAAGGTGCGGGTAAAACAGCGGGCAAGGCTTTCGAAAATGGCAGCAGCCAGCTTGTTCAGTCTTATTCAATGATGCTTACAAACCGCCTGAACATGTATCTGCGTGAAGTCAGATTTTATGTTGATTCTGATGTTGTTCAGACCCTTGATACAGAAAAGATTATTGACTGGATGTGTAGCAGAAGCGGACGAAAAAATCCTGATATAGATGCGATGTATTTTTGTACACTTGATGGTACAGCTTATCGTGATGACGGTTCTGTTGCAAATTTCCGCAATGAAGAATTTTTCAAAGCAATTGCTGTAGATGGAAATTATGAATATATAAGCAATCCAAAAATTGATTTTGTTTTTAAAAAGCCTGTTTTTTATGTTGCACACGTTGTTAATGTAAATGGAAAAAAACTTGGAATTTTTGCCGGAGTTTATCCTTTAAGTTCAATTCAAAAGCTTGTATCTGATATTCGGCTTGGTGATACAGGTAATGCGTGGATGCTTGCGGATGATGGAACTGTAATCTGTTACCCTGAAAACGGCTATGCATTAAAGAAAAACTTTTTGACAGGACTTCCTTCTAAAAATAATGATTTGCGCGAGATTTCTCAGAACATGGTAAATAGAAAAACCGGTTCAGGATGGATAAAATCGCTTGGTTCAGGTAATAAATATTTTGTAACTTATGCTCCAGTTCATAATGCGCCGTGGAGCATTGGACTTAATGTTTCGGAAAATCAGTATTTTTCTTCCGGCAGAGAATTTGGCAGGATTATAGCTGTTTCGTTTGTATTGATTTTCTTAATTCTTTCCGGTGTTTTATTTTTTATCTTTGCATTACTTGATGATTCCGGAAAAAAAGATTCAAAAAAACGTCCTTCTAAAGAAAAGAAAAATTAATTTGATTTGATTTTTTCGGGCTTAACAAAAACCGGTTTATTAAAGATTTTTATTACATAATAAAAAGAGCCGCCTTTTTTGAAGTTTTTCTTCAACTAAGACGGCTATTCTATTTGTGTATTTTTGCAGGTTTATTTTAATGCTTCTGCAAGAACAGGAAGATTTGCTTCCATAATTTTAAGATATGTTGTGCCTGCTGCTGCCTGTTTTGATGTTGTTGACTGAATAGAATCCAGTGTAAGAACTTTTGCATTCTTCTTTTTGGTGTTCTGTACGATTGTTCGTGCAATTTTTCCATCGCCGCCTTCAATTTTAAGAACTGTGTTTAAACCAAGTTCATCAACTTTCTTTGCAAGGAAGATAACTGTTTCGAAACTTGCTTCGGTTTCTGCAGAGCAGCCTACGAATGCTGCAAAGTAATCAAGATCGTAATCATCAACAAGGTAGCGGAACGGGAATCTGTCGCCAAAGAGTACTGTTTTTTTACTGCCAGCCTTTACAACTGCTGCGTATTTTGCGTCGAGTGCATCGAGTTTTGCAGAGTATGCTGTGAGATTTGCTTTGTACATAGCAGCATTTGCTGAATCTTTTTCGCAGAGTGCAGAGGTAATTTCTGCACTTAAGATTTTTGCGTTGCGAATAGAAAGCCATACGTGTTCGTCGTATTCAACTTCATCTTCGTCATCATGATGATGGTGGTGGTGATGTTCGTGTTCATCTTCGTCTTCATCTTCATCAATGTAGTGCTTAAGGAATTCGTGAATCATTTCTGATTCTGAATCAATGCTCTTTGGATAGTATGTAGGCCAGTTGTATTT
>DEEV01000129.1:2834-3200 GCA_002350445.1 Treponema sp. UBA2869 | reverse complement strand
ATCGAGCATTGCTTTTGCATCGTTTCCGCAATAAATATGGAAATGTTCTGCTTTTGTTGGGAAATTCAAATGATCATCAAACTGAATGTAAGCTGGTGCCTTAGATTTTTTGTCGGTATTCTTAAACTGATAGCGGATGCTTGTTTCTCCCCAGCAGTCAGAATAGAAACCGTCATATTTATATGTTCCTGTAACTTTTGAGCCATTGTTATTAATGAATGTTACTTTATCTTTTTTAATATTTACATAACGAATATCAGTTTTGTTTCCCTCGTAAAAGAAATTCCATGCTTCATCGTTGTTGTCAAAACCTTCTGCGGCAGCCATATAAGATGCAGTTTTAGATTTGAAGTTTTCTGACATATA
>DEEV01000129.1:2596-2802 GCA_002350445.1 Treponema sp. UBA2869 | reverse complement strand
GGGAATACAGATTGCCATTCACCTTCGTAGTCTGCAAGTGTTCTATCTTCACTTACAGCTTTCTTTTCGTGATGGTGATGATGTTCTTCTTCTGCCTCATGATGATGGTGATGGTCATGCTCTTCTTCCTCTTCGGCCTGCATACCTTCCTTTACTTCTTCAGCTTTTACTTTGTCGCCGAGTGTTTCCATAAGGTTAATAACCTT
>DEEV01000129.1:2304-2544 GCA_002350445.1 Treponema sp. UBA2869 | reverse complement strand
CCAATAAGAAGGGTAAGTTCTACATTCTTAAGATTGTCACCGAGAATTTCGCGGGTCCAGTCATATTCCGGGAAGATTGTGGTTACAACTTTGAGTTTACCGTTGTTCTTATCAGTTTTCTTTGCCTTGGCAAAGATTGTTGTTGTGAGTGCGAGGAGGATTGCGGCTCCTGCTAATGATTTTTTAAGATTCATTGTATTCTCCTTAAAGTCGGCAAGCATAGCTTGCCTCTGAGCCATT
>DEEV01000129.1:0-2020 GCA_002350445.1 Treponema sp. UBA2869 | reverse complement strand
TTCTTCCAGAGCGTCTATCCAGTAGGCAACGGTCATTACCGAAGAGTTGCGGCCGGCCTGTTCAAAAAGCTGCACGTTGGCATCTGCATCACTAAACCAGATGTAGCCTTTTGCACGGATAAGCTCCTTTGGATAATTATTGTTTACAAAATTCATAAAGCGTTCGCGGTTGAAAGGTCTTTTTTCTTCAAACACAAAGCTTGAAATTCCGTATTCGCCGGTACAGCCCTGCTGAGCACGATTAGGCTCGTTCAGACTGTTGATTGCCTTTTGAATTGCAGAAGATGAATCAATCTGTTCATAGTTGAAAGGCTCTGTTGTTGTAATCTGATCGATATCGATGTTTCCGTTTATACTGTGGAAGATTGGAGCTCGTGGCTGGAAGTCACGGATGATTGCTTCAACTTCTTTAAGCTGATCTTCGTTCAAAAGGTCACATTTGTTGAGGACAATAAAATTACAGAATTCAATCTGATCTACAATGAGGGTAGAAATTTCTTCTGCAGTAAGATTGTTTTCATCGGTTGCGTTTTTATCAGCCTTCTTTTTTAAGTCGTCTAAGAACTCACGGTAGATTCTGTCTGCATCAACTACAGTAACAACCGAAGTCAAATATACATTTGTTTTTGGATTATCTTCTTCGTAAGCGAGGAAGCTTGCACTAACAGCTCCCGGATCACTGATTCCAGATGCTTCAACAAATACAACATCAACAGAATCAAGGTTTGAGATTTTTTCAATCTGTTTAATAAATTCTTCGCGTAAAGTACAGCAGATACATCCATTCTGAAGTTCAAACATTGGACATTCTGTTACGTTAGAGCCGTTCTTTTTAAGTATTTCAGCATCAACATTAATGCTTCCCATATCATTTACTATAAGTGCAACGCGGCGTTTTTCCTGACGAAGCAGGTTATTAAGCAATGTTGTTTTTCCAGAACCAAGGTAGCCTGTAATGAGGACTACGGGTTTTTTATTTTTCTTTGACATATTATTCCTCTTTTGTATTTTTTTTATAAAAAGAGGCAGTTAAATTATAAGTTTGATTTTCTGCTTAACAAGGGTTGCGGGAACGGGGAGAAGAGCAGATATAATCAGAATATTAATATAGAAAAGATTAGTAAAATTTGATGATGTAGTTGTTGCTCTTTGTACAATTTTTTTTGTGCTGTGAATTATTTGAAGTACAAGGCAAACGGGGCAGTCATCGTTATGACAGGTATCTTTGTGTCCTGCGTGAAAGGCTTCAAAGTTAATTGCTGCCAGAAAAGAAAAGGCAATGATAAGGGCTGAAATTTTTGACAGAAGCAAAAATCTTTTATTCATTGTTTTTCTCCTGTTTTTCAGCTTTACCTGCGCAATCAGTACAAAGTCCGTAAAAAACTGTACGGAGAGGATTAATTACAAAGCCATGTTCAGTTTTTAAGTGACCGCCGAGTTCTTCAAGTTCGTCACATTCAAGATGAATAAGACGGCCGCAAAGTTCGCATTTTAAATGAAAATGTTTTTCGTTGTGATTGCAATTTTCACCGGCATATTCAAAGCAGGCTGCAGAGTGATCGTCAATAAAATATTTCTGGATTTTTCCTTCGTTTACAAGTTTTTCGAGCTGTCGGTAAATTGTTGCAATTCCGATTGAAATATTTTTTGCTTCAAAGTGTGCTCGTACATCTTCTGCAGTAAAATGTTTTCCCTGCATTTCCTTAAGGTATGAAAAAAGAAATTCCTGTTGTCTTGTTTTGTACGCTGCTTTCTGCAATTTTTTTTCCTGTCAGAACTATTTTGTAATGTCCTGTAATTTGATAACGATTCTCAAATTATATGAATCGCAGAAAAATTGTCAATAGAATTTGAGAATTATTATCAAATTTGCCTACAATCGAAGAAACGTTAAAAAATGGGCTGTGTCAGCGGGATGATGAGGTAGAGCTAAAAATTGTTTTCGCAATTTTCTTAACGCTCTGCTATAGAACAATGCCCGCCAGCGGGCTTACACATTTAGGTTCATCGAAAAAATGGC
>DEEV01000020.1:21004-25390 GCA_002350445.1 Treponema sp. UBA2869 | reverse complement strand
ATAAAAAATGCACCTCCAAAATTGAACTTTATTTGTCCAACTTTAGGGGTGCACTTCAGATTTGCAAGGCTTTTTTAATTATTTTATTTTCCTAATTTAATTTTTATTTCAACTTATGAATCTTGCCTATAGTCAAAAATAAGTTTATAATACTTAAATATATATAAACATCTTAAATATTACTTAAGTGTTTGTAGAATATTGAAAAGGAGATACATCATGGGAAAGAAAAAACTTGACTGGGGCAGCTTACCTTTTGGCTATATTAAGACTTCAAAAAGTTTTGTTGCTTACTACAAAAATGGCGAATGGAGCGAAGGGAAACTCACTTCTAAACACGACATTACAATTAATGAATGTGCAGGCGTCCTTCAATATGCACAGACTTGTTTTGAAGGTCTTAAAGCTTACACAACAGAACACGGTGATATTGTAACTTTCCGTCCTGACTTAAATGCTGAACGTATGGAAAATTCCTGCCGTCGTCTTGAAATGCCGGTGTATCCTAAAGAAAAATTCATTGAAGCTGTATTAAAAACAATCGAAGCAAACAAAGACTGGGTTCCTCCATATGGAAGTGGTGCAACACTTTATATCCGTCCTTATATGTTTGGTTCAAATGCTGTAATTGGAGTAAAACCTGCTGATGAATATCAGTTTAGAATTCTTGTTACTCCTGTTGGACCTTATTTTAAAGGTGGAGCAAAGCCTATTACTGTACGCATTTCTGACCTTGACCGCGCTGCTCCTCATGGAACTGGAGACATTAAAGCTGGTCTTAACTATGCAATGAGTCTTCACAATATTGTTGATGCTCACAAAGCTGGTTATGCGGAAAATATTTACCTTGATCCTGCAAGCCACACTTATCTTGAAGAAACAGGTGGAGCAAATATTCTGCTTATTACTAAAGATGGAAAACTTGTAACTCCAAAATCAGGTTCTATTTTACCATCTATTACACGCCGCTCTCTGCTTGTTGTTGCAAAAGATGTTCTTAAAATGGAAGTAGAAGAACGCCAGATTAAAGCTTCTGAACTTTCTGATTTTGCTGAATGTGGACTTTGCGGTACTGCAGCCGTTATTTCTCCGGTTGGAACAATTGACGACCACGGAAAGAAAATTGTTTTCAACGAAGGTAAGGACGAAATGGGCCCTGTACTTCAGAAAATTTACGATACACTTACAGGAATCCAGATGGGCAGACTCCCAGCTCCTGAGGGATGGATTTACACAATATGATTTAATTATATTGTGTAAAAACGAGTTTGTCATAGTCACTGAGCGAAGCGTGGCTTGACAAGCCTGTTTCTAATAACGAAATTTTTTTAAGCCTTTCACAAAACGAGAGGCTTTTTTTATTTAAAAGTCCGATTGTGAATTTGTTAATATGTCGCTATAATCAGTTTTATGAAAGTTTTTTCCTGGAGCGACATTTTAAATATTCTTAATTCCGGAGCTGAAGAGCCTTTTTTTAAAAAAGGAAGCGGAATTTCGGTAGGAAGCTTTGACGGACTTCATTCAGGACACCGTGTTCTTTTAAAGCGCCTTGTAAATAAATGTGCATTGGATGAATATGTTCCGGGAGTTGTTACTTTTTCCAGACCGCTTCCAAGTGTAAAGCATGCTTTTGATTATTCCGGTGATATTTCTACGTTGAATCAACGTCTTAAACTTTTTGAAGAACTTGGAATTCAATTTGTAATTATTGTAGATTTTGATGATTCTTTTGCTTCTATGCTTGGTTCAGATTTTTTAAATGTTCTTGTAAATGTCTGTAACATGCAGCTTCTTGGAGAAGGAATTGATTTTCGTTGCGGCTATAAAGGTGCAACATATGTACAGGCTATAAAATATTGGGCAGAAAAAAACAATATCGAAACTTTTTTCGTTGATTCAGTTTATTACAAAGAAGGAANNTCGTCTTATATCCGCAAAATGATTCAAAAAGGATTTTTTACAACAGTTGCAGAACTTCTTGAACGTCCTTACGAGCTTGATTTTTCTATTTTAAATAACGCCGGGCAGTTTACTCAGGTTTTACCTGCAGACGGTGTTTATCGTGTAAAATCAGAAAATAATGAAGATATAAGGCTGGAAATAAAAGATGGAAAACTTCTGTCGGTTCCTGCATGCAATCTGGTAAAATTTTAGGATTAAAAAATGNNNNGAAGAAAAAATCATAATCAAAGGGGCTAGAGAGCATAACCTAAAAAATATTGATGTTACTTTGCCTAGAAATAAACTTGTTGTTATTTCAGGTCTATCCGGTTCTGGAAAATCTTCGCTTGCGTTCGACACTTTGTTTGCCGAAGGTCAGCGTCGCTATATGGAAAGTCTTTCAAGTTATGTGCGTCAGTTTATGGGACGTATGGATAAACCTGATGTTGACTTAATAGAAGGGCTTTCTCCTGCAATTTCTATAGAACAAAAATCCACAAATAAAAATCCTCGTTCAACGGTAGGTACAATTACCGAGATTTATGATTATTACCGCCTTCTTTATGCGCGTGCCGGGCATGCTCATTGTCCGGAATGTGGTCGTGAAATTTGCGAACAGACTGTTGATCAGATTATAGATACAGTTATGGGTTGGGAAGACGGCACTAAAATGCAGATTCTCGCTCCGGTTATTCGCGGAAAAAAAGGTGAGCATCAGAAAATAATTGAAGATGCAATAAAATCAGGTTTTGTTCGTGCCCGTATTGATGGAATAATGACAGAACTTGATGCTTCAATTAAACTTGATAAGCAGAAAAAACATACAATCGAGATTGTCGTAGACAGAATCATAAAAAGTGATGAGGTTAGAAGCCGCCTTGCAGACAGTATTGAAATTGCGCTTAAAAATGCAAACGGAATTGTAATTGTTACCCGCCGCGTTGGCGATAAGGATGAAGAGGTTTTCTTCAGCCAAAAAAATGCCTGCCCTGATTGTGGTATTTCCATTCCAGATTTGCAGCCGCGCCTTTTCTCTTTTAATAATCCGTTTGGTGCCTGCCCGGAATGTACCGGACTTGGCGAAAGAATGGAATGGGATTTTAATAAGATTCTTCCAGACCGTTCCCTTAGTTTTAATCAAAAGGCATTTCCTTTTTTTAATCCTGACAGTGAATGGAATCATTCTATGTTTAAGGCTGTTGCTGATGCGGCAGGTTTTACTCTTGATACTCCAATTTGCGAACTTACTGAATCTCAGTTTAATTTTTTATGGAACGGTGATTCAGAAAAAAAAATCAGATGGATTTATAAAAAACAAAGCGGCGAAGGTTACAGCGAATATAACCGTGTCTGGCCAGGCGTGTTAAACGAAATGAAGCGTCGTTATGCAGAAGCCTGGGGCGAAAGTATGCGTGCTAATATAGAAGAAAAGTTTATGACTGTTTCTGAATGTCAGACCTGCCATGGACAAAGGCTTAGAAAAGAAGCTCTTGGTGTTACTGTTGGCGGAAAAAATATTCACCAGCTTTGCCAGCTTTCGGTTTCGGATTCAATTAAATTTTTTGAAGAACTTAAACTCTCTGAAAGTGAAGTTCTGATTGCCAGACAGGTATTAAAAGAAATAAAAGCCCGTCTGAATTTTTTAAGGGATGTAGGACTTGAATATCTTACGATGGAACGTTCTGCAGAAAGCCTTAGCGGTGGTGAGGCACAGAGAATTCGTCTTGCAACCCAGATTGGATCTGCACTTTGCGGCGTAATGTATATCCTTGATGAACCTAGCATTGGACTTCATCAACGCGATAACCAGAGGCTTATAGATACACTTTTGAAATTGCGCGATAACGGAAATTCTGTAATTGTTGTCGAACACGATGAACAGACTTTGCGTACCGCAGATTATCTTATTGATCTGGGACCTGGAGCCGGCGTTAATGGCGGAAAAATTGTTGCAGCCGGTACTCCCGAAGAGGTTGCAAAAGTAAAGGAAAGCCTTACAGGTCAGTACCTTGCGGGCACCTTAAAGATGGATATTCCTTTGGAACGGCGTAAAGGAAACGGCAAATTTATTAAAATAAGCGGAGCGCGCGAACATAATCTTAAAAATGTAAATACAGAAATTCCGCTTGGCTGTTTTACCTGCATTACCGGTGTAAGCGGAAGCGGAAAATCAACTTTGATGAGTGATATTCTTTATCCGGCTGTTTCGAACCGACTTATGCGCACAAATTATTCTGTAGGCGAATGTGATGGAGTTGAAGGAATAGAAGCCGTTGATAAGGTAATCAATATAGATCAGAGCCCAATTGGAAGAACTCCACGCTCAAATCCTGCTACCTATGTGGGTGTATTTGATTCAATAAGAGATTTATTTGCAAGCCTGCCGGAAAGCCGTGCGCGCGGATACTTAAAAGGCCGCTTTAGTTTTAATGTAAAAGGCGGACG
>DEEV01000020.1:19443-20898 GCA_002350445.1 Treponema sp. UBA2869 | reverse complement strand
AGGAAAATCTATAAACGATGTTCTTAATATGACAATAGACGAAGCCTGTGACTTTTTTTCAGGAATTCCACATATTTTCAGAAAGATTTCTACGCTCCAGTCTGTTGGACTTGGCTATATTACGCTTGGTCAGAGCGCGCTTACTTTAAGCGGCGGCGAAGCTCAGCGAGTAAAACTTGCAAACGAGCTTGCCCGGCCTGCAACCAGCCGTACACTGTATATCCTAGACGAGCCAACTACAGGACTTCACTTTGCAGATGTAAAGCAGCTTATGACAGTAATTCAACGTCTTGTTGATAACGGAAATTCTGTTGTTATGATTGAGCATAATCTTGATGTAATTTGCCAGGCAGATTATATAATTGATCTTGGCCCCGAAGGAGGAACCAACGGCGGAACTATTATAGCCACCGGCACTCCTGAGCAGGTTGCCCAGGTTAGTCAAAGCTATACCGGACAGTTTATAAAGCAGATGCTTTGTAAATAATTTGGATAATAAAAAAAATAAATGATTGCAGTTTCTGAGCGGACAGTAAGAATTCCTCGTTTTTGCCGGCTAAAGGCTTTTTTTACCGTTTTTGTTCTTTTTGTTTCTTTTTCACGCGCTTTTGCGCAGTCATCCGATTCAAATGTAACTACAATTAAAATAAATAATGCAAACCAGACTTCTTACCAGAAAGATCCTGATACAAAAAATGATATAATCGTATTAAAGGGGCTTGTTAGTCTTTCGGTAGAGAAAGGAAGTACAGTTTCTGATATAAAGGCTGATTCTGTAACTTTTGACCGCAAAACTCAGATGCTTTATGCGGAAGGTAATGTTGAAATTACGACAAAAAGTTCTGCATCCGGCGGCGAAACCACAACGGCAAATTCTTTGCTTATGAATACGTCCACTTTGGAAGGTGTTTTTGATAATGCCAGAGTTGTTCAGACTCAAAGCGATGCGCTAAACCTTCCGTCTGGCTCAACCCTTATAGTTTTTGCAGATTTTTTTGGTAAAAGTTCCCAGAATACAATTGTTTTTAAAAATTCGAGCCTTACTTTCTGTGATGACGAAAATCCTCACTGGCATATTGATGCAACGCGAACCTGGCTTTTGCCTGGCGGTGAGTTTGCTTTTTTTAATGCGCTGCTTTATGTAGGCTCGGTTCCGGTAATGTATTTTCCGGCTTTTTATTATCCAAAAGAAGAGCTTGTTTTTAACCCCGTATTTGGATATCAGAAAAGGGAAGGTTTTTCAATTCAGACAACAACGTACATTATTGGCCGCAAGCCTTTAGATACATCTACAACTTCTTCGTCGTCTACGAGTTCGTCTTCGACAGAAGATGATTCTTCTTCGGCTTCTGAATCGTTAAAAGGTGTTTATAACTTTGTTAAACCTTCCAAACTTAAAAATCAGGAACTTGAAGGACTTGTGCTTCATAATCTTGATTCTGATTTTACAGGCGA
>DEEV01000020.1:13068-19424 GCA_002350445.1 Treponema sp. UBA2869 | reverse complement strand
TACACTTGGCGGAATGACCGGTTTTGAAGGAAAATTTACACCTTCCGACGTAATCACTCAGCTTGACGTTACTGCTTTGCTTGGTTTTTCAAATGTAGTTTTTATGGCTCCAAACGGAAACTATTTTGCCTATTCTCAGCAGACTGGCGAAAAGTATTACGATACTTCAAACTTTTTAGGCGTTTATATGCCGTTCCGCTATCTTATGGATTTTAAGATGACTGTTGCAAAGCCTTTAAAGCTTGATATTGCACTGCCTGTTTATTCGGACCCGTTTTTTTCATGGGATTTTAAAACTTCCCGTAAAGAGTCAATGGACTGGATTGGCTATCTTATCGAAATGGCTTCTAACGATTTTGAAGACAGAACTGTTTCAGAGTCATCATCTTTTTCGTGGACCGTTACAGGTTCTTATTCTCCATTAATTCCAGATTTTCTTAAACCGTATATTTCGACAGCTTCGGTTACGTTTAATTCTTCTGTGCTTTTTTCTATTGCAAACGTAAAAGATAGAAACGAGGCTTTTTCTTCTGCTGACTCGTCGGATCGTGGTGATCTTATGCTTTACAGCCCTGAGCGCAAGTTTTATTATCCTTCCCAGGTTACGCCGCTTTCTACCACCGTCAGTTTTTCTGGAACACTTTTTGAATATCCGCTTACAACTGCACGTAAAAACGGAACTTCTCCGGTTTATGCAATTGCACTTAATAAGCCTGATGATATAAAAGAAAATAAAGAAACTTCGGGAGAGTCTAATGAATCATCTTCGGCAAAACAAGACGACGAAGAAAAAATAACGCCGACTCTTCCTTTACTTGATTATTCTTCGCCGGAATTTGTACTTCCAACAGGTTTTGCTTATAAGCTTGGCTACAATTTCAGTTCAACTTTTTCAAACCAGATTTCTTATTCTCCAAACGACCTTAATAAATCATCAGATTTCAGCTGGAATAACGTAAACCTCTATATGTACAATGTAAAAATGCCGGTTTCTGTTACAAGCGATACATCATACGGTGGAAATTTCTTTAATTTAAAAAATTCTATAAATTACAATCCTGTATGGCAGGAGCATCCTTATATTTCTGATGAAGCAAATAAAAAATCAATAAAACTTTCAGATTACAAGACCGAGAGTCAGACAATTACAAATGTAAATGCGGTTACTTTGAGACCTCTTTCTTACATAGATTTATTCAGTGAATCTTCTGTACAGTGGGATTCTTCTATAAAACTGTTCCGCCGGGAATTTATAGGAACAGCCGACGAGCCTTCGTGGAAATACAAGGGCGTAGACTGGGATGACGAAGAGTGTATAACTGTAAATTCGCTTACAGCAACGCTTGTTCTTGCTGAGCTTGATAAAAAGTTCAAGCAGTCTCTTGCGTTTGCCGCAATAATGCCGCCAATTCTGCGTCAGTATACAGGAACGCTTACATTAACGTTCCCTTATGTTGTAACTTCGGTAACAACAGGTCTTCAGGAAACGACAAAAGATACAAACGTGTCTGAATCTGACCGCTGGAAGAAAAAGCCGCTTACGGAAAATCTTTCAGTTAATCTTTTTGATTCAACTTTTCAGTTTACACAGAGCTTCAGCTATAACCTTCAGGATGATTATGCCGAAAACCTTAAGTTCGGGCTAAATTATAACGGACTTTCTGCTACTTACATAATGGCTTATTCTCCGCTTTATGATTTTGATAAAACAACCGGCTGGAAATCTAACGGAGACCATGATTTTGTTCCGTATTCTTTAGAACTCGGTTATGCACCTGCAAAAAAAACTTATTACAAATGGCTTAACCGCATTTCAATTTCTCCGGGCATTAATACAAAGCTTGTTTACGATTTTGTGCGCCCGACAAACAGTTATTTTACAATTACTCCGGCGCTTACGTTTAAAATCAATAATTTCTTTGATTTAACGCTTTCGTTTACAACAAAAAACTCGGTAATTTACCGTTACTTCCAGTCTGCGCTTGGACATGACGGAAGACTTCCTGGCGAGCAGAATATGTTTGTTGATTTGTTCAATTCATTCCGATTTGATGATCAGGCTATGCGCGAAAGTTCAGGATTTAAGCTTAAATCCTTTAATCTTACCTTAAGTCACGATCTTCACGACTGGAAATTTAATCTTACGGCGAAATTTGAACCGCGTCTGCTTACTGTAAATGGTAAAAAGCAGTACGACTTAAAACCATATATTACAATCGGCATTGTATGGAATCCTCTGCCAAGTATGAGAACTCAGATTGTTGATAATTACGGAACCTGGCAGTTAAAAAATTAGGACATTAGCAGTTAATAATCATTGACAATAAAATGATGATAAAAGATAATTAAAAAAAGAGGAGCTTTTTGAACGAATATACAATAGTTGTTCCAAGCAATGATGTTCTTTCCTGTGTCTGCGGAACAAACGATAAAAACTTAAAACTGATTGAAGAGCACTTAGGTGTTCCGGTCTTTACTCGTGGAAATGAACTTTCCGTTGAAAATGAAAATCCAGAAATCTGTCAGAAATTTCAGTTTATTGTAGACCGCATCATTGATGAAATTGAAGCAGGCGGAAAAAACAGCGATGATATTGTACTTTCCGTTTTAAATACAAAACGCCGTCTTAATGCCGACGAAATGGCCGTGCTTGTTCCTGGAGCGGTAAGACGAGTTTACCCGCGTACGCAGGGGCAGGCAGAATATTTAAATCTTCTTCAGACAAAGGATATGGTTTTTTGCACGGGTAGTGCAGGAAGCGGAAAAACTTTTCTTGCCGTGGCAGAAGCCCTTCGTCTTATTCTGAATCACAAAAAAAATAAACTTATAATAACTCGTCCTGTTGTTGAAGCTGGAGAAAGTCTTGGCTTTTTGCCCGGCGATCTGGAAGATAAAATTGATCCTTATTTAAGGCCTTTGCGCGATGCAATGGAAGCAATTTTACCTATAGAAACTGTAAAGCGACTGACCGAAGCCGGAATCATAGAGGTTGCTCCGCTTGCATATATGAGAGGACGAACGCTGAATAACGCAGTTATTATTCTTGACGAAGCCCAGAATGCAACGGTTTCTCAGATGAAAATGTTTTTAACCCGTATGGGTGAAAATTCAAAGGTTTTTGTAACTGGCGATCCTTCTCAGATTGATTTACCTAAAAAAATTGAATCAGGACTGATGAATTCAATTAATATTTTGTATAAAATAGAAGATATAGGATTTATAAACCTTGGGGCTGATGACGTTGTAAGAAATCAGCTTGTTAGAAAAATTGTAAAGGCATACGAAAATGAAATCAAACAAGAGCGATAAGAAAAATCCAATTCAGATGTTTTTTTCTGAATGTGGAATTTATATTAAGGCAAAATATCCTTTTTTAATTCTGTTTTTTGTAGGGCTGCTTGCGGTGTCTGCAGTAAATTTTGTAAAGGTAAGTACAACACAGACAGTTGCTACTTTTAACATTTCAAATTTCGAAGTAGGAATGATTTCTGACCGTGATATTATTGCGGATCGTTCTATTGCTCCGGACCAGTCGTATCCTGTGGCTATTATTAAAGGTGAAAGAATTATTAAAAAAGGCTGGCCTATTACAGAAGAAATGTATGCAAAGCTTCAGAAAATGGCTGAATCTCCGCTTTACATTGATTACCGTGCGTACGCAAACAGCGAAATTTTTCTTCTTCTGCTTGGAATTATGTGGTATATGCTTTTTTCGTTTATACCGTTCCATCGCAGGGTTTTATTCCGCGAAGCGCTCCTTCAGGTTATTCTGTTCATTTGCGTGTTCGCGGCTACCGCTTTCCTTGGAAAATTTTCATCGTTTGCCGGCGATTACGCAATATGTGTGGTAATTCCTTCGGCCTTGAGCATAATGCTTGTAACAATTCTTTACGGTAATACTTCTGCAGTTTTGTGTTCATTTGCAATTTCTTTTGGCGTGCTTATTGCTACAAATATGGCTTTGCCACCGTTCTTTTTTACGCTTGCCATCTGTCTTTCAGCTGCCGGAATCGTACGCAAAATTGAACGCCGCCTGGATCTTGTTTTTGCTTCGCTTTTACTTGCAATTTTAAGTATGGTTTACATGCTTATTTTTATTGTGATTTTTAATGAAACTTTTGCAGAGCTTCCAAAACTTTTACTTGGTGTTGCCTTAAATGGTTTCCTTTCCGGAATTCTTACTCTGGGATTTTTAACACCGCTTGAAGTTATGTTGAATACTGCGTCGGTTTTCCGTCTTATGGATTTAAGCGATTTGAATAATCCGCTTATGCGCAAAATGCTTGTTCAGGCTTCTGGTACTTATAATCATTCAATGATGGTTGCCCAGCTTGCAGAAAGTGCCTGCCGCGAAATTGATGCAAATCCTCTTATTGCCCGGGTTGGCGGTTACTATCACGACATCGGAAAAATTGAACAGCCTGAATATTTTGTAGAAAATCAAAAGGGCGAAAACAAACACGATGAAATTTCACCGACACTTTCGGTTTCTGTAATAAAAAGTCATGTTCGAAAAGGTGTTGAAAAGGCTTACCAGCTTCATCTTCCGCAGATTATTATTGATATAATTGCAGAACATCATGGAAACAGTGTTATTGCATATTTTTATAATGAAGCTGTAAAAAATGATCCAAATCTTACACCCGAAGATTTTTCATATCCGGGAAATCCTCCAACTTCGCGCGAAAGTGCAGTTGTAATGCTTGCCGATACAGTAGAGGCGGCGTGCCGTACTTTGGAAAATCCTTCTGTACCGCGTCTTGAAAAATTTATTACTCAGCTTGTTAATTCAAAGGTTGAACATAAACAGCTTGATAACTGCGACCTTACATTCCGAGATGTTACAAGAATAAAAGAAGCGTTTGTTCAGCTTCTGGCAGGCTACTATCACAGCCGTATTGAATATCCTGAACAGGCTGATCCGGATAAAAATCCCGAAAAAAAAGAGATAAAGTCTGTGCAGAAAACAGAATCGCGCACAGAAGCAAAATCCGAAACTAAATCTGAGTCAAAAACTGAGCAGAAAGCTTCAAAGGAAAGCCGCTGATGAGCAACAGAATTTTTATTTCAGTTGATGAAAATACAGAGTCTCCTTTGTGGCTGGATGCCGTTGAACTTTTTATGCAAAAGGTGCTTGAAGAATTAAAAATTGACGGCGAAGAAATTTCTGTTCTTTTTTGCGGTGATTCATACATGCAGGTTTTGAATAAAACTTACCGAAATATAGACAGCACAACCGATGTTTTATCTTTTGAGAACGACGAAGAATACGAAGATGAAGAGGGAAAATGGAAATGTGCCGGAGATATTGCCATAAGTCTGGATACGCTTCCTGTAAATTCCTCGTATTTTGAAGAAGATTGTAATTCAGAGCTAAAAAGACTTCTGGTTCATGGGATTTTGCATTTAAATGGAATGGATCATGGGGATGAACATATAGAAAAAGGCGTTGAGCCGCAATGCGAAATGCTGATTCTTCAGGAAAAATTATTAAAAAAATTAAAGGATGAAAAAATTATAAAATGAGTTTGTTCTGGCGCAAAAAAACACAGCAAGATGAAATTTCTGCCATACAGGATAAGATTCTTAACGAAGAAAAAAAAGATATGATTCAGGGTGTAGAAGACCTTTCAAAAACTTCGGTAAAAGAGGTTATGATTCCCCGAATCGATGTTGATTTTATTTCTTCAGATATAGACGAAGAAGAATTGTATAAAAAACTTGTTGCAAGCGGTCATTCTCGCTTTCCTGTTTACACAGATTCAATAGACAATGTAATTGGCGTGCTTTATGTAAAGGATATTATAAAGTGCCTTGCAGATAAAAAAGAAATTAATCTTCAGAATATTGTGCGAAAACCGTTTTTTGTACCGGAAAGCAAACGAATTGATTCACTTTTGCGTGAATTTAAACGTCACCACCTGCATATTGCAATTGCCATAGATGAATACGGTGGAATGTCCGGCATTGTTACAATGGAAGATATCATAGAAGAGATTGTCGGCGATATTCAGGATGAATTTGACAAGGAACAGGAAGATGTTCTTACAATAAGTGAAAATATCTGGATTTGCGATGCGCGCGTAAATCTTGGCGATTTGAATGAGTCGATTGGTGCTGCTTTTCCGGATGATGATTTTGACAGTTTGGGCGGTTTTGTATTTGACTTGTTCGGAAAAGTTCCTGTAAAATTTGAAAAGGTTTCATGGAATGAATATGATTTTATTATTCAGGATATGGACGGGCATAGAATTAATTCTGTAAAGGTAATAAAAAACTCTGATGAAAAGAAATCTGATGAATAAAAATTTTTTGATTTTCTTTGTTTTGCTTGTGCTTGCAGCAGCCTTTGTTTT
>DEEV01000020.1:8961-13051 GCA_002350445.1 Treponema sp. UBA2869 | reverse complement strand
CGGTTTACGAAAAAGGTGTTGAGTTTCAAAACGACGAAAACTGGTATTCCGCTTCGCAGTGCTTTATCGAAGTAGTTGGTATAAATCCTGCGTTCAGCGATGCATGGTACCGCCTTGCCGAATGTTCGTTCCAGCTTGGGGAATTTGATTTAGCTTATCAGTATCTTGAATCTGCAGAAAAATACGAAAAAAATAATTCAACTGTTCAGAATTTAAAGGGAATGATTTTGCTTGCGCTTGGTAAGACCGAAGATGCAAGAACTGTTTTTAATTCAGTTTTAAAAATCTATCCAAATGATATTGATGCACATTTTGGGCTTGCAGAAATTGAACTTTATGACGGAAAATTTTCGGGAGCTGAAGCACAGTATCACGAAGCTCTAAAACGTCAGAATTCCAACAGAAAAGCTTTGCTTTCCCTTGCTTTGGTTTGTGCCCAGACAAATCGGTTTTCAGTTGCAGAAAAATATCTTTCCCAGGCTATGAAATATTATTCTGGCGAAAGCGAGGTTCATTATCTTTCTGCCATTGTTTATATGATGAAGGGAGATTATAAAACTGCAGAAAAGCATGCGCGAATTGCTGTCGAAATAAAAGGCGACTATTCAAAGGCTTACGAGCTTCTTTCTTCTATATTGTATATGCAGCACCGTTATAAAGAAGTAATAGACCTTTGTGATTTTCTTATCAGCCGCGACAGGAAAAACTCAATTGCGTGGTATCTTAAGGGAATTGCACAGAATAAACTTGGAAATGATGCAGACGCTCTTGAAACATGGTCTTCTGGACTTTCTGTAAATCCTCAGGATGAAATTATGCGTTCAGTCCTTGAAATTAATGCGCGAAATATGCTTTCTCTTGATGATGCAAGGCGTGCTGAATGGGCTGCATACCATGTAGAAAATGCAAAACAGTATGAAAGCCGTTATGACAAAGCTGGAAGTACCTATGAGTATCAGCGTGCGCTTTTACTTGAACCAACAAATAAAACAGCGCGCATTGCTTATGCGAATGTTCTTAAACTTAATGGAATGCACGAATCATATTTGAATCAGCTGCATTTTGTTAAGAGTAATTCAGAATCAATAAGTACTTCTTTAAGTGATACAATTGAAGCTTATGATTCTTTGCTTGAAGATACGCTTGCAAAAAGATGGAATGTTGAACCGTTCTACCTTGATAAAATACGCTGGAAAATTGCAGTTTTTTATACAGAAAATACTTCAAGTTTTAATCATGCAGATTCTGACCGTCTTACAGCAATTGCCGCCGGTGATATTTTTTCTGGAGTAGCAATTACATCTGTTAAAACACAGGTTACACCGGTAAGTGGTTATGCAGAAGCTTTTAGAAATGCAAGGGCAAATGATTTTGATTATTTTGTAATTATTTCTATGAGCGAAGGAAAAGAGGATATGACACTTAAGTCTGTTATGTACTCTGCAAGAACCGGTACTCAGACATCTTCGGATACATTCTATGCAACTGGAAATAACCGTTTTTCTACCGTTTTGCGTAGATTCAGAAATTCAGTGCTTGAAAAACTTACTGTTCGTGGAAAAATTCTTGCCAGAAACGGAAAGCAGGTGCTTATTGATTTAGGTCGTTCTGAAAATATTATAAAAGGCAGCGAATTTAAAATCATAAAAAAGAACTGCGTTCGCACTGCCGATACAGGTTCAGGTCTTTACTATAAAGATGATGATGTTGTTGGAACTTTAGTTGTAACAAATCCGGGCGAAGAAGTTTCTGAAGCTGATATTACGTATCATGGTTTTTATGACCGCATAAATATTGAAGATGAAATTGTTCTTGTAAAGGTTCCTGAACAGAAAAAGGATACCGGCATAGATACTGTTCCAAATGCAGACGAAAACGGAAATCCTGTTGTAGATAATTCTGTAAAGGGTGAAGATCTTGTCAGAGATATAAAAAAATCTGTTGAACAGCCTGCAATTATCGAACTTTTGCGGAATATCCGCTAGCTTAAAGTCTGCTTAGCGCGGAATCTATCCATTGCTTTGTAAGCGATGGATAAATGTTTCTGATTGTCACAAAAACTCTTACGCTTTTTTCAAAGTCATCAGAAAAATAAAGTGATTCTCCAAGGTAAAATACAGCGCGGTTTTTAACATTATCTGGAATGTTTGTACCAATAAGTTGTTCCAGACGTGTAATTGCCGAGTGATATTTTTTTTGTACAAAATCTTCTTTTAAAATTTCAAAAAGAAGATATTCACTTCCCGCGTCAGGCGAAACCAAATCTTCCTGAAAAAGGTAAGGCTTTAAAAGCGGAGCATTTTTTTTGTTTTCTGTATAAAGTGTTGCTGCATCCGATGCGGCTTTATTTGAAACAAGAGGTTCTGTTTTTAAGTCTTCAATCAAATCAAGGTAAGGAAGCGGCGTTTCTCTAAGCGTTCCATCCGGATAATATTTGTCATATTCGGTCTGTTTATGTGTGGTTTTATCCTTTGGAATTGTAATTGCTGTTCCTGAAACTGTTGAATTCATAGAGAGCAGAACAAGCGTGCACGGTGTATCTGTAACGGAAATTACAGCATAATAGTAGGTGTTGTAATCTTTTACGCTGTCTGTGTATCCGGTGTAATCAGCTGTAAGTTTTGCGACGGGCTTTGTTTTTTCTATCTGTGAATAAGAAGTAATCTGTTTTGTGCTTCTGTACAAATAAAGTTCAGAAATTTTCTGATCTGAATTTTCTGGGAGAGTCCAGAATATATTGATTTTGGTTCCTTTGCCTGCAACTGCCTGAATGTCTTTTACAATTGGTTTTTCAGCAAAAATAAAGAATGCAGATAAAAATACAAAAATGGAACAAACTATTTTCTTCATATAATTTATAATATAGGTAGAATTGCAGAAAATCAAGTTTACTGATATTCTGTTTTATATGTTAGAAGAAATTAAAATACCAGTAGAACAGTTACGCGAAGAAATTATGAACGTTTGGGGGCGTCTTTGACTCTGCTTCAATAGATGCTGCAATAAAAGAAAAAGAAAAGTTATCCGAAGCTCCCGGCTTTTGGGATGATCACGAAGCAGCGGAAAAAGTAATGGCTCAGATTCGAAGGCTTAAAGGCCGTGTAGAGCCGTGGCGAAAACTTCTTACAGAAATGGACGACCTTGATGCAATGTATGAACTTGCCGAGGAATCAGGAGATTCCGGTGATGAAGAAGAAGTTCGTTCCATGTATGAGGCTGCAAAAGAAAAATTTGAAAAGCTTAATGTACTGAATCTTTTAAGTGATGAAGTTGATCAGAACGATGCTTTCCTTACAATTCATGCAGGTGCGGGCGGAACAGAAGCCTGCGACTGGGCTAATATGCTTAGCCGAATGTACCTGCGATGGGCTGAACGTCATAACTACAAGGTAGAAGTTATGGACGAACTTGAAGCCGAAGGCGGAATAAAATCAATTACAATACAAATTTCCGGCGATTTTGTTTACGGTTATCTTAAAGCCGAAGGCGGAATTCATCGTCTTGTACGCATTTCTCCTTTTGATGCAAATGCCCGCCGTCATACAAGTTTTGCGTCGGTTTATGTTTACCCGGTTCTGGACGATACAATAGAAGTTGATATCCGTCCGGAAGATTTGCGGGTAGATACATACCGTGCAGGCGGAAAAGGCGGTCAGCATGTAAATAAGACAGATTCTGCTGTTCGTTTTACACATATTCCTACAGGTATTGTTGTTGCATGTCAGACGGAGAGAAGCCAGATATTTAACCGTCAGGCATGTATGAGCATGCTTAAGGCCCGGCTTTATGAATATTATAAGGCTCAGAAAGAGAAGGAAAATTCTAAGTTTGCGGCTGAAAAAAAAGACATTTCATTTGGAAGCCAGATACGTTCCTATGTTTTCTGTCCGTACACAATGGTAAAAGATCACAGAACAAAATTTTCAACAGGAAATATTCAGGCTGTTATGGATGGAGATCTTGATGAATTTATGAACTCTTATCTTGTAGCAAAATGGAAAGGTCTTCCTATGGATGATTCCGGGGACGATGACGAGGAATAATAAAACCGGCAGTAAAAAGCTGCTAAAAATATCATTTTTTCTGATTT
>DEEV01000020.1:364-8939 GCA_002350445.1 Treponema sp. UBA2869 | reverse complement strand
GTAGTGCTCATTCTGAAGAAAAGTGGGTGCTTGGTGCCCAAAAATTTTCATTTAAAGGTTCAGCGTCAAAAAATGCCGTTTCTTCTGCAATGAGCGAAATGTATCCGGCTGTTATTCTTGAAAATTTAGGTAAGACTTTAAAGCGAGACGTATATCCAAATGAAATTCTCGAAAGAAGGCTTGTGGAACTTCAGAAAGAAAGACTTTCACTTTATCTGCAGCTTTCCTCGGAATATAAAAAACGCGATTCTCTTGTTCTTTATGATTATTCAAAAGCTAAGCTGCGGATGAAGCAAAAGGAATCTGAACGGGAAATTAAAAAATTATATAAAAAAATTGAAGCAAACATAAAAAATGAAAAAATTGAATATGAAAAGGCTGAACGAAATACAGAGCGCCTGAATAATGGAGATTATATAACAGACCGTTCAAGTGAATGGGAAAAACTTACGGCACTTGTAAAAAGCTTTTTTTCTGATGATGGAAAAATTATTACAAAAGAAGACATTGTTTTTTATAAAGATGATGTTTCTGCTTTATTTTCTGTTTCTGATGAAATTATGGATGAAGGGTACGACAGTTATAACTTTAAGCAGGAAATAAAAAAAGAGGGCATAAATTCGCTTTTAACAGGGGAAATTACAAATTACGGAAAATACGTTTCTGTTTCGGTAGATTTGTATCTTTATCCTTCTGCAAAAAAAATTGCATCAGTTGTCGAAATTGGTTCTGTAGATGAACCTGAATTTTTGTGTTCCAGCATAGCAAGAAAACTTTCTCCTTACATTGCAAACGCTTTGCCTGTAAAAATTTCAATAAGCTTTGAACCTGCAGAAATTCTTAATAAGGCTGATATGTTTATAGACGATGTTCAGCAGGATGAAATTACAAAAAATCTTGTACTGCAGTCCGGAATTCATACAATTCAGTTTGTATGCGAAGGTTATAAAACCGAAGGAACAACTTATTATTTTGAAGGCAACATGGCTTATAATATCGAAGTTGAAATGGAAAAAGAAACAAATACTTTTTTAAATATTGCAGTTGATACAAATGTAAAAGGACAGATTATTGCCAACGGTTCCCTTGCGTCCGAGGTAAAAGGAAAGGTTTCGCATATTAAAATTAACGGAAAAACTGTTCTTGGAGAATTTTTTGCAGATGAAAAAAATGTCGATTTCTTTTATATTCCGGAAAATCTTATAAGCGAAGATAATCTTGTAACGGTAAAGCAAAATCCTATGGATTCAAGTTCATACATAGATACAAGACGTAAGTGGATGTATACAAGTTACACTTTGTTTGTTTTGTCTTTAATACCGACTATGATTTCTTATGGTTCATTTTCAAACGAGCTTTCACGGTATAATAACGGTTTTGGAAGCGAAGTTGATGTAAGAAATTCTCAGACAGTGAGTCAGATTTGTTCCGGAGTAACAATTGCTTTTGCAGTTTTCTGGGTTTATGAACTTGTACGCTATCTTGTTGCGGCAAATAAGGTGCTTCCTGTAGAAGCAAAACTTCCAGATAAAAAATTTAATCTTGAAGAGGCACAAAAGGAAATTGAACCTGTTGTGCCGGCTGAAGAGAATCCTGAAGATATTACAATAGAGGAATAAATTATGAAAAAATCATTTGGTGAAAAATTTAAATCTTTATTTTCAAAAGGAAAAACAATATCAGATACTTTTTATGATGATCTTACAGATATTCTTGTTGAAGGAGATATTGGAGCAAAAACTGCATATCTGATTGTTGAAGAACTTGAAAAAATATGTTCAAAAAATAAAATCTCTGATGAAAATGATGTAATTCTTGAACTTAAAAAACTTCTTTTGAACGAAGTAAAATCTGTAAACCTTGAGCCTGATGAATCAAAGCAGAATGTATGGATGGTTCTTGGCGTAAATGGCGTTGGAAAAACAACAAGCGTTGCAAAACTTGGCAAATGGTTTTTAAATCACGGTACAAAAAATATTGTTCTTGCAAGTGCAGATACATTCAGGGCCGCCGCAATTGAACAGCTTGCCATGCACGGCGAAAAGCTTGGCCTGCGCGTAGTAAGCCATCAGCATGGTTCTGACCCGTCTGCAGTTGTCTTTGATGCAGCCGAAGCCTTAAAATCAAAAGGTCCCGGACTTGTGCTTGCTGATACCGCAGGCCGCCTTCATAATAAGGAAAATCTTGTCCGCGAACTTCAGAAAATAGACAGAATTTGTTCACAGAAAGCAGATGAAGGCTGCTATAAAAAAATTATTGTAATAGATTCTACAACTGGTCAGAATGCTCTGCGTCAGGCAGAAGTTTTTAACGATGCCATTGGAATAGATGCAATTATAATGACAAAATGTGATTCAACTGCAAAGGGCGGTGTTGCTGTTTCGATTGGGCGCGAACTTGGAGTGCCGGTAGCTTTTGTTTGTACCGGCGAAAAATATGATGACATTAATGCATTTGATGCTGAAAAATATATAGATGATTTCTTAGGATTATAAAACGCTTTGAAAAAAATCAAATTTTCCGCAGTTTTATTTTTTTCTCTTTTTTGTTTTTGTATGCTTTCCTGCTGCAAAAAATCTGACGGTAAAATTGAGTCAGATAATTCTCAGACAGAAGAAAATGCTTTACTGAATGCTGCAGAAAATTCCGGCGAAAATACGGAAAATGTGGATAATGAACTTTCTCTTCTTGAAAGTGAAGAAATGCGCCTGGCTTCCGAGATAGATCAGCTTGATGATGCTGAAAATTATTCAGTTTTAAATGAAGAACTTTATTTAGTAGACAGTGATTCTTCTCTGAAAATTATGGAATTTGGAAACGAAATTTTAATTCCTGATTTTTCTGAGCAGAAAAAAATTGTGGTTCATTCTTCGGGAAGTACCGTTGTAAGAAATTTTTATGATGAACTTTACCGGCTTTCAAAAAAAGAAACCTGGAATTTTTCAACGATTGAAAATGCTCATCTTGAGAAATCAGAAAGTTTTGAATATAAACAGGATTCTTACAAACCGTTCAAGAAAGTGATTGTTTTGGATAAATCAGAAAATCAGATTCTTTATAACGAAGAAAAACTTCCGGTTGCTTCAAAAAAATATTATTCTGATGAAAATAAAAAAGTTATTACCGAAGAAATTTCGTGGACTTATGACAACTTAAACCGCGTACTGGAAGAAATTTCGGTTTCCTACATTTATAAAACCGAAAAATACGACAAGCTTAAGGATAAATTAAAAAAAACAAAGTCTTATAATTATAAAAAAGAAAATACAGAACCTGATTATTATTATTATGAAAATGATGTTTTAAAATACAGGACAGTTTATAGTCAGGAACCAGGCTCTTTTGTAACAACCGCTTTTTTTGATAACGATTATTCAATTAAAGTGTTTTATAAGGAAAATCAGAAAAGAAAAGAGATTTTTTACCATAGTAGTGATGTTTTGAGAGAAAAAGAATATGAATAATTGGGTGTTTGAAGTTTCTAAAAGATTTTCCCGTGTAGACAGAAAAGGGCGTTCTGCGGCAACCTCCAGACTGGCCTCAATAGGAATATGCTTTGGCGTAATGAGCCTGATAGTTGTTATGAGTATAATGAATGGCTTTCAGATGAGTTTTATTGATTCAATTCTGGAAATTTCTTCATATCATATACGGGCAGCAGACTTGAATCAGAATGAAGAAATAAGTCTTATAGATTTATGTGATTCAACACAGGATATTCTTTCGGTAACTCCTTTTTACGAGGCCCAGACTCTTATAACCGGTTCAAATGATAAGGAAAGCGCCGGAATTATAAGGGCAATTGATCCGTCTGTTTACGAAACCGATGAAGGTTTTAGAAAAGAAATTCATATGCGGACCGGAAAGTTTAATATTCATGAAAAGGGGTCTATTGTTCTGGGGGCAACTCTGGCAAAAAATCTTGGAGTGCGGACAGGCGATGAAGTAAATCTTCTTGTTTTAAGCGGTGGTTCTGATGTTGATTTATTTTCGGGCGAACGGCGTTTTATTGTAAAGGGAACTTTTTCCTGCGGATATACCGAAATTAACTCTTCGTATTGCTTTGTAAATCTTGAGGACGCTGCGGAACATTTTGGCAAAGATGCAAAAAAGAATTGGGGAATAAAAATAAAAAATCCTTACAATGATGTGCATTTCTGCGCTTTTTTTAACAAAGTTTATTCTGGTTCTGAGGCAAAATTTCAGACCTGGCGTGATTACAACAAGTCTTTTTTCGGGGCACTTCGTATAGAAAAAAATATGCTGCTTTTTATGGTTGCTTTAATCTTTGTTGTTGTTGCAATAAATATTTACAATGGAATGCGCCGACTTGTTTTTGAGCGTAAAAGAGAAATCGCTCTGTTTTCTGCGCTTGGAGCAACTCATTCTAAAATTATGTCAATTTTTGTAATGCGGGGATTTTCTATTGGTCTTACGGGCGCTGGCTTTGGGCTTCTTTTGGGAATTCTTATAAGTCTTAATACAAAAGCTGTTTTTATGTTTGCGGCCGATTTTATGTATTACAGTCAGTATTTTTTCACTTTAATATTTAATCCTTCTGCGTTGCAATATGTTTCTGAAAATTCAATGTATCTTGTTTATGCAAATATTCCTGCCAGAATTTTTGTTTCAGAAGTCATAATGATTTTTATTTTCGGGCTTGTTTCGCCGCTTATTGCATGTATGGCTGCCAGCCGGAATGTCCTTAAATTTACAGCTACGGAGGTGCTTCACAATGAGTAGCATTGTTTCTATAAAAAATCTTGAAAAAACTTACGTTACCGATGGAGAAATTCTTACAGTTCTTAAAAATCTTAATCTGGAAATAGAGGAAGGTTCAAAGACAGTTATTACTGGCGAAAGCGGATGTGGAAAAAGTACTCTTTTGAATATAATCGGCGGAATTGATAAGGTTTCAGCGGGAACTGTAATCTGTGGAAAATGGACTGTATCTTCGCTGGACGAAAAAAAATCTGCAGAATACCGTTCAAACTTTTTAGGACTTATATTTCAGTTTCATTATCTTTTAAAGGATTTTACGGCATTGGAAAATGTGTATCTTCCGGCTCTTATTGCAGGTGTTCCTAAAAAGCAGGCAATTGAAACGGCTTTGCAGCTTTTAAGTGATGTTGGGGTAGAGGAGCGAAAAAATCACCTTCCATCGCAGCTTTCCGGCGGAGAGCGTCAGCGGGTTGCTACAGCCAGAGCCTTAGTGAATAATCCAAGCCTTATTCTTGCCGATGAACCGACGGGAAATCTTGACCCAGCAAATGCAGCCTTAATAGGAAATCTTCTTTTTTCTATGGCTGACAAATACAAAAAGACTCTTGTTCTTGTAACCCACGACCTGAATCTTGCAAAAAAAGGTGATGTAATTTACAGAATTATTGACGGAGGCCTGCAAAAGCAATGAAAATGCTCGCTGTCCTGAAATTTGCTAAATCACTGATTTTTCCGCGTTCAGAAAAAAAATCGTCGGCACGTAAAAGTCTTTTTGGCGCTCTGATTTGCATTGCTTTAAGTATTGTCCCGTTAATTGTTGTAACTTCAATTACAAGCGGTATGATTCACGGAATGACAGAACGTCTTATTGGTCTCTCGTCTGGAGACATTCAGGCTTATGTTGCTGTTTCGGATAAAGTTTCTTCATTAAAAAACTTTGAGGAATATTCTGCAAAAACTCTTGAAGTTGATGGTGTTGTTTCTGCTTATCCACAAATTGAACTTTTTGCGCTTGCGGCAGGTAAAACTTCACGAACAGGAATTTCTATAAGGGCGCTTCCAAAGGATATTTTCGAAAAAAATCAGTCATTTAAGAAATTTTTTAAGGTTTATGACGGCAGTCTGGAAGATTTTATGAATGTGCCTGAAAATTCAAAAATTGCCGTAATTGGAAAAAAAATGGCAGAAACTCTTGGGGTAAAAGCCGGAGATTCATTTAAAATCATAACTACAAAATCTGTCGGCGGAAAAATTACTCCTAAACTTACAACGTTTAAAATTGCCGCAATTGTTTCTTCGGGCTATCAGGAATTGGATTTGCTCTGGGTTTTTATTCCTTTGGAAAGTGCATTTCAGTTTGTTTCGCTTTCAAATGCAAATTATACAATTATGATAAATACAAAAGATCCGCTTTCTTCTGATGTTGTACGCGTTCAGCGTGAACTTGAAAAATATTTTGATATTTATGCAAATGTGTACCGCTGGGACGAAGTTCACGAATCAGAGTTTGAAAATTTTTCTTCGACAAGGATTATGCTTGTTTTTGTTATGATGCTGATTGTGCTTGTTGCGTGTGTAAACGTTTCGTCGGCAGTAATTATGCTTGTGCTTGAAAGACGTAACGAAATTGCCATTCTTAAATCAATTGGAGCGTCGCCGCAAAGTATTTCGCTTGCATTTATGCTTGCCGGAGGGGCATGCGGTGCCGGTGGAATTTTAATTGGACTTCCTGTGGGAATTTTATTTTCGGTGTATTCTAATCAGATTGTGGGGGGAATAGAAAAACTTTTGAACGGTTTTGTGCGTTTTTCTTCGTATTTGAAAGGAAACTCTCTTGATTCGCTCGAGAAGATTCAGCTTATGGATCCTGCCTATTATCTTGCAGAAATTCCTGTAGAATTGCCTTTTTCGCAGATTTTTATGATTGTTTGTGCTACACTTGTGCTTTCGGTTCTGGTTTCGGTAATTCCGGCAATAAAGGCCGGACGAGAAAAGCCGCTGGATATTTTTAGAGCATGCTAGGCTGACTTGATCGTTGCAGAACTGATTTTTTTGAGGAAATAAAATGAAAGTTTGTCCTGTTTGTGGAATGACATTTGATGATATTGTTAAGTCTCAGAGAATAGGATGTGCGGAATGCTATTATACTTTTGAAGAAGAATTCCGACAGACTTTCAAAGCGCATGGAATAAAGGGCGAATATAAAGGTTCTCTTCCAAAGCATATAAAAGGCTATAAATCAAATCTTGTTAGCCGTGTAGAAATGACGTTAAAACTTGAAGAAGCTGTTGCTGCCGAAGAATATGAAAAGGCTGCTCTTTATCGTGATTATCTTAGGGCTTTGAGCCACAAAAAAGTGGAAAGCGGAGAAAACAATGAAAAATAAACAGAAGACTGTATCTGAAGAAGAAAATGACGGACAGTTTTCCTGGTATTCGCTTTCTGGTCCTTATGATGATGTAATTCTTTCTACGCGCGTAAGGCTTGCCAGAAATCTTGCCGATTTTCTTTTTCCGGACCGGTTGAATGATGATGACAGGATGAGCGTTCTTTCTCTTGTTTATGATTCTTTTGCGGGAAATCCTTCGTATCATTTTATTTATACATCGAACGTACCGGCAAAATCGCGCCAGATTCTTCTGGATAAAAACTATCTTGCTCCGGGAAAAAAATGTGATGCTTTTGTGCTTGGGCTTGGAAACTGTTCTGACAGTTTTTGTGCAGTAAATTCCTGTGATCATATACGAATTTCAAATTTTACGGCTGGACTTGACTGTGAACGCGCAATGCAGAATGCATATAAAATTGATGAAATGCTTCAGGAAAAACTTCAGTTTGCCGCAAGTTATGAATTTGGATACCTTACTTCGCAGATTAAAGATTGTGGCAGCGGATTAAAAATCAGTTTCAGGTGCTTTATTCCTTCAATTGTACTTTCGGGAGAATTGAAAAAGGTTTCTGAGCTTCTGGAAAAACAGCGTTTTTGTATAAAACCCGTTTTTAAATCTCATGATACTGCAAATTTTTCAAACTGCCTTTTTGATATTTATACATCTTCGTCGTTTGAAGGCACCGAACTTGATCAGATGGCGGCAATACAGTCGGTGGGAATGTTAATTTTTAAAACAGAACGCAAGATTCGGAAGAATTTTGCCGATAATAATCCTACAGTAGTCTTAAATTTTGTAAAGCAAAGCTATGCGCGTTCAATGTATGCAATGCTTCTTGATTATGAAGAAAGTGTTGATATAATCTGCGCAATAAAATGGGGTTTGCATACAGGAATTATAGAAGGCATACTTGAGAATGAACTGAATTCACTTTTTTACAGGATTAAAAGCGGACAGCTGGAATTCCTGTGTGATAATTTTCAGTTTACATTTGAAAGTGATATTGCGTCTGATATGAATCTTAAAATAAAAAGATTGAGGGCAACTGTAATTCAACAGGCTTTTGAAAAACTTTCTTTCAAAAGTTAGGAGTATTTCTGTTATGAAATCTTTGTCTCCGCGGGCAAAAAAAGTTTTTAAACTTCTTGCAATGGACGAAGCAAGAAAATCAGGCAGTTCGCAAATTCTTCCTGAACATGTAATTCTTGCAATTATTTCTCTGCACGATGGTGTTGGATACCGTGCACTTGAGCAGCTGGGTGCAAATATTCCCACATTAAAGGCTCTTCTTCTTGATTCTCTTGGAAGTGATCACGGAGATCCGGTAATACAGAATATTCCAAAGAGCAGACGGCTTCAGGTTATGGCTGACATTGCAGACATTGAATCTTCTGCGCTTCATAATGATTATATTGGAACCGAACATTATCTGCTTGCCTCAATCCGCGAAGAAAACAGCGTGC
>DEEV01000020.1:0-284 GCA_002350445.1 Treponema sp. UBA2869 | reverse complement strand
CAGCAGAATGCAGAAAGTCTTGTTGATTCTGTTTTTAGAAGTCTTTTAAATGATGATGCCGGCGGCGGACTTTTTGGTGTGTTTGAAGAAAATGAAACATCGCGCAAAAAGGATAATGCCGATAAATCACGTAATTCTAAAAAGGAATCATTCCTTTCGGAATACAGCCGTGATCTTACAAAAATTGCGCGTGAAAACAAAGATGACCCGGTCGTTGGACGCGATAAGGAAATTCACCGCATAATTCAGATTCTTTCACGCAGAACAAAAAATAATCCTGTTCT
>DEEV01000101.1:21670-21825 GCA_002350445.1 Treponema sp. UBA2869 | reverse complement strand
GAAGGAAGATCAAAAATCAGGTTTAAAAAGCTTGCTAAAATCGAAGCAAAATCCAGGACTGGCGGCGGTGTTCCAAAATCACTTGTTGCATTTTCGAAGGCGCAAAAAGAATACGCTCAGGAACGAAAATCGCAGAACCGTAAGCAGAAAAAATT
>DEEV01000101.1:16543-21629 GCA_002350445.1 Treponema sp. UBA2869 | reverse complement strand
GAAAAAATTAGAGGAAAAACAAAAATATCTTCTAAAACAGGAAAAGAAGAAAGAACGCCGTTAAAAAATTGCAGGCAGACTTATACAAGAGGTAATTATGAATTTAATTTTATACATTCACGGAATGGGCGGAAGCCATACAGAAAGCGAACATTACAATGTATTGTTTCCGGATTATGAAGTAATCGGATTAGATTACAAAACTTTTACGCCGTGGGAAACTGGGAAGGAAATCCACGAGGCAGTTGAAAAATTCAAATCAAGATATGAAAAAATAATTTTGATTGCAAACAGCATCGGGGCTTTTTTCAGCATGAACGCAGATTTGGACGGCTTAATCGAAAAGGCGTATTTTATTTCGCCGATTGCAGATATGGAATTTTTAATTTGCAATATGATGAAGTTTGCCGGAGTTACGGAAGCTGAACTTGAAGCAAAAAAAGTGATTTCAACTTCATTCGGGCCGGATTTGTCCTGGGAATATTTGACTTATGTCAGAAAGCATCCTGTAAAATGGAATGTGCCGACAAAAATCCTTTACGGAGAAAATGACACTTTTATGCCGCTTGAAGTTATCAGTAAGTTTTCAAAAAAGCATAATGCGCCGCTTACCGTTATGAAAGGCGGTGAGCACTGGTTCCACACCCCGGAACAGATGAAGTTCCTGGATGAGTGGATTAAGATGTTTTAATTCTTGAACTTACTGCACTCTACAAAGCGTAGGTTGCTTTCTGATTTGCGCTGGTGTAATTTATATGGGTAGCTACAAAGGAATTGTGATAAAAATTACGTCCATGTAATTTTTATCACTGAGTTTTTAGGAGAAATAAACATGGCAAACCAATACGTTACCGGCGCAATGATAAAAAAATTGCGCGAAGAAAAAAAATTGACTCAGGCCGAGCTTGGAGAACGCATTTTTGTAACTGACAAGGCAATTTCAAAATGGGAAACAGGACGCGGCTATCCAGATGTGTCTTTGATTGAGAGTCTGGCAAAGGCGCTTGGCGTTTCGGTGATTGAACTTTTTGCAGGCGAAGGTGTTGTAAACACAAACAAATCGGCGAACATGGCAAAGCTCAAGCTTTACGTGTGCCCGATCTGCGGAAACATAATTCAGAGCACTGGAGAAATAGTTGCAAGCTGCTGCGGAATTACACTTCCAGCTCTTGAAGCCGAGCCAGAGGAAAGTGAAGGCGCTGAAGCTTCTGATGCCACTGGCAAAACAGTCGCCGGACATCACGCAAAAATCGAGCACGTGGAAGATGAATTTTACGTCTCAATTCCGCATGAGATGACAAGAGAGCATTACATTTCCTTTATTGCTGCTGTCCGCTCTGACGGATTTGAAATCAGAAAGCTTTACCCGGAACAGGAAGCGGAAGCTCGTTTCAAAATCAGCGGAACAAAAGAGATTTTGTATTACTGCAACCGAGACGGACTTTTTAAGGCGAAGTTGCCACTATAAAAGAAGGAGATGTGATAAAAATGAAAATCCTAGTTATAAATGGAAGTCCTAAAAAAGATACAAGCGATACAATGAAAATCACGCGCGCTTTTTTGGATGGAATGAATGATGCAGCCTCTCAAAAAGTGAAAATAATTCACGCGGTTGAAAAAGACATAAAATACTGCAAGGGCTGTTTTACCTGTATGCACAACGGCGGAAAGTGTGTTTACAATGACGAAATGAAAGAAATTCTGGACGAGATTGTTCAAAGCGACCTGCTTTTGTTCAGCTATCCGCTTTATGCTTACGGAATGCCCGCTCCGCTCAAAGCTGTTCTGGACAGAACATTGCCGCTTACAAGCATGACAATGCGCAAGTCCGGCGGTCGTTATGAGCATGTTGAGCAGCAGGATTTGTCAAAGCTTCGTTATATGATGATTTGCGGCTGCGGCTTTCCGAACAGCAGAAAAAATTTTGAGCCGGCGGTTCAGGCTTTCAAACTTGCATTTTCGGAAGACAGCACAATCATAACTATGCCGGAAAATCCTATGTTCAGCGCGCCGGAAGCCGATGTCGTAACAAAGCCGCGGCTTTCCCTTGTACGCAAGGCAGGCCGCCAGTACGCCGAAAACGGAAAAATCGAAGCGGACTTGCTGGCACAAATCTGCTCGCCGATGATTCCCGAAGAGACTTACGTAAAAATCGTAAACGGCGAAGCATGACGCGTATTTTATGCGCCCTGCATCAATAATTTGGACAGAAAAGTTTTGTTAATTTGCTGGTCAGTCTTTATATAAGGCTGCCAGCTTTTTTATTTTCATTTTAAGTTTCTCGCGGACAAAAGCCGGTTCAAGGCATTCGCAGTTTTCACCCATTGAAAGAAGCATGTCGTAGGAATAATCGCTTTCTGCAAATGGATAGCTTATGATGAAATGCTCGTCGCCGTCGGGAATTATCTGGTCCTGCGCGCAGTAATCTAAAACTCGGTCAATGATTGATTTATGGATGCGGAGTTTTACATTGGTTATTGATTCATAATTCGCATTCTCAAAATCAAGAATAGGCGGTTTGTATGGGCGCAGCGAAAATTTTTTCTCTGTGATTTTAAGATTTGTCATTCGCGAAAGCTTAAATATACGCCAGTCGTTTCTTACAAGGCAGAAGCCGTAAAAATACCAGTTGATTCCCTTCAGTATAAGCCGGTACGGCTCTACAGTGCGTTCAGTTTTATTGCTGCTGCCGTCAAAATATGAAAACGAAACAAGCTGATTTTTCTGGAGCGCGGTTTTAAGAATTTCAAGATAGGGCGTTATATTTCCGCGCCCGTACCACGGTTCCATGTCAATTATAATTTGACTTGCCTTTAGTTCTATTTCGTCCGCTTTTTCTTTTGGGATAAAGCTTTTGATTTTTGCCATTGCGCCTGCAAGCTCGTCACTTTTTATCATTCCTGAAATGCTGGACAAGCCCATAAGAAGCGCCGAAAGATCATCCGATGAAAAAACTTTTTTATCTACTTTGTACGACGGAAGAATTTCAATGCCACCGCCTACGCCCGGAACAGCACGAACCGGAATTCCAGCCAGGTTGATTGATTCAATGTCGCGATAAATTGTGCGCTCAGAAACTTCAAACATTTTGGCAAGTTCGTGTGCGCTTATCCGCTTTCTTTCCAGGAGAATCATTATGATGCTTACAAGCCTGTCAATTTTCATGTTTTTATTTTGAATTGTTGACAGACTGTTGTCAAGAATTGGATGGTAAAATTGGGGCATAAATTACAGAAAGCGAGGGAATAGATATGATTACTGTTTACATTTATCTGATTGCAACAATGGCAGACTGGGAACTTGGGCATGTTACTGCCGAGCTTAATTCAAAGCGATTTTTTATGCAGGACGCTCCGGCTGTATGCGTTAAGACTGTCGCACTTACAAAAGAGCCGGTCAAAACAATGGGAGGTCTTACAATCATCCCGGACTGCACAATTGAAGAAATTGAAGTGAATGAAAAAAGCGTTCTGATTTTGCCGGGAGCAGACACCTGGGGCGAAGAAAAAAATGCGAAAATCATCGCAAAGGCAGCAGAACTTCTTGAAGCAAAAGGCTGTGTATGTGCAATCTGCGGTGCAACTGTCGCTCTTGCAAATGCAGGACTTTTGAACAACAGTCCGCACACAAGCAACGGCGCAGGTTTTCTTGAAATGTTCTGTCCTTCGTACAAAGGCACTGCGTTTTATGTTGATGCACCTTCTGTCTGTGACGGAAACCTGATTACAGCAAGCGCAACCGGCGGACTTATGTTTGCAAAGCAGATAATTGAACACCTTGGCGTTTTCAGTGACACTACCCTAGAAGAATGGTATGCCTATTTTTCAACCGGCGACGCAAGTCACTTTTTTGCACTGATGCAAAGCGTGAATAAACAAAATTAAGAATCGGATTTTATGGAAGACAAGAAAATCCTTCTAGACAACATTGCAAAAATCCACACGACGGTAATGGGTGCCGACAGAATCAGGCGGAACCTTGGGCTTGATAAAACTGCACCTGATTCAGCCCCGGTTGAATATTGCAGGCAGAAGATTCTTTTCAGCGGCTGTAACATCTACAAACAGGGAAAAAACTGGTACTGCGAGATTGACGGAATAAGAATCACCGTGAATTCTTACAGTTATACAATAATTACAGCGCATAAGATGAAATAAAATGATACGACCGGAATTTGATGAAATCAAAAGCTTTGAAGAGTTTTCAAAATATTACTGGTATCGCGAGGAACTCATAAAAATCTGCCGCACACTCGGACTTAAATCTGACGGCGGTAAGATTGAGCTGAACAAGGTGATTCAATCATATTTTGCGGGAGAGAAGATTTTGCCCGGAAAAAAGGAAAAGATGATTCAGAGCAGAAATTCAGTAAATGGCGGTAAATGTGTCAGTAAATCTGTTGCCGCAAAATCAGCGGTTGGTTGCAAAAATCTGACTTTAACGACCGGGCTGATTGAATGTGGCTTTACCTTCGGAAACCGCTTCCGGGAATTTTTTGCCAGTCAGACAGGAATCCAGAACTTTAAGTTCAATGCGGACATGGTTGCAACTGTCAAAAAAGTAAAGGAAGATGGCGACAACAGCTTTAGTCTCGGAGACTTGCTCGACATCTATCTGGGGAAAAAAACTTATGCAAAATACGACAAATCAGCGTTACAATGGAACAAGTTCGTAAAGGATTTTTGCGCCGACGGAGCGACAGCAGTCTTTTCAGAAAGGCTAAAGGCAGCTGCCGCACTGTGGAAAATCGTACGCGAATCAGATAAGCCGAAAGTCTATTCACACGAGCTTTTTGAAGAGTATAAAAAAATAATGTAACGGTGGTAGAAGCTCTCGAAACCACCATCAAAGGTCATTTCGACAAGCTCAATGACCGTAAATTAATGATATAGTAAAACTATCTTTGTGAGAGGAATAAAATGCCAAGACCACGAGACAAAGAATCGCTGCTTACTGCAGCAAAAGAAAATTATGCAAAACTGACTCAAATGATTGAGGAAATGAGCGAAAAGGAACTTTCTACTCCCTTTGATTTTTCGGGCGATGCCAGCAAAAAAGAAGCTCACTGGAGCCGCGACAAAAATGT
>DEEV01000101.1:13674-16526 GCA_002350445.1 Treponema sp. UBA2869 | reverse complement strand
CACCTTTACGAATGGCACCAGCTGATGATTAAATTCATCGAAAACAACAAAAACAAGAGCGATGCAAAATCAGCAATCGCTTTTCTGCCGTCTGAATACAGCTGGAAAACTTACGGCGCAATGAACGTGATGTTTTGGAACCGCCATCAGAGCACAAGCCTTGAAGACGCAAAGAAAATGCTTTGCGAAAGCCACGAAAAAGTGCTTTCTCTTATCGTGCAGTATACCAACGAAGAGCTTTTCACAAAAAAGCATTTCGCATGGACCGGCACAACGGACTTAGGTTCATATTTTGTAAGCTCAACTGCAAGCCATTACGACTGGGCAATTAAAAAGCTTAAGGCTCACAAGAAAAACTGCATGTAGAGGCTGCCGTGCATTTTGTAAACGCAAAATCAATTCTTGGAAAATGGGGAATGAATATCTACCGCGGCTGTCAGCACGGCTGCATTTACTGCGATTCACGCAGCAAGTGCTATCAGTTCATGCATGAGTTTGAAGACATTGAGGTAAAACAGAACGCTCCGGAACTGCTTGAAGAAGCCCTTCGTAAAAAGCGTAAGCGATGTATGATTGGAACAGGCTCCATGGGAGACCCTTACATTCCCGCCGAAAAAGAGCTTTGTATAACACGCCGCTGTCTTGAAATCATCGAGCGGTACGGCTTTGGCGCAACCGTCCTTACAAAATCTGATCTTGTTTTGCGCGATATTGAACTTTTTGAGAGCATAAATAAAAAGGCAAAAGCCGTAATCCAAATGACGCTCACCACCGCAGATGATTCACTCTGCAGGATTCTAGAACCTGGCGTATGCACGACAAGCCGCCGCTTTGAAGTCCTTTGCGAGTGCCGCGACCGAAATATTCCTACGGTTGCATGGCTTTCACCTTTTCTTCCATATATAAACGACACCAAAGAAAACATTGATACTCTTCTGGATTACTGCATTCGTGCAAAAGTTCATGCAATCATCTGCTATGGCATTGGCGTTACAATGCGGGAAGGAAACCGCGAGTATTTTTATTCCGCCCTAGACCGCCACTTCCCCGGTCTTAAAGAACGCTATATTAAAGATTTCGGCTGGAACTACATGATTGCAAGCCCAAACGAGCTCGAACTGATGAATCACATCAGGCAGGTCTGTCAGAAGAACAACATTCTGCTTGGAACAGATTCAGTTTTTGACTGGATTTTGCAAATGCCGGAAAATAATATTCAGCCGGAGCTGTTTAATTTTTAAGTTTCTCCCATTCTCCTCGGGTGATTGCATAGGCGTAGGAGATTTCGTTTTTAGGGTCGGGATATTCCTTGACCTTTTTCACGCCGTTTGCGAGTGCGGTTGAATATGAGCCGACGTTTCTATAGTCATGTGCAGATTATAAAGTAAAAGCTGATAAAAAATCTCTGCATTTCATCAGCAAAAACATGCATCTTATGGGAAAATTCAAGTTTATCCTTCATATTTGTTTTATAATTAGAAGCAAGAATTGAGGAAGCGCGAAACATGAACATTGATTTTATCGACAAAGGAAAAACTTTTGACTGGGGAAAGACTTCCGAAGATTATGCAAAGTACCGCGATATCTATCCAAAGGAATTTTACGATTACATCCTGAATCTGGGGCTTTGCAAAGACGGTCAGAAGGTTCTGGACATTGGAACAGGAACCGGCGTTCTTCCAAGAAACATGTACAGGTTCGGTGCGAACTGGACGGGCACAGACATTTCCCCAGAGCAGATTGAGCAGGCAAAACGTCTTGCAGAAAATGCCGGAATGAAAATTGATTTTCTTGCAGCTCGTGCGGAAGAAATTGATTTCCCGGACGGAACTTTTGATGTGATTACGGCCTGCCAGTGCATCTGGTATTTTGCACATGAAAAGACAGCACCGCTATTTGCACGACTTTTAAAAACTGGCGGAAAGTTTTTGATTCTCTACATGGGCTGGCTTCCTTTTGAAGATAAAATTGCAGGAAAAAGCGAAGAAATCATTCTCAAGCACAATCCTGACTGGAGCGGAAAAGGCGATACGGTTCACCCGGTCTGGGTTCCGGAAGAATACCTCAAATATTTTGATTTGGTTTCGCAGAAGGAATTCCGAGTTGATGTTCCTTTTACCCGCGAGAGCTGGCATGGAAGAATCCGCGCCTGCCGTGGAGTGGAAGCCTCAATGCCGAAAGATATTCTTTCATTGTGGGATAAACAGCACAAGGCAATGCTTGAAGAAAATGCGCCGGAAAACTTTATGGTAAAGCATTATGTTTCGATTGCGGAACTGGGGAAAAAATGAAAATAGGGGAGTAAAAAATGGAAGACAAACTGACTTTACTTGACGATTCATACCTCGAACAAATGGCTGGATTGTTCAAAAAAGCATTTGCAGGTGAGCCGTGGAATGACGACTGGAGCGACCGCACTCAGCTTCGGGAATACATAAAAGAAATTTCCAGCAGTTACAACGCACTAAACTATGGACTGATACGCGACGGAAAACTTATAGCTATGTCAATTGGAATGATTCGTCACTGGTGGGAAGGAACAAATTATAATATAGAAGAATTTTGCGTTGCTCCTGATTTTCAGGGACAGGGGATTGGAACCTTTTTTATGAAGCTGATTGAAGAAGAAATCAGAAAAAAGGATTTGAACGGAATTTTCCTTCAGACCGACAGCGACAAACCGGCATATAAGTTTTATATGAAAAATGACTTCAAAAATCTTGAAGCACATGTCAGCCTGTACAAATCTGTAAAAAGGTAGTTGTATGAATATTGATTTTATCGACACTGGAGCGGAAAAGACGATACGCTTCAAGTCGGAACGGCAACAGTCCGCTTACAATTCCGTTCTA
>DEEV01000101.1:11342-13613 GCA_002350445.1 Treponema sp. UBA2869 | reverse complement strand
CAATTATGACCACCAGATTTTTGAGGCAGGCGTTCAGCTTGTTGATATGATATATTTACAGAAGAAAATGGAGGACTAAAAAATGAGTGAAATAATTTTTGACACTGCAAAAAAAGAAGATATTGCGGAACTCGTACGGCTTAGAATCGCGTACATGATAGACGATTTTGGCTCGATAAGCGAGGGTGAAGAAAAATGTATGCGCGAGCAGTTGCCAGATTATTTTGAAAGGCGGCTTGGCAAGGAGCTGGTTGCGTTTGTTGCACGCGAGGAAGGTCGTCTTGTCGCAGCGGCGTATCTTTTGATAATTGAAAAACCTGCTAATCCATATCTGCCCAACGGGCTGGATGGCGAAGTTTTGAGCGTTTACACAGAAGATGCATACCGAGGAAAAGGAATCTGCACTCAGCTTATAAAAAATCTGATTGATTATGGACGCGAACATAATCTTTGCAGAATTGATTTGAATGCAACCGATCAGGGCTATCCGATTTACAAAAAGTTGGGCTTTGAAGACAAGGTGCAGAAGTATACCGATATGCGGATTAAATTTACGGAGAATATATGAGATTAAGGCCATTTATTTTGAACAAGGATTTTGACGCAATAAAAGATTGGATTGTGGACGAGCGAAGTCATGCTTTTTGGTGCGCCAACAGATTTTCATTTCCTTTGGAAAAAAAGAATTTTAGCGAAGTGATGGAAGAACACGCGCTCAATTATGAGGACTGCGCTTTTGTCGCTGTTGACGATGTCGACAAAGTTGCAGGCTTTTTCTGCTATTCTTTGAACGGGCAAAACAACGAAGGAATGCTTAAATTTGTCGTCGTCAATCCAAAAATGCGCGGAAAAGGCTATGGAAAACAAATGCTGAAGCTTGCGCTGGAATACGCGTTCAATATCAGCAAGGCGGATTCGGTTCAATTGAACGTGTTCCCGGAAAATATCCCGGCAAACAAATGCTATGAGAGCGTTGGCTTTAAAGAACGCAATTTGACGCCGAATGCATTTGTCTTTAAGGATGAATCTTGGGCAAGACGCAACATGGTTGCTTATAAGTAAACTGGGGGAACGCGAAAGAAAAAATATGCAGGTAATAAATTATGGAAATTCGTGAATTGAACGAAGGTGATTTGGATTCGCTGATAAAACTTTACGAGCAGCTTGACGGAGCAAACGGCGACTTTACGGTGGAAAAAGCGCGTGCACTTTGGAAAAGCGAAATTGAAGGCAACAAAAACATAAAATACTTTGGCGTGGTCGAAGGCGGAAAAGTCATTTCGACCTGCTTCTGCCTTATAATCCCGAACCTCACGCGGCTTGGAAGCTCGGCCTGCTTTGTTGAGAACGTTGTCACCGACAAGGATTACAGAGGCCAGGGACTGGGCAGAAAAGTTATGGAAAGGGCGATTGCCTTTGCCCGCGAAAGGGACTGCTACAAAGTGATTCTGGAAAGCGCAAGCTTCAGGAAAGAAGCCCATCAGTTCTACAGAAAACTGGGCTTTGACGGTGATGCAAAAAAAGCATTCATCATGAAGCTCAAGGATTATTAAAAAAGATGGCTAAGATAATAAAAAGGGGGAGAGCAAATTGATCTCGATTAGTTTTTTACTGACAGCACTTGTTATCGTACTTATTCCGGGAACTGGTGTGATTTATACAATCAACACGGGTCTTACACAAAAAAAGAGAATTATGCTGGCTGCGGCTTTTGGTTGCACGCTAGGAATAATTCCTCATATTGTCGCATGTATTCTGGGCTTGTCCGCAATCATGCACATGAGCGCGAAAATATTTTCGGTAATAAAATATGCCGGAGCCGTTTACCTCATGTATCTAGCATGGAAGACTTGGACATCCGCAGGACAGCTTGAACTTGATGAAAATAGATTTGCGACAACTTCACTAAAAACTGCTGCGCGGGGTGTTGTTTTGAATCTTCTGAATCCAAAACTGACTATATTTTTCTTTTCGTTTCTGCCACAGTTCATTCCTTCAGATACCGTTGACAAAATTGATAGCATGATCGTGTTAAGTCTGGTTTTCATGCTTATGACTCTGATTGTTTTTATTATATACGGGCTGATCGCAGGTGCTTTGCGTGAGCTGATTCAAAGGCGTAAATCTATTATGAAGAACATAGAACGGGGATTTGCATTGTCTTTCGCCGGATTATCGATAAAACTTGCGCTGGAGGATTAATGAGAGGAGAATGTAAAATAAGGGAAGCGAAACTCGAAGTTTATAAAGGAGAGGAAAATGCTTTCCGCA
>DEEV01000101.1:10237-11302 GCA_002350445.1 Treponema sp. UBA2869 | reverse complement strand
GAGCATAATCTTTGCAGAATTGATTTGAATGCAACCAATCAGGGCTATCCGATTTACAAAAAACTTGGCTTTGAAGACAAGTCGCAGAAGTATACCGATATGCGGATTAAATTTGTCTAAGGATTACTAAAATAAATGAAAATTTTACCAGTACTTTTTATTTTGATTTTTCTCGTTTGTTCGTGTACTACAACGCAAAAGAGAGCGTTTATTCACCGAGATGCAAATGTAAAAGATTATCAGTGGCTTCCTTCGCGAACTATATCACTTGGAAAGGAAGTAAGAGTTTTTGCGCAAAAGCCGGATGAAAAAATAAAGCAGCAGATTCTGGAATTTCTGGGATTTTCCGACATGCAAACCGCTCTTAAAAAAACACGTACCCAGGCTCTTATTGTTGTTCAGGGCGAAAATATTCTTCTTGAAGAATATGGAAAAAATTACAATCATGATTCAATTGTAACTTCGTTTTCTGTGGCAAAAAGCATTAATTCTGCAATGGTTGGAACGCTGATTGATTCCGGAAAAATTAAAAGTGAAGATGAGCCTGTTACAAATTTTATTACTGAACTCTTAGAGCGCGACGAACGTTTTTCAAAAATCACAATAAAAAATCTTTTGAATATGTCGTCTGGAATTGTGTACGCCGAAACTCCAAACCTGCGCATGGACAATACAGAAACTTATTACAATCCTAACCTCAGAAATCTTGCGCTTACAAACACACTGATTAAGGAAGCGCCTGGAAAGCATTTCCTTTACAATAATTACAATCCGCTTTTGCTTGGGCTTATAATTGAGCGAGCCACAAAACAGAACGTGTGTGATTATCTAAGTCAGTCAATCTGGTCAAAAATTGGATGCGAATGCGATGCTACCTGGAGCCTGGACAGTAACGAAGATGCCTTTGAAAAAATGGAAAGCGGCATTAATACAATAGCTATGGATTTTGTGCGTTTTGCGTGTCTGTACCGTGACGGCGGAAAAGTTTTTGGAAAGCAGCTTGTAAGTGAAGAATGGATAAAAAAATCCATCTCAACTCAGGCGCATCAGGTAGATTATTATTCC
>DEEV01000101.1:1013-10082 GCA_002350445.1 Treponema sp. UBA2869 | reverse complement strand
GCAGATTATTTATATATCGCCTTCAAGAAATATGGTAATGGCGCGCTTTGGCGAACAAAACATCATCAGTTTGTGGAAATGGATAGAAGCATTCCGCGATTTGCCTCGCCGGTAAAGCTAACTTTTTAAATGAAAAATAAATTTATGGAAATAATAAAAAAATATATTTTCTTTTAAGGATAACAGAGCCTTTTGTAAATATTTTTGTCCGACAAATGCACTATAAATGTGTTTGTCTTAAAATTCCTTGCGGAATTGAGTTTTTGGACATAAAATTAAATTTATGACTGAGAACAAAAAATATCATTCTCTGGCAAAAACTTTGCCTTTGATGATCTCTCTAAGTTTTTTAATTCTCTTTGTAGTTGTAGTTTCTGTTACTTATTTTCGTGTAGAAAAGCGAATGATTGGTGAATACCGCAGAATGGCAGACGGTCTTACAAACCTTATGATTGAAGAACTGGATACTACAAAAATGGATTATTACATATCTGAAAATTACAGTTCTCCGGAATACATGCGCATAATGAAGCGATATTATCAGCTTAAGGCAAATTTTCCTGATGTTTTTTATATGTACATCTACAGGTTTTACAAGGACGAAAACGGTAAGCCTTGCGGAACCATTATTTTTGACCTTGAGGACGAATATACCGATACTCCGAATCAGGTAAGTATAGACTGGGTAGGCGGTTTATATGAAGTTCTTGAACCTTTTGCTTCCCGAATTGACGAAATGCTTGAAAGTTCAGAGCCTGTTTATGAAACGGCTTTTTCCCCGGAAGATGGATACCTTCTTTCTCTTGCAAAACCTATTTTTGATGAAAACGGAAATTATATTGCCAGTGCCTGCGTAGATTTTTCTATGGAAGTGCTTCACCGCCAGAATATCCGATTTATTATGATTCTAAGTTTTATACTTGTTCTGGTAATTATTGCTGTTTTACTGATTTTCATTTTTGTACTTAGAAATGCTGTAACTTATCCAATGCTTTCTATTTCTGTTGCAGTTTCCGGCTTTAGGTATGATACGGAATGTGATTTAAAGAGCAATCTTGATTCATTGCGCGAACTGGATATTGATTCAAAAAATGAAATAGGAATTCTTTATAATGCACTTTTGACCGCAGAAAAGGACAGTCTTTATTATATGTCCAGCTATAAGAAGGCAGAAAACGAGATTCAGACAAAAGATAAAAAGATTTCTGAGCTTGGAAATCTTGCCCTTCGCGATGTTATGACGAGCGTAGGAAACAAGACTGCATTCACATTGAAAATTTCAGAAATAAAGGATACCGACGAGTACGGTATTGTTCTGATGGATGTAAACAACCTTAAAATGATTAATGATACTTACGGGCATGAAGCCGGCGATTCCTATATTATTGGTGTCTGCCGCGTTTTGTGCGATGTATATTCACATTCGCCGGTATTCAGAATTGGTGGAGATGAATTTGCAGTAATTTTAAAAGGGCGCGACTTTGAAAACCGTCAGCTTCTTATAGAATCACTTGCACAAACTTTTGACGTAATCTGGGCGCAGAATGAAAATAATCCATGCTACAGATTTTCCGGCTCGTTTGGTATGGCCGATTCAACTGTCTGCAAAACAACGCGCGAAACAATANNACAATACGTGCTGCAGACGATGCAATGTACAGATGCAAGAAAAACTTTAAGGAAAAATACGGCAGTTACAGGTAGTATTATTTGTGATATGCTATTGCTAATGCGGAGTTCTTAGGAAGAAAAATGATTCAGGATATTTTTCCGTCAAAAATGAATATAACATACAGCCAGAAATCGGCTTCTTCAAATTCCAGAATTATGACATTTAAGGATGGCAAAATTCTTGCAAAATTCGAAGAAGGTAAACTGGATTTTCCAAAACTCAGCGAACTACAATGCAATGCTTTTTATCTTTTTAGCATAGACGAAGATGATTTTTTTCTTACTCTCGAAAACCTGAATGCAGAATTAAAAGGCTTTGAATACAGTTATCTCAGAGATTTGCGCAACCTCCCGCTTTCTTCTACCAGAGAACTGTTCGCCGCGTTTACGGCTTTCCATCTTTTTGTGTGGTACGACACCAACCGTTTCTGCGGAAAATGTGGAACTCAAATGGTTTGCGATACAATTGAGCGTGCAATGGTCTGCCCAAAATGCGGTACAAAATTCTACCCGAGAATCAACCCTGCCGTAATTGTCGGAATTCTGCATGACGGTAAAATTCTTGTTACAAGATACCGCACCGGTTACACTCATAATTCCCTTGTTGCTGGCTTTTGCGAAATAGGTGAAACACTGGAAGATACAGTAAGACGCGAGGTAATGGAAGAAGTTGGTCTTAAGGTAAAAAATATCAGGTATTATAAGTCGCAGCCGTGGGGGCTTGCGCAGGATCTACTTACCGGTTTTTTCTGTGAGCTGGACGGAAGCGACGAAATTACAATGGACCAGAACGAACTGAAATACGCAGCCTGGCTTACACCAGACGAAATCGATTTGCGCCCAAACGAAATAAGCCTTACAAACGAAATGATGGGTGTCTTTAAGAACGGGCAAATGTGATCACTTTTTTGAAACAAACGCTTATAATGCGTTTGCCTTTTTTAGCTGAATTAAATCTTTTTGAAGTTTTCTGTGTTTTTTATTTTTACTTTGTTTGAGTACATTCTTTCATCGCACAGAGAAATTGTTTCGTTTATGTCGTCGCCGGGTTTGTATTCTGCTATTCCGCAGGCAACGCGGTATTCGGTTTTTGCAAGGGCGTCCTGAAATTTTTTTACGATTGATTCTATTTCGGAAAAATTCTGTTTTTTAAAGACAGCCATAAATTCGTCACCGCCGGTTCGGTAAAGTTTTGCATATTTTGCAAAATGTTTTTTCATAAGATTTGCAGAAGTTGATAAAGCTTTGTCTCCTTCGGCATGACCTTTTGTATCGTTAAAAACCTTAAGGTTGTTTAAATCCATAGAAAGCAAAATCATTGGTTTTTTAAGCAGATGATTAATTTCAAGGTAAAAACAGCGGCGGTTCAAGAAAGATGTAAGTGTGTCGCGCTTGTAAATTTGAGTTACAAGGAAGAAATAATAGAAGATAATTGCAGAAATAAAAACCTGAGAAAGCAGGAAGTCGTAACCAAAGAAATGAACTAAAATTGTTGCTGTAAGGCCTGCGATTTCAACCAAAACCAGTACCATTGGTTCAAATTTATTCTGGCTGTAATTTTTTGATGAATAGTAAATGCTTAAAATTGAATAGGCAATAGTCAGAAAATGAGAGAAATATCCGAAAGGTCCTCGTATACAGACATTTTCATCAGAAAAACTGAACATTATTCCTTTTCCAAACGGGAAAATACTGATAATAGAAATTATTGAGCAGATAGCGAGTGGAAGAATTAAAAGTGTCTTTTTTTTTATATTATATCTTGATGCAATTATTGAAAGTAAAAAGACTATGATTGGGCGCAGAGTATAGCCGGTTCCCGCGGCAACATATCTGTAAAATGTCGGGTAAGGCAAATGACCGTAATAAAAACGCATATCATCGGATATTATAAGCAGAAGAAGAGAAATGCAGGTTAAAATAAAGCATCTGTTAATAGAATCTGAAAAAGATGTATTTGTTAGTATAAAAGCTATCAGTACTAGTACAGAAACGACTGATGCAAAATTTGCCTGAAGAATTAGCCTTATAACTGAAAAAGTTAACTCCATACTAACTATTATAGCGTAATATCTTCATATAAACTATACTTTATATTATAATATTTGTATGAATAACGGTAATACTTTTGGAACTAATTTTTCTGTTACAACTTTTGGCGAAAGTCATGGAACTGCCCTTGGCTGTATAATCGATGGCTGTCCGGCAGGTGTAAAAATCAGCCGCGAGATGATTCAGGCTGCATTGAACAGAAGGCGCCCGGGTGCTTCTGTAGACGGAAAACTTAATCCAAATGTAACTGCCCGTAAAGAAGCAGACGAAGTTGAAATTCTTTCCGGTGTTTTTAACGGAGTTTCTGAAGGTACTTCAATTGCACTTGAAGTTCGTAATACTTCGCAGCATTCTTCTGATTATGATAATCTGAAAAATACTTTCCGCCCAGGTCATGCCGATTTTACTTACGATGTAAAATACAAAGGAGATCGTGATTATCGTGGCGGCGGACGTTCCAGCGGTCGCGAAACTCTTGCCAGGGTTGCGGCTGGTGCTGTTGCTCAGGCAATTCTTTCTGAGCGCGGAATAAAAATTACTGCATATACGGTTAAGGCGGCCGGAATTTGCGCAGAAAAACGTGATTTTTCTCAGATTGAAAAAAATGCAATGCGTGCTCCGGACAGCGAGGCAGCTGAAAAAATGACGTCTCGTATTGAAGAACTTCGCTCTCAGGGCGAAAGTGCAGGCGGAATTATAGAGTGTGTAATTGAAGGCTGTCCGGTTGGACTTGGTGAACCTGTTTTTGATAAATTTGATGCAGAACTTGCAAAAGCAATGCTGAGTATTGGGGCTGTAAAAGGTTTCGAGATAGGAGATGGCTTTGCCGCTGCGGACAGTTTTGGTAGTGTAAATAATGATGCCATGCACGTGGAAAACGGCAAACCTGTTTTCAATTCAAACCATTGCGGCGGTGTTTTGGGCGGTCTTACAAATGGCAATCAGATTGTTTTTAGGGTTGCGGTAAAACCCGTTCCTAGTATTTTTAAGCCTCAGAAGACCGTTTGTCGCACTTCAGATTTTTCAGATGACGGAACAGCTTCTTATGAAAATACAGAACTTCAGATAAAAGGCCGCCACGACATTTGTCTTTGCCCTCGAATTGTTCCCGTTGTAGAAGCAATGGCCGCTCTTGTTACAGTTGATTTTCTTTTGAGGTAACAGCTTGAAATCAGAAAAAAAGCGCAGGCTATGGCTGATTCCTGTAGTTCTGCTGATTCTATTTGCGTCGTACACAGTTTTCCGCGCTGTCTCATTTAAAAATCTAAAAGAAGCTCCGTCTCTTACGAACGAACAGGCACTTGAACTTGAAAAACAGCTTTCCGTCTTATATCCGGAACGCAGTCAGGTTTTGCATCCGCTTTCATATAACATCCAGAAACCGGCTTTAGACCTTACAGCTGAAGCTGCGATTTTAATTGATGTTTCAAACGGCACTGTTTTGTTTGAAAAGAATGCAGATGAAGTTATTCCTCCGGCTTCAATGACAAAACTTTTTGCAATGTTCGTTGTAGAAGAAGAAGTTCGTGCCGGACACCTTAAATATGAAGATTTAATTCCCCTTCCGCCCGAAAGCTGGGCCTGCAATATGCCGCCGCATTCTTCGCTGATGTTTTTGGGCGAAGGTCAGAAGGTTACTCTTGAAGAGCTTTTGCTTGGGCTTTCAATTTGCTCTGGAAATGATGCGGCTTACGCGCTCGCCTATAAGGTCTGCGGAAATATGCCTGATTTTGTTGCGCGCATGAATAAGGTTGCCTGGGATCTTGGCTTGATTCATACAAGTTTTGTAGAAAGTTCCGGCTACAGCGAGCTTAATACAACAACAGCCCGCGAAATGGCTCTTTTTTGCAGGATTTATCTTAATCGGCATCCAAAAAGTCTTGAACGTTTTCATTCTGTAAAAACTTTTACATATCCTAAAGAAAAAAATCTTGCACCGGGCGACCGTCCGTTAAATCAGGATTTTTCGCAGGGAATTCCACAGCATATTACAATGCCGGTTACTCAGAAAAATACGAATCCTCTTTTGGGTAAACTTGAAGGCTGTGACGGTTTAAAAACCGGTTATATTGATGAAAGCGGCTACAATCTTTCGCTTACCGCTGTCCGCGGCAAAACCCGTTACCTTTCGGTTACAATGAAGGGAAAAGGCTCTTCTACAGCAGAAGGTCAGGCAAACCGGGTAAAAGACGGTACGGCTCTTATGGAATGGGCGTTTTATACCTTTGCAGATGCTTCAGTTGATTTTCTTAAGCCTTATTTTGTAAAGGTTTATGGAGCTGCAGGGCAGGGTGTAAATCTTATTCCTGTTTATAATGAAAAAACTATATGCGTTCCTTTTGTTTCTGGAACTGATGCTGCGGAATGCGCATCAAGAATAAACTTTAAGGTGCATGTTCCTGAAAATCTTTCTGGGCGCATTGAATGCGGTACGGTGTTTGGAAAAATCACTGCAGAAATAGACGGCTACACAATTGCAGAAATTCCTCTTGCTTCTGACCGCTCATTAAAGAAAGCGTCATTTATTACCGCACTTGCAGATTTCTTTGTAAGTCAGACATTGTAAAATACCTATAAATATGGTAGATTAAACTGACTATGAATGATTCAAATACACTTGTAGATATAAATCCAATTCCTTACCTTACATGGAACTGGCTTAAAATAAATAAGGACTCTGTTGATTATAATTTTTCACTGGAAGAAAACTGTGGAAACGAAATTCAGATTCCAGAAAACGTAACTGTTAGCAGCGGAAAATCAATAAAAACTGCGCTTTCCGAGCCGGAATCTTCGCTTGGAAAAAATGCGCAGAATTTAATTTTGCAGAACATTTCGAGCGGAAAAATCTATACAATAGAAAAATCAAAAACTTCTGGCGAAGAAAAACCGCTCATAATCAGAATAAATTCAGATAAAAACTCTGCTGCACTTCACATAATTCATGCAAAAAGCGGCAGTCGTGCAAAAATCATTTTTGTTTATGAAGGAAATGCTTCTGACAAAACTCAGGATCAGAGTGTAATTTCCGGCATTGTTACAAAAGTTTATGCCGAGGAAGATTCTGATGTTCAAATTTCAAAAGTTCAGCTTTGTAAAAATAATGTAAATCAGATGGACGAAACTTGTGTTGTTTGCGGAGAACGTGCAAAGGTTTCTTTAATTCAAATTGAGCTTGGCGCAAATCACATTAATCCTGGTTTTCATGTAACTCTTGAAGGATATCAGTCAAAATTTGTTTCGGATACGGCTTATCTTTGCAAGGAAAATCAGTATATAGATATGAATCAGGTCGTAGTTCATAAGGGAAAGAAAACTTCCTGTTCTATGGCTACAAACGGAACTGCAAAAGATGAATGTACAAAAACTTACCGCGGTACAATTGACCTTATAAAGGGCTGTGTTGGCTCGGTAGGAAATGAAATTGAAACAACTCTGCTGCTTTCTCCAAAAGCCGTTGTAAAAGCAGCACCTATAATTCTTTGCGGCGAAGAGGATATTTCTGCTGAACATGGTTCTACAATAGGAAAACTTTCCAACGAGATGCTTTTTTATATGAACAGCCGTGGAATCGATCAGAAAACTGCTGAAAATCTTCTTACTCGCGCAAAAATTACAGCGGCCGCAGCGAATATTCCTGATCAGAATATCCAGTCGGAAATTCAAAACTTTCTTGACGGAGTAATGTAATGGAAAATAAATACAGAAAAGACTTTCCTTTTTTTAAGTCTATAGACGAAAACAGCTCGGTAGAAAACAAAGGACTTATCTATTTTGATTCTGCTGCCACTGCACACAGACCTTTTATAGTGCTCAATGCAATGACTCATTTCTATGCTACAGAAAATGCAAATCCGCTTAGAGGTCTTTATTCGTTAAGTGAACGTGCAACAATGGCTTACGAAAATTCGCGCCAGGTAACTGCAGATTTTATAAATGCAAAGGAACCTGCTGAAATTGTATTTACACGAAATGCTTCCGAAAGCTTAAACCTTGTTGCTTACAGCTGGGGAATGAATAACCTTAAGGCTGGAGACGAAATTTGCGTAAGCATTATGGAGCATCATTCAAATATTGTTCCATGGCAGATGGTTTGCCGTCATACCGGAGCAAAACTTGTTTTTATGGAATGCGACAAGCAGACCGGAATAATAAGTGATGAAGAAATTGCTTCAAAGATAAATAAAAATACAAAAATTGTTTCTGTTGTCCATGTAAGCAATGTGCTTGGTGTAACGAATCCTGTAAAAAAAATTGGCGAAGCGGCTCATAATGTCGGTGCAATTTTTATTGTAGACGGTGCTCAGTCTGCACCTCATATGAAAGTTGATGTTCAGGATATAAATGCAGACTTTTTTGCAATGAGCGGACATAAACTTTGCGGACCAATGGGCATTGGAGCTCTTTACGGAAAACGCGCGCTTTTGGAAAGTATGGAGCCGTTTTTGCGTGGCGGCGAAATGATTGAATATGTTACCCGCGAAAATGCAACCTGGGCCGAAATTCCACATAAGTTCGAAGCTGGAACGGTAAGTGCCGCAGATGCAGTGGGAATGGCAGCCGCAATCAGATATTTACAGAATATTGGACTTGAAAATATTGAAAAGCATGATGCGGAACTTGCATGCCGTCTTATTGCGGGAATGGAAAAGATTCCGCATGTAAACATAATAGGCAGCCACGACGGAAACAAAAGGTGCGGAATAGTAACATTTACAATTGATGGAGTTCATCCGCACGATATAGCTTCTCTTCTTTCTGATGAAAAAATTGCAATAAGGGCAGGACATCACTGTGCGCAGCCTCTGGGACAGTATCTTGAACAGACTGCAACAGCAAGAGCCAGCCTTTACTTATACAATACCGAACAGGAAATTGATATCTTCTTGGAAAAGCTTGCTCAGGTTCGCAGTTGGAGCGGTTTTAAGGATGAATCTTAGTTATCGAGTTTTAGATTGTGATATTTTTGAATCTTATATGATGCTTGAAGGCTGGGATAGTTTTCCGCTTTTAAAGTCTTATACAGACGGCGGCGAATTTTCTTTTGTACTTCAGGACTGTTCCTTTATGATTTTTGACTACATGCCTTCTGACGGGCTTTTAAAGGCAGTCTGCATTTACCGCATGCTTGGTGATACTCTTTCGATTGAACTTTTTGAAGTGAACAAAAATTACCGGAATCTTGGAATTGGAACGCATGCAATGGAACGCCTTATGATTGAAACAGGTGCAAAAAAAGTGCTGCTTGATGCAAAAAATGCCAATGCAGAAATTTTCTGGACAGCAATAGGCATGAAAAAAATAGATAATCAGACTTTCAGTTTTGATTAGCCTATAATTACAAAA
>DEEV01000101.1:356-824 GCA_002350445.1 Treponema sp. UBA2869 | reverse complement strand
ATATTAATCCTATTCATAAAAAAGATATTGGAAATCCTTCATTTTGCATGGACGGCGTAAATCCAAGCTGTGGAGACCAGATTACCCTTAAGGTTCTTCTTGGTGATGACGGAAAAATAAAAGATGCAGGTTTTACTGGCAGCGGCTGTGCAATCAGTCAGGCTTCTGCAGATATGATGGCAGACTTGATTATAGGAAAAACAAAAGAAGAAGCTCTCAAGCTTGCAGATATTTTTGATAGAATGATTAAAGGCAATGTTTCGGAAGAAGAACTGGAAGAACTGGACGAAGCCGCTGCGCTTCAGGATATATCCCACATGCCTGCCCGAGTAAAATGCGCAATGCTTGGCTGGCGCACTGTAAAAGAAATGTTAGGTTCAAAATAAAAAAAAAGACATCAGTTTAGCTGATGTCTTTTTTTTGACGCTTGGCAGAATCGAACTGTCGACCTACTGCTTAGAAGGCAGT
>DEEV01000101.1:0-161 GCA_002350445.1 Treponema sp. UBA2869 | reverse complement strand
CTCGCACATGATGTTTAAAGTTCACAAACTCGCATCCTATGTTTAGGCTACGTGAACTCGCATCTTAATATTAAATCGCGCAAACTCGCATATGAAGTTTAAGCATAAAAAAAGCTGAATCATTCCTGACTCAGCTTGAGTTCCCCAAGGAGGATTCGAAC
>DEEV01000106.1:44203-44666 GCA_002350445.1 Treponema sp. UBA2869 | reverse complement strand
TTCTTTTTAATAATGATTTTTCCAGTATCAGGTATTCATAGATTAATAAGAAAAAATGAATTTTTTTGAAGATTTTACAGATATTACTTTTGATTGGAACATACATAATATTAATTCGAATTCCGTATTTAGAGAAACCTCTGGATGTGATGTCATCTTTTATTCTTTGGCTCTATTTATATTTCTGTCTCATTTTTAATATTGATTGATTTTGAAAAGTATTCTTGAAAAGATTATTACCTCAACATCAAAATTTCTTTTGCGGGGGTACCTCGGCAATATTAGCAGTGTACTCCCGCTAATGTTACCAACGACACCTAGGTAACGTTACCTGCGATAGTAAGGTAATAGTGCCGAGCTACCCTCGAAAAAATAATCCCGGCCATTTTAACAATAAAAATATTGACAAATACAGCACCAGGGGGTATACCAAAAATATACAAAAAGAGAGATTTATAAATGT
>DEEV01000106.1:42364-44187 GCA_002350445.1 Treponema sp. UBA2869 | reverse complement strand
AAAACATTTAATGACTTTATTTCTAATTTTACAACAAAAGGCTTTCGCGAACTTACAGTTGACGAACTGTTTACGGTAAACGGTGGCAAAAAGAGGTCTTCAAGCAGCAGTTCATCTTCCAGCGGGAATTCAGGAACTAAAAACACTTCGTCATTGGCGGCTTCTACAGCGGTTACAGCAGCTACTTCAGGTGCAAGTGCAGGGAAAAATATAGGTTCAACAAGTAACACTAATAAATCAGGGTCTGGAAAACCAAACAGTTCAACAAGCAGCAATTCTTCAAGCTCATCAAACAGCAATGTGGGTCCTTCAGATAAAAACTCTTCAAACACTCAAAAACCATATACAGTTCAAAGTGGCGATACATTAAGCCAGATAACTGCAAACTATAACAAAGAACACGGAACAAATTATACATACCAGCAGGTAGCAGAAAAGAATGGTATTTCAAATCCAGATGTAATTCATCCGGGACAGCAGATTTCATTTGGAGATACTTCCCAACCAGAGTCACAACCAGCTCAGCAGCATAGATCATCACAGAATAATTCAAGCGGGTCACATGGTAGTTCTAATACAACAACTTCTGTAGGATATTCTTATAATGCGGATTCAAACCATGAAAATGGATTATTAAACAATTATTCATCAAGTTACAATACAGAAAATCCAAGAATTCAAAATGAAACATTAAATGTGGAAAACGAGGCAAATCATCATACTAATTCAAACAGTGTAATTTCAAAATTCATTAATAGTGTTAAAAATATATTTACGAAATTATCTAATATTATACCAAATGACAATTCTTCAATGATTTTTACTGTAGGTGGAGCAGCTTCTGTAACAGCAGGAATAACTTCAGAATCTGTTGGAACAGGTATATATATTAATCCCAAAAATAATAAACTTTTGCTACGCACTGCAGGCATGATGATAACCGGTGGTGCAGTTAATAAACTTGTAGGTGGAATAATTACCGCTGCAAATATTGAAGATTATGGGTTATATTGTGAAGGTTCCGCTGGTTTTGGTGTGTGGTCTTCAGCTTCTGCCGGTGGCTCTTTTGGACTTTATAAAAGTGTAGAAGATGCTAAAGGACCGTATAGGGAATGCGGTATCTCTGGAGGAAACTGGGGCCTATCTGGAGGTTTTGATTTAGTTCAAAGTTTTGAGAATAAAATANNATTCGATATCTTTTGGAATAGGTGATCCAGGTCTCGAGGGGCATATACGAACTGGAGTTACAGGGATTTATAGTTGTTCGAAAAAATGTGGGAAATAACTGTAAACAAAAAACATGTTTTATTACTGATTTTCTCTGTTGTTTTAGAAATTTTATTTTTGTTTTTGATCATATATAACAAGATTTATGAAATATTTCCGTTTGTCTTTGGTGGTTATATAAGTTTATTAACATATTTGTTATTTCCTGCAGATTTATACATAAAATCTAATTTCTTTGTAGCAAAATCTTTTTTTTCAGAAAAGAAATTACCATTGAAAGAATTAAATATACAAAGAATTGATGAATTTAAAGGATATACATTTTATATAAAAATAACAGGCATGGGATTTTCTGCAAAATATACAAAAAAAAATCTTGAAATCTTAAAATTAATATTACCGCTTTCTCCTAAAAAGCCAATAACTCTGGAAGAATTAGAAAAAAGAAGAAGAGCGTGCTTTACAACTCCTCGATAGAAATTAAATTAATTGCAAAAATATAAATTAACCTTGACATCAAAATTTCTTTTGAGGGGGGCTATTAGAACAATTCGAATATTGACAAATACAGCATCCGGGTTTATACCAAAAATATA
>DEEV01000106.1:30357-42308 GCA_002350445.1 Treponema sp. UBA2869 | reverse complement strand
GAGAGATTTATAAATGTCAAAAATCATATACTGTTCAAAGCAGAGATACCTTAAGCCAGATAACTGCAAACTATAACAATGTTATATTAACAAGAAATTCTAATGATAAAACTATTGTTGCATTAGCGCATACTCATGGTTGTTATGAATTTTTACAGAGAAAATTCAATTAATGCCTATCAACTATCAAATGATAGTTATATCAAGAGGTAGACAATATGAAAAGATTAGTTTTTTTACTTCTGATTTCTTCTGTCCTATATGCACAGGAAAACTTTAAACCGGAAAAAATAGATAATCCAGAAGAATTTTCCTACGAACTTTTAATGCAAAAGCATAATGAATTTAATTATGATTTTTTTAGCAAAAAAGAAGATGCTATTTCTTATGCAAAATTTCTTATAAATCTTAAATTCAAAAAACTGAATCTCTCTTTGTTTGAATTTGATGCTTATGATGCAGGTGAAAACTGGATGATTACAGCTTACAAAAGAATTTCAAAAAAGAAAAACGGTAAAAAAATAACTGATACTCTAGACGGCGGAACAGAATTTAGAATCATATTCAATAAAGACGCTGGTAAAGTAATACGTTTTATCCAATATTAATATTTACAGCATTTTTGTGCATATACTGACTCTTTTTCTGCATAATAATCATAAAACTATATGCAGAATCTCCAACACTGTCTAATTAATCTTCCAGTAGTTGTTGTCTTTGTAAAAGCGTTTGGCGTTTACTTCGAGCAGACGACCGTCGTCACCAATCATTTTGACCATGGAAGTAAGCGGGTTTACTTCGGTAATTTTAAAGTCGGTGCCGTCGTAGCGAATACGAAGGCCTTCTGTTGGCAGGTTGCGGCGGGCTTCGTTGTACCAGTCAAATTCGTAAGAAAGGCAGCACAAAAGGCGGCCGCACTGGCCGGAAATCTTCATTGAATTAAGCGAAAGGTTCTGGTCTTTTGCCATTTTTATAGAAACAGGGCGAAGTTTATCGGAAATTGAATGGCAGCAGAATGGTCGACCGCATACACCAAGACCACCGGTTATGCGTGATTCATCACGAACGCCAATCTGACGCAGCTCAATGCGCATTTTAAAAATAGAAACAAGGTCTTTTACAAGGTCGCGAAAGTCTACGCGGTTTTCGGAACTAAAGAAAAACAGCGCCTTTGGCTCATCGAACAAAAAATGCGCTTCTATAAGCTTCATATCAAGCTTGTGGTTAGCAACCTTTTCCTTAAAAACAGGAAAAGCATCCTTTTCTTTCTGCTTAAGCTCTTCAAGGCGTTTAATGTCGGCATCTGTTGCCTTGCGGTCAATCATTACAATATCAGACTGCTTAATTCCCATAGGTTTTTTAGCCTGACCTAGCACAAGAGCCATGTCTTTGCCATAACGTGTAGGCGTAATTACATAGTCGCCGCTTTTAAGGTTCATTTTTTCTGGAACCTTTGCGTACAAAGTTTCGCAGGAATAGCCTAGTTTAAGATGATATAAGGGACCATCAATTACAAGGTTTTCTGATTCTGAAACTTCGCTGTCGCTGTCTTCAAGCGAAGAAAGATTTTCTGCTTCGTTATCTATATCTGATTCAAAAATATCACTCATTTTAATTACCTTTTTTTTGATTTTAACATACCAATTAAGAACTCATCAAGTCTACAATCAGGCCTTTTATTTCATCAACCTGCGCAAGAATTTTAAGATTATTCATCTGCCCCTGCATTGTAGCCTTTGTAAGTGCCATCAGTTTTTCGTTAATTACATTTATCTGCATTTTTGGATCTTTGATTCTGGGCTTTGTATTATAAGTTGAAAAACAATTTACCGGCGAAACAAACTGCGGTCTTTTTGATTTTTTTGAAGTAACTTCAAAATTATTTGCAACAACAAAAGAAATGAACTGCGAAACTGCATCCTTAAATTTTTTGATGTTTTCTTCGTTTACATTTTCGGAAAGGTCGTTGCCCGCAAGGTCTACGGCATCTTTTAAATAAATAACCGCATCGTCAAAAGTCATTTCTGAAATTTCTGGAGGAAGCCCCTTTGTTATAAACTGCGGTTCTTCTTCAGGTTCCAAAAGCTTTGAAAATGAACTTTTTTTTGCCGATTTTACATCTTCTTTTTTTTGATTTTTGCGAATTGCTTCGTTTGTAGAATTCTGAACGCCAGAGTAATAAAAATTGCTTCCTAAAGAATCTATTTCTGCCATTAGTGCAAAGCCTTTTCTTTTATTGCACGTTCCTGCAGATAGTGCTGCGAAAGTTCAGAATAAGTCTGGTCATCTTTTATTGAAATACAGTGACCTTTGTAATAAGCCATATCGTCAATCTGTACTTTGTGCGAAATTATGTCTCCAATTATTGCCGAAGAAGAAAGCAGCTTTACATATTCGTCTGCCTTAATGTTTCCAAGTACAACGCCGCCAATTGTTACAGATTTTGCAGTGATGTTTCCGCGGATTCTGGCCTTTTCACCGATAATTACGTTTCCGTCGGTTTCTATGTTTCCGTCAATATCGCCGTCTATGCGGACAAATCCGTTTATTTTTATATTCCCTTGTATTACAGAGCCCAAACCAATCAAAGTGTTAAGGGAAATATCATCAAGTCTTGAAGCCATAAAAACCTATTTTGTAATATTAATGTATTTTGCAGGATCTACTACGTCGGAACCAATGTGAACCTCGTAGTGCAGGTGAGGTCCGGTTGAAATACCTGTGTTTCCTATTGTTCCAATAATCTGACCCTGTTCAACAAAGTGACCTTTTTTTACGCGAATAGAATTTAAGTGTGCGTAACGTGTATAAATTCCGTGATTATGTTTAATGATAATTGAGTTACCAAAACTGTTGTCGTAACCTACATTTACAACCTGTCCGGAAGCTGTAGCCATTACAGGATCTCCTGAACTCCATGTAGAAAAGTCCATTCCTTTGTGAATGTACCACTGACCTGTAAGCGGGTGAACATTTGGACCAAATGCCATGGAAATATGTACGTTAGGATTTTTTACAGGATTAATGCTTGGAATTTCTGTAAACAGGTTCTGCTGAGTTTTAAGCATCTTACCAATCTGCTCAATTGGTTCAACAGAATCTTCCAAGTATGAAGTAAGCTTGCGGATATCGGCAACTTCTTTAGATGAACCCTGCGAAAGTTCCGAAGAATTGAACAAAGAAGAAAGGTCGCTGTTTGAAACAGATGCATTTGATTTGTCGTTTGCCTGATTAATTCCAAGAAGAGCAAGGCTCTGTGAAAGAGATGTCTGGAAGCGTTTTGCAGCCTGGAAAAGATTTGCATTTTCATCACGAAGTTCATCAAGGCTTGCAAGTGTCTGGCGGTTCTGATCCATAAGGCTGGAAATTTCCATGCTTGCAGAAATTGAACGACGGTTAAAATAGAAGAAAGATGAACAAACGCCTACAAAAACAAGACAGCCCATTACAAGGGCAAAAACGTTTGTCTGAAAATTAAGAACCTTGTCCTGCGAATGCGGAACAATCATGATTGTAAGTTTGCTGTCTAAAACTTTAAAAACGCCAACAAAAAAATTTCCGACCGATTTCATAAAAGAGCCGAAACCTTTTGTTACGTTTGAGGCAAATCGTTTTTCAAAGCGGATTATCGCTTTTTGAGTTTTAGACACCCTTATCTCCAGACGTTATGTTTTTATTCAATTTTGAAAAAAAACATAAGGCATATTCCAATGCCATTATCTCGTTAGTATAACATAGCAGCTTTGACTGTGTCAAATAATGGAAAATAACATAGAAGAAAACAAAAAAAGTTTGACTACTGAACAAACCTACGTTATATTTATCGGTAAGAAATCTTATCTTAATAACATATCTTTTTAGGAAGAAAAGCAATGAAGTTGTTTGATACTCATGCTCACATCGGGCTTATATACGATGACCCTTTAGAACAATTACGCGTAATTCAAGAAGCCAGACAGGCTGGCGTTCAGCGAATTATAAGCATTAATAATAGTCTCTATGATTTTGCAAAGGTTTATCCAAACATTAAATCTATGTCTGGAATTTACCATGCTGTTGGTGTAGCTCCATCTGAAGTTAGGAATCCCGGTTCTGACTGGATTGCCACAATCGAAAAAAATCTTGAGCTGCCAAACGTTGTTGCTGTAGGCGAAACAGGTCTTGATTATTACAAGCAGTTCGGCGACAAGCGTTCACAAATAGAGCTTTTTATTACTCAGCTCGAAATTGCACAGTCTCATAATCTTCCTGTAATCATTCATAACCGCGATGCAGGAAAAGATGTTTATGATGTTCTATGCGAACGTATGCCTGATGCAGGTGCTATTCTGCACTGTTACTCTGAAGACGCAGAATTTGCAAAAAAATGTCTTGAAAAAAACATCTGGTTCAGCTTTGCAGGAAATTTAACTTACCGCAACGCGCGCAACCTGCACGAAACTGTTCTTAACATTCCAGTTGACCGCATTTTGATTGAAACTGAAAGTCCGTTTATGATTCCGGCTGAATACCGCGAGAAAAAACGCACTATGCCGGCTTATCTGCCGTCTACTGCAAAATTCCTTGCCGAAATGCTCGAAATGGATTTTGAAGAACTTTGTGATATACTCTGGAAGAACAGCTGCAAGGCGTTTAACCTTCCTGAAGCGTAATTTTACGGCCTAATGGACACTCAACTCTATCATCCCGTAAAAATCGGAAATGTTGAATTAAAAGGAAATCTCTTTCTGGCGCCGGTCGCAGGTTACAGCGATGCGGCGTTTCGTTCTGTCTGCATAGAAAACGGAGCGTGCTTTACTTATACCGAAATGGTTAGCGCCGAAGCGCTTGTACGCAAAAACCTTAAGACAGAAATTCTTATGCGCCGTGCCTGCAATGAAAAAGCTTATTCTGTTCAGATTTTTGGCGGTGAACCGGAAATTATGGCAGAAGCGGCACATATTGTACTTGAAAAAACTAATTGCGAAGTTATAGACATAAACTGCGGCTGCCCTGTGCCTAAAATTATTAAAACAGGCGCGGGTTCGGCTCTTACGCGAGACCCGGACAGGCTTTTTAAGGTGGTTGAAGCAGTTGTAAAAGCCTGTAAGGAGCATACCAGTACGGTGGTTGAGCCTGCGGTTGCTGAGCACTGTCGAAGCATCGAAACCACCGCCGCAGTGCCAGTAACGGTAAAGATCCGCTCGGGCTGGGAACAAAAGCTTATGACCTGGCGCGAAGCGGCTCAGGCGGCACTGGATGCGGGCGTTAGCGCAATTACAATTCACCCAAGAACAAGGGCGCAGGGTTACGAAGGACATTCCGACTGGGAAATTATGCGCCAGCTTGTAGAAATGGTGCGCGACTGGGAGTCTCATACTGGTGCGGGCCGTCATGTCCCTGTATTTGGTAGTGGAGATCTCTTTAAACCTGAAGATGCAAAGCGCATGCTTGAACAGACAGGTGCCGATGCAGTAATGTTCGCGCGCGGAGCTATGGGAAATCCGTTTATTTTCCGCGACACAACATCACTTTTAACACAGGGACATTACGAAAGCGTAAGTGCAGAAGAAAGAATTAAAACAGGCTTTGCAGAACTGGAACGGCTTGTAAAAGAAACTTCCGAAGAGCATGCCTGCCTTGAAATGCGCAAACGTTTTCATGCTTATTCAAAAGGAATTCAAAACGGCGGAATTCTCAGAAATCAGATTGTTCACGCTTCTTCGGTTCAAGAATACCGCGATATTTTCAAAGATTATATTTAAAACTGCGTTAAATGCAGTTAAAAAAGTAAAAAAAACACTTTTTTCTATATTCTGCATAATTTTACATTGAAAACACAAATCTTTTAGATTAAAATATAATCAGTGCATCATTTAAAGTGTCGACGTATTCAAAAAACCTATAACAAATAGTTTTGAATATGCGCTTAACAATTTAAAAGTGGGAATTAGGGGAAATTGTTAAAATGGGCTTTTTTCATGCAATCGTAGATTTTTTTGAATCTATCTTTATGCGCTCGTCGCCGGAAGTTCAAAAAAAACAGGCGATGAAAAAACTGGAATCAGAAATTCATAATTTTGTTCCGTTAATCTGCAAAAGCGGAATTCTTGAACCAAATTTCGGTGAAGCAGTTTTTGCCCTTTATAAAAACACCCGCCCGCTGGACAATCTTTTTCTTAATACAGTAAGTTCTCAGGATATTCCGCGCAGAATGCGTTACGAAGGTCAGCTTATGCTTACAGGCTATTCTCGCGAAGAACAGGAAGTTATTGATGAACTTTCTTTTGAAAACCGAAAGGAAGACGTTGAATCATCTTATCCTAATTCAGACAGGGCATATCTTCATCAAAAAAGTCTTTTGGAAAGAGTTCTAAAAGGATTAAATACCGAAGAATTTAAAAAAATGGATGCCGATATTCTTGGACTGCGTCATCTTGTAGAATTCTGTCATTTTAATTTTACTTCGTTTGTTCAGGCTTTTGATCCAAATTTCATTCCAAATGATTTTACATATAGTCCGTCTTACGCTGCTGTTCCGGTTGCAAAGACAATTAACCTGCTCGAAGATTTTTACTACATACTTGCTGGCTTTACCGTTACAAGCTCGGTTGCAAACGCGGTAATTGCAATTGCGCAGTTAAAAAAAGGCAATGAACTATCCGACACCGAAAAGAACAACTATCTTGGAAATCTTAAAAAAATTAACTATGTAGTTACAAAAGTTCTTCCTTCAGAAAAGATTAAGGCAATTATAAGATTTGCACGCCAGGACGTAAATTTTGAACCTCAGGTTGGTGCATTTAATGGTTCTCCGCGCCAGGATTTTGCAACTATGCTACGCGAACGTTTTGATGCCGATGAACGCAGAATTAAAACCGAAATTCAAGACGAACGCATTTCTGAAGATTTGCGCGAGCTTTTTGTAGATAAAAACTCAATGCAGGAAATTACAGGTTATAATCAGACTTATAACAAGCTTTTGCAGGAAGAAACTTCGCTTTCTTTCCAGTGGACCCTGCCTATCAAAATTCTAAAGACCTTTGTGCTTCAGTATTTGCCGTCAAATATTCATACACTGCTTAATGATATTGTAATTGAAGGATTTTTTAATAATCCTGCATTTAAATCAAGTTTTTCGCAGATTGTTTACGCGGCAATTGGTGTTGAATCTGAAATTCAGGTTTTTGAAGAGTCGTTTGGAAGTGACCAGAAAAACAGCATAGCTGTAATGGAAAGCTATATAAAAGACAGTAAAAAAGACAAGGACTTTTATAAAAAGCTTGAAAAAATGGTTAGGTCCATTAATGATGATGCTCACAATGTGCTTCAGAGATCTGTTACTGCACTTAATTCCCTGTACAAACAGATGGGCGAACTGCTTGCCGATGCTAAAAAACCTTCGTGCGAAATCATTCAGAATTTAAAGGTTTTGATGATGTCTTCCAGAAACAAAGAACGAACTAACTTTCTGGAATCAACATACGAAAATTGGAAATTTTTCTTTGAAATAATGAAAAATTATGTCATTATAAATAGTGGTGATATGAATCATGAGTAAGCCAAAATCAAGCAGTAAGCCACGGACTAAAGTAGGAGCTAGAATCCGGGCAAACAAAAAAAAGCAGCTTCCTCTTAAAGACACACGCGATATGTCTCTTGAAGAAATTTTAAAAACCACAGAAGATGCTTCTCCTCAGAACGTGCTTGAACAGACTGTTCAATATGAAAAGAAAATTTACGACCTTGAACAGCTGCTTGATATTGCAAAATCATTTTGTCAGAATCTTGATTTTAAAAACCTTCTTGAATCAATTGTTTATATTACCATGGCTCAGATGCACGTACTTGGAGTAGAAATCTTTGTACGCGATATTCTTACCAGCGAAGAACTTGAACTTGAAACCGCAATGCCTATTCCCGGCGAAAAACGCCCTTCAATTCCGGCAAACAGTTCTATTTGTACAAGACTTTTGCAGCTTAACCGGCCGCTTACACTTGACGAGCTTAAGTCAGAAATTAAAACTTCGCCATATCTTTATATTATAGAAAAACTTTCACCTACACTTGTAGTTCCTCTTATTCAAAAGAATCACTTAAACGGAATTCTTTTGCTTCAGGAACGAATTGCAATTGGAGCTGAAACCGGTTATACCGAATACGAACAGAATCAGATAATGTCTATTGCTTCTCTGGCTTCGGTTGCAATTAACAATGCGGCACTTTTGGAAATGTCTTCTACAGATATGATGACACACCTTAAGTTAAAGTATTATTTCTTTAATGCGCTTACAGAAGCTGTGGACAGTGCATTCCTGGAAAATCAGAACATTGCAGTATTAATGTTTGATATAGACTTCTTTAAGAAATTTAATGATACATATGGTCATGAATGCGGCGACTTTGTACTTATTACAGTTGCAGATATAATAAGGAAGAATTTGCGCGAATCGGACATTGCAAGCCGCTACGGTGGAGAAGAATTTACCGTGCTTCTTACCGACACAGGTAAAGACGAAGCAATGCTTGTTGCCGAACGAATTCGCAAAAATGTTGACGAACACAAATTTGTTTATAACAAACAGGAGCTGCACGTAACTATTTCTGGCGGTGTTTCTATTTTTGATGCAAAAGAAAATCTTGTTCGTTCACCAAATGAATTTGTAAATCAGGCCGACAAAGGCCTTTATATGTCAAAGAGTAACGGTCGAAACCAGATTACTTACTTTGACCCTGCAATAGAAAAAAAGGAATAGCATGTTTCTTAGAAAACCCTTTAGATATGAATTCAAGCGTTTTACGCTGGTTTTAATAGCTGTAAATTTTATTGTTTTTGCGCTGCAGTGTCTTTCCGGCGAAATTGCTTACTGGATAAAAGTTTTGGGTGCAATGATTCCGCGCTTAATCATACAGAACAAATTCATCTGGACATTTTTTACCTATATGTTCATTCATGCAGATTTTACGCACATCTTTTTTAATATGATTGGACTTTACATGTTCGGAATTCACCTTGAACGCGCAATTGGCTCTAAAGAATTCCGACTTTTTTATTTTACCTGCGGAATTTTAAGCGGAGTTCTTTCGTTTGTTTACTATTATTTTAATAATGTTTTCAGCATTTCTTTAATTGGTGCGAGCGGTGCAATTTATGCCGTTATGTTCGGTTTTGCCGTATGCTATCCACGCGCAATAATAAGAATCTGGGGAATTATTCCTGTTCCGGCGCCAATTTTAGTTATAATTTATATATTTATTGAATTGTATTATTCTTTCAGTGGACGCAGTTCAAACGTTGCACATTATACTCATTTATTCGGTCTTCTTACTGCATATCTTTATTTTGTAATTAGAATGGGAATTCATCCGATAAAGATATGGAAGAATAATTACCGATGAAATTTAAACGTTTTAGTCTGATTTTCTCAGCATTTTTTATTTTCTCTGCATTATCTGCCCAAGTTCCTTCTGTCGTAAAAAATATAAGGATTCCTCTTTGGGCGGAACTGGACGCATACCCGGAATTTGCGTCTGACAGCAGTAATCCCGAAATTAATGATTTTTCGTATCCTGTAAAAGGAATTAGAGAAGTTGCACCATTTATTATAGAAGGAATGGTTTACGGCTGGTCTTTTAAATATACACCTTTAGACAAGGCACGCGGAGTTGAAGAAATTCTGGAAATTAAACCTGTTCAGGAGTTGAATCCGCTTTACGAGCCGGTTAAATATTCTTCACCATGGATAGAAGACAATAAACTTAACTGCTGGTGCGAATTTACCAGAAATGATTTTCAGATTCAGGCGTATAATTTGTGGAGTTCAATCAAAAATCCTGTTATACAGGGACGCGGAACGGGCGACTTAAAACTTGGCTTTGAAGGCGTACGCGAAGCGGCAAGTAATGCGCTTAAAGATGCAATCAGAAAATATTACCGAAGCCTTATAAAAAACAAGCCAAAAGAAATTAACGGAAAAGTTCTTATACGAAAAATGCCCGTAATTGGCGTAGATTCGGGACACTATACAATAATTCTTGATTTTTTTTTAGAATGCGGTACAATAATAGAGTACTCGGTTTATTAACCTTGTATATTACGAAAAGTTTTAATTTTTTTGAGGAGACTTACTTATGAAAAAGATCCTGATTTTGTTTTCACTTTTGGCAGTTGTAAGCAGTCTGTTTTTTGCACAGTCAGATGCAACAGAGGATGATATTTTTGCACAGGAAAAATATGAACTTGAGAAAGTTAAGACTTCAATCATTATTCCTGAAAATCAGCATTGCACAGATAAGAACGCAAGCGTAAAAATTGAATATTCACCACTTTACGATGAAGTTCGCATTTATTACGAAACATTGTACGTTACTTATGACCGTGGAGAAGCAATGAACACTGTAATGGCTTGTCTTCTTGACTTCCAGAAGCAGTACAAATATTACAGCTACAAATATCTTAAAGATGATAGAGAAAAATATTTCAAAGATGACCGCGGACAGCGCAAGGCTCAGTATTCATCTTACGTAAAAATGTCCAGATAGTTTTTGAAAGCTATTTAGTTTTTATTTGAAATATTGTAGAATGAACCGACAGTTTTAGCTGTCGGTTTATTTTTTTTNNNTGGTTGAGCTTGTCGAAACCATCTGCACATGGGACTAACAAAAATGGACGTAAAAAACATTATCAAAAATCTTCATCCGCTTGAAATTAAGGTTTTGTTGAAATACTCAGACAAGGATGAACTTACTTCAGAAAAACTCCAGAAGGAACTGGAATATAAGGAAGGTCACGCTAACCAGGCCTTTTCATGGCTTTCTGGAAAGGAACTTCTTAAAGAAATCCGCCGTACACCACATACATTTTTTGAAATTACAGAGATGGGCCGTGCTCTTGCAAAAACAGGTACTGTAGAAGAGCGCATGGTAAACTTCCTTAAGGATAAGGGTGCCCACACAATGCCAGAAATTGCGGCAGGTGTTGGTCTTGAGCAGAAGGACGTTGGTTCTGCTTTTGGTCCTCTTGTAAAAGACGGTGTTCTTAAAATGAATGCAGAAAAGAAGGTTGAATACACTGGTGCAGCTCTTCCTGAACGCATTAAGGCAACTATGGACCTTGTAAAAAAAGCCTGTGCTGCAGCTAATGGTCTTTTGAACAAAGATGATTTGAGTGCTGCAGAAGTTTCTGCTATGGACGGCCTTGCTAAAAAGCGCGGTGCCGCAGATTCTCCATTCAAGATGATTGAGCGCGAGACTGTATTCTACAAACTTCAGAGTGGTTTTGAAGCAGTTCGCGATGCTCTTAAGAGCGCTGGTGTTACAGGTAATGAAATTGGTGAAATTACACCAAAAATGCTTGCTTCTGGTGACTGGAAAAACGGTACATTCCGTGGTTATAACATTGCAATTCCACCTGCACGTATTATTCCTGGCCGCACAAACCCATATGTTCAGTTCCTTGAGTCTGTAAAAGACAAGCTTTGTTCTCTTGGATTCCAGGAGTTTGATGGTCCGCTTGTAGAAACTGAATTCTGGAATGGTGATGCTTTGTTCATGCCACAGTTCCACGCTGCACGTGATATTCACGATGTATACCGCATTAAAAATCCTACACACGCAAAGTTTATTGAAGAACCATATTTGAGCAACGTAAAGGCTGCTCACGAAACTGGTGGAAACACTGGTAGCCGTGGATGGAACTATACTTTCGATAACGAGTTTACACGTCGCCTTATTCTCCGCTCACAGGGAACAGTACTTTCTGCACATCAGCTGCACAAGGCTGAAGTTCCTGGCAAGTACTTTGGTATTGCACGCTGTTTCCGCTACGACAAGGTAGACGCAACTCACCTTTCAGACTTCTATCAGACAGAAGGTATTATTGCCGGAAACGATGTAACACTGCGCGACCTTCTTGGTATGCTCAAGATGTTCGCTACAGAAATTGCCGGAGCAGAAGAAGTAAAATATGTTCC
>DEEV01000106.1:0-30301 GCA_002350445.1 Treponema sp. UBA2869 | reverse complement strand
GAGCTTGGTGGTTCTGGTATCTTCCGTCCGGAAGTTACACGCGCTATGGGTCTTGATTGTCCTGTTCTTGCTTGGGGTATCGGTATTGACCGTATGGCGCTCATGGCATTGGGATTGAATGACTTGAGAGAGTTGTTCTGTGAAGATATTGAGAAAGTTCGTCTTCGTAAGGCAAAATTCTAGGTCATGAATGAGTCGCCCGATGAATCGGGCTCTGAACCTTTCTTTCTAGGATATGATAAGGGACTGTCTCAAAAAACAAATTACGGTGGTTGTGTTTCGACAGGCTCAACAACCAAGGCTCTCGAAACCACCACATTTAGCGTGATTGGTCATTTCGACAGGCTCAATGACCGTAAAAACCGAACTTATTAGTCATCCCTTTTTTTATTTACAAAACCCGTCAATTGCAAGGTTTAGCGTGTGGACTATTTCACTGGTTTCGTCCTGGTTCAAAACCGAAAGACGGAATATGGAAGTTTCTATTAAACCATAAAGAAGTTCGTTCATATCTTTTACATTTGAATTTGTAAATTCGCCGTTTTTTATACCGCGTATCATCAACGTGCTTAAAACATGCCGCATTTTTATTACGCGCCTGCGAACCCGCTCATTTGGATCTATACCTGATTTTTTAAGCTGTAAAAGGTATGCAAGTAATACGTTAAAAAGCTTTTTATTGCCCTGACATTCCAAAATGATTGTACTGCAAACTTTACGAAGTGCATCAACGGTAGACAAATCTTTGTCATTTAGAATTTCAAGGATTTTTGATTCAATTCCCGAAAGCAGTTCTTTTATACTGCCAAGAAAGATTTCGTGTTTGTTCTTAAAATAAATGTAAAGGGTTGTGCGGGTGATTCCGCAGCGGTCGGCAATTTTCTGAAAAGTTGCATCTTCGTAACCTTCGTCTATAAAAACGTCCAGAGATTTTTGAAGAATTTCGTGTTTTCGTTTGTTGTGCTCAACAACAATTGCCATTTATTTTTCCTGCCCTTTGTAAATGAAAAAAGATGTATCCAAATTTCCGGCCTTAAGTTTTTTTACGGCTGTTGCCTTATGTCCAAAATTTTCCTGGAAAGTCTGATTTGATGTTATAAAGCCAAAACTCCAGCCTTTAAAATCGGTCCATAAACTGCCCATTTTTTTGTAAAGCTCGCAGGCCTGTTCTTCGTCGCCAATGCGCTCTCCATAAGGAGGATTTGACAGAAGAAGTCCATCTTCGTATGGAGCTTCAAGGTCTGCAAAATCTGACTGAACAAAGTCCGGGCGCTGAATGTGCGCGCTTATTCCAATTGATTTAAGTGCGCGGCCGGCCGTTACGCAGGCGTATTCTGCATTTTTCTTTGCACGTTCAACGGCAGCGTGGTCTATATCTGAACCGGTAATTCTAACTTCAACGTCTGTTCTGATTTTTGAAGCTTCTTCTGCTTTTATTTCTTCTGCACGTTTTGCGTTATAAAATGGCAGATTTTCCAGAGCAAAACGACGGCCAAAGCCTGGAGCAACATTAAATGCGTAAAGAGTTGCTTCTATTGCAATTGTTCCTGAACCACAGAAAGGATCGTGAAGCGGTGTTTTTCGACGCCACATCATTTCCTGCAAAAGAACAGCGGCTGTTGTTTCGCGCAAAGGTGCTACACCACCATCTGCACGGTAACCGCGTTTATGGAGCGGAAGTCCTGAAAGATCAAGTAATACAAGCGCCTTATTTTCTTCAAGATAAACGCGAACACAGCTTTCTTCGCCGGTTTCCGGAAGTGACTGCATGTGCCACATATCGCCAAGTTTTGCGTAAATTGCCTTATGAACAATACTCTGAATTGAATGTTCTGAATTAAGTTTGCTTTTGTAGGAACGAACTTTGTCTACAATTATGCGTGAATCTTTTTTAAGGAAATCCTGCCAGGCAACGGAATAAGAACCGTCATAAAGTTCATCAAAATCGTAAGCGGAATATTCTGCAAGCTGAAGATATACGCGATCGGCAGTTCTAAGACACAAATTTGCACGAAAAAGGGCGTCATCATCGCCGCTAAAAGTTACACGACCTGGCGCATTTGAAATGAATTTGTAGCCGAGATGCTTTATTTCGTTATTTAAGATTTTTTCCGCACCAATTGCGCATAGTGCTACCAGAGTATTCATTGGGTCAATTTAACAAATTTTCATTTTTTGTTCAATTGTCAGAATTACATAGGCAACTGCATTATAAAATGTATTTTCAATTTCAGAAAAAACAAAAGTACTCCCGCTGCATCGTTCTGTGCCCAACCGAGATGGCTCGACGCAAGCTTCGCTTGCTCTGAGAGGTGCTCCGCTTCCCGCGTAATTCACATTATCGCCATCAATGTTGTGCCCAGTCCGCTTCCGCTCGCGTCCTTCTGTTTTTTCTGTACAGGCAAACGCATTTATAATGCAGTTTTCATGTAAAAAAAACCGGAGCTGCGCGGAATTGAAAACACGCTTTGAGCCTGCCACTAACAAAGGTCGCAATTTTCATTTCAATGATTCACTTAAGTAACCTTTGTTTCGAGTTTTTGCTTGCAAAAACTCGAAGGCGTTCGGAAGAACGCCACATTACAGGCTCAACCGCGTTGTTTTCAAGGACGCAAAGCGGGAGGCTTTTTTTTACATAAACAATTTTAATGCGTTTGCCAGTGCAATTTATTCTACAACGACAATTACGTTGCGCGAATAATCGTAGCCGGAACCTGAACCAGATGAAATTGTGATTTGTTTTGCAGCTGGTGCTTTTCCGTCAATTTTTAGTACAAGCGGTTCTGTCCAGTGAACGTATTTTGTCTTGCTACCTGCTTTTTCTTCTCTCTGACCAACAATTCCTGCAATAGTAAGCGGGGTATCAAAAAGAGAAGCCGGCAGCAAAGTTGCAAGCTGAATTGTGCTATCCTCTGCAATTTTGTTTGAAGTTACAAGATTATTAATATCATAAACATTAGAAGTTTGCTTACTTAAAACGCCAAGTTTAGCTGTAAAATAGCCGGCAGAAGGCTTTGCAGGCTCATTAACATCGGCAGAAAAAGTTAAAGTATTTGCAGAAGCTGAATATGTAAATTGTCCACCTGAAGCTATTGTATATTTGAGTTCATCTTCATTTGTATAAGTGCTTTCATTAGATTTTACTGAAGAAGACCATCCTGAATAAATATATTTTCCATTTATACAGTAGCGCGCACTGTACTGGTAATTTTGATCTTTTATTACAAGCTCGTCGCAAAAAGTGTATGTAAAGTTCACTGGTTCAACATTTGCAGGGAAAAGAAGTCCGATATTCACACTGTCATCTGTTCCAGCTTTTCTTCTATATACATTTATATAACTTGCCTGAATATTTGTTTTTGCAAGAAAAACATTTATTACAGTTCCACTTGCTTTTACATCCGGTGTAACTGCGGTTTCAAGCTCGTCATCTTCAATAGAAAGCTTGCATCCGCTGTAAATAATCATTGCAATAAAAACCTGAAGCAATAAACATATAACAATTTTTCTCATAAACTGCCTGCCTTAATAGAGCCAGAATCCTGTTAGAAATTTAAATGACTCTAGTTAATTATCGGAAAAAAACTATTTCTCTTTACAAAGAGTTTACAAATTCTTATAATTACCCACATTAAAGATTTTTAATAGAATTAAAGTTTTTTTATAGAAGGAGGATTTTTATGAAAAAATTAGTATTATCTGCTTTTGTTGTTGCTCTCGCACTTACAACAATTGGATGTGGTTCAAAAAAATCAAACACAATTAAGCTTGGTTCTGTAGGACCTTTGTCTGGTGCCGTTGCTGTTTACGGTATGGAAGCAAAAGACGGTGTTGAACTTGCCGTTGCTGAAATTAATGCCGCAGGCGGAATTAATGGTCAGATGATTGAACTTGTTGCTGAAGATGATGAAGGCGACCCTGCAAAAACTGTAAATGCATTCAAAAAACTTACAGTTCAGGATGGAATTAAATTTGTAATTGGTTCTTTGACTTCTGGATGTACAAAGGCTATTACAGATCAGTCTCAGGCTGCAAAAGTTCTTCAGATTGCACCTGCCGCTACTGCAGAAAATATTACAATTGATGAAAACGGAAGAACAATTCCTTACGTATTCCGCGCATGCTTTATTGACCCATTCCAGGGAACTGTAGGAGCTAAATTTGCTGTAGAAAATCTTAAGGCAAAAAAAGCTGCTATTCTTTACGATGTTGGAAACGACTATTCAGTTGGTCTTACAGACAACTTTGAAGAAACATTTGTAAAAGCTGGTGGAGCTGTTGTAAAAGAATCTTATTCAACTGGCGAAAAAGACTTTAACGCTCAGATTACAAAAATCAAGAATGCTAAACCGGATGTAGTTTACCTTCCAGATTATTACGGAACTGTTGCTCTTATTGCAAAACAGCTTCGCGCTCAGGGTGTAAACGTTCCATTTATCGGTGGTGACGGATGGGATGGTCTTACAGAAAATGCCGGAACAGAAGTTCTTAACGGATTCTATTCTAACCACTACGCTGTAGACTCTTCTGACGAAGCAGTTCAGAAATATGTAGCAGCATTCAAAAACCGCTACAACCGCGAACCAACTTCATTTGCTGCTTTGGCATACGACTCTGTTTATATGCTTAAAGACGCAATTCTTAAGGCTGGAACAACAGATGTTGCAAAAGTACGCGATGCATTCGAAGCAACAGAAGGTGATTACGTTACAGGACACCTTACATTCGATGCAAAACACAACCCTGTTAAATCAGCTGTTATGCTCGAACTTGTAGAAGGTTCAGACGGAAAACTTAAGACAGTTTATAAAGCAACTGTTAATCCGTAAGTTAATTACGGTCTAAACCGCTTACTAAAAGCCTTTCGCTTTGCTAAAGCATTGCGGAAGGCTTTTTTTATCATTTGTAGAAACTATAAATATGGTATATAATGGAAGTTATGAGTGAAACTTTAAGGGAAAAATACGGCAGCGTTTTTGCAGAAATGGCAAAACTTTCAAAAGCAGCCGCAAAAATTGACGAAAACAAAGTATACGAAGAAGCAAATTTAAATACACGCAAATATATGCAGGCCGTTCTTGATGAAAACTTTCTTCCGGAATCAGGATTAGGCAACATTGAAAATTTTAAAGACTTTTATAACAAAGTCGTAAACGAAAAAAAATCCGGCTTAATTTTAATGGAGCATTATACAAACCTTGACCTACCGGCAATTCTTTATCTTTTGAATAAACAGGGCGAACCTTGGGCAAAAGATTTTTCTTCCAGAATAGTTGCTGTTGCCGGAATGAAGCTTAACGAAGCAAGTCCTGCTGTACGCGCTTTTACAGAAGGTTTTACACGCGTTGTAATTTATCCTACAAGAAGTCTTGATTCTGTAAATGCCAAAGATATTTCAGAAGAAGAAAAAAAAGCAGAAGAACAGCGCGCAAGAAAAATTAACTTTGCCGCAATGCGAGCAATGGATGCCTGCAAAAAACGCGGACAAATCATTCTTGTATTCCCAAGCGGCACACGTTACCGACCTGGAAAGCCAGAAACAAAAAAAGGTCTTCGCGAAATAGACAGTTACCTTCGCCTTTTTGACTATATGATTCTTGTTTCTATAAATGGAAATTGTCTTAGAATAAATCCTGAAAATCCAGAAGATATGCTTGCAGACATAGTTGCAAAGGATGTTGTAACGTTAACGGCAAGCCCGGTAATTAACTGCAAGGAATTCAGAAAAGAAGTTCTTGAAAAAGTTCCTGCAGACGATCCTGATCCAAAACAGAAAACTATAGATAAGGTTATGGAAATTCTCGAAAATCTTCATAACGAGGTTGAAAGCAAGAGAAAATAGGAATGATTTGCAGTAAAACTTTCAAGGATTTTTATTTAAATCTTTTTGAAACAATTTACACTCCTTCTCTTTTTGTAGCCCGCCTTTTTGAAGAATTTGATCCGGTTGCACGCGAGCTTAAAATTGGAAAACTTCGTGTAGATGTTGATATTGAAGGTTCTGTTTACTCCGAAAAAGGCCTTGTAATTCACAAGGATATGTATGTAAGTGATGCCGGTTTTGAAGAAGAACCTATTTCTACCGATTTTTCTACAAAGGTAAATGAACAGGTTGCTATTACGGTTTACCCGGTAAAAAACTGCATCTGGACCAAAGACGAAATTGAAGACATCAAATTTATGAATGCCGAAGTTTTCGTTCTTGTTTCTCGTTCACGCTTATTCGAAATGGTTATTAATGCCGAAGAAACTGATGTCCTTACCGGTTCAAAAAATCCGACTGCCTTAAAAAGAGTGGGCGGTCAGCTTATGGCACAAGGCAAGCTTACCGAATACAACGGAATTTTTATTAATCTGCGCGATTTTAAAACTGTAAATGCAAAATATGGCAGTAAAATTGGTGATGAAGCTATTATTTTCTTTACCAAGGTAATGCGCGACTATATTGGCGAACGAAATTACTTTTTTAGAATGGGCGGCGATAACTTTTTTATTCTTTCACGAAAAGAAAAAGTTAATGACATTCTTGATTTTGCTTCTCGAATTGTTTATACAATGAATCTTGATGGTCAGAAAAAAGAGCTTAAAATCAGATACAGGGCTGGTGTTGGAGAAGGCACAAAAGATTCAATTTATGTTGATTTGTTAAATAAAGCCGCAAATAATCTTGCAATTGCCAAAAAAAAGAAAAAAGATGTTGTTTACGGCTCGCAAAAGCAGGCAGACAATCAGGGCAAATTTGGCGCACCAGTTGCTACAAATCCTTTTGCAAACGACTATGTAGTATGTTACCAGCCGATTGTAGAGCTTGAAACTAATTCTATTTGTGCTGCAGAAGCCATTGTCGTAAAAAAAGAAGGACTGCACGCAAAAGTTACTCCAAATCTTATTGTTCATCCGGGACAGGTTGTAAAAGAAATAGAATTTTTTGTATTTGAGCAGGTTTGCCATACAATAAAAATTTGGATTGAACGTGGCGTAGAACCGGTTCCAGTTGCTGTAAAATTTTCAAAAATTCATCTTGCAGACATAAATTTTGAAAACCGTTTGTGTTCAATTGTTGCCGCAAACAGAATAGCTGCAAAATATATTGAAATTAGACTTATTGAAGATAATGAAAATAAATTCCTTGAACGAAGCTATGCATTTATGGAACGAATGCACAAAAAAGGCTTTAGAATTTCTGTAAGTGACGTAGGAACAATTTATTCTTCATTAGCCTTTTCAAAGACAAAAGTTATTGATACACTCAGACTGCGTAAACAGATTGTAGAACTCATAAAAGAAAATGATGTTCTAAAAAATGATGAAATAGTCATAAAATCTGTAGTTGCAATGTCAAAGGAACTTGGAATTCAAGTAATTGGCGAAGAAGTTGAAAAACAGTCGCAGGTAAGATATTTAAATAAAACTGCCTGTACAATGGCTTTTGGCGAAATCTTTGAACCGCCTTTGATTCTGGAGAATTTTACACTCAGACTTATTAAAAAGCAAACTTACATTTACTAAGCAGGAAAAAAATGAAAATCGTAGACTTAAAATCTGAACTGAGCCGCACATCTTACCCTGGACGCGGAATTATTGCAGGAAAATCTGAAGATGGAAAATATGCAGTTTCTGCATACTGGACAATGGGTCGCAGCGCCGGAAGCCGCAACCGTATTTTTGTAACAGAAAAAGAAAACGGAACAGACGTTGTTCGCACAAAAGCATTTGATGAATCATTAATTGCAGGCGATCCAAGCCTTATAATTTATGCCGCTGTACGTGAACTTGGTAAAAAGACAATCGTAACAAACGGTGACCAGACAGATACAATTTACGACGGACTTAAAAAAGGTCTTACATTTGAACAGTCATTAAGAAGCCGCAAATACGAACACGACGCTCCTAACTATACTCCTCGCATCTCTTCTTTGCTCGATTTGGAAGGTGGAATTGACGGCAGTTATGCATATTCACTTTCAATTCTTAAAAGTGATGACGGAAATCCAGATAACACATTGCGTTTTACATACACTTATGATAATCCTGCAAACGGCGAAGGACGTTACATTCATACTTACATGGAAGATGGAAATCCTTTGCCAAGCTTTGAAGGCGAGCCTGTAAAGATAAAGCTTGAAGGAAATATTGAACAGCTATCTCAAACTATCTGGAATTCTTTGAATAATGACAATAAAGTTTCTCTTTTTGTAAGATTCATTGAAATTGCTACGGGAAAGGCGGAAACAAAAATAATAAATAAGAATGTTTAAAAAGCAGATTTGGAGAGCAGGTCAAACATTTGCTTTTCAGCGGCTGTTTCTTGTGCTTGGTTTTTCTGCGTGTTTTTTGTCATGCTCAATTAAAAACAAAGTATGGAAAGATGATGAAATCAGGGTAAAAAAATACTCTGATTTTATTCAGTCCGCTGACTCTTATCTACAGGAAACTGATTTTCAGGGAACCGTACTTATTGCCAGAAAAAATAAAATAATATTTGCAAAAGGCTACGGTTTCTGTAACGAAAAATCTGAAAATCCCGAAAAAAATACAATACACACAACCTACGAAGCAGGTTCTCTTACAAAACAGCTTACAGCGGCCGCAATTATGCAGCTGGTTCAAAATCATAAAATTTCACTAAAAGATAAGGTTTCTAAATATTTTCCAGATTTTGAACATGGCGATAAAATCACAATAAAAATGCTTTTGAATATGCGCTCGGGTCTTACAGACTGCATAAACGCCGCAGATGATTTTTTTCCTAAAAAAGTTTACCGCAGTCTGGAAGCAAAACAGCTTGCCTGTCAGAGTGTAGACGAAAACATTGTTTTTGATTATCTGAATAAAGCGCCTGTCATTGCAAAACCAGATTCAACTTATTTTTACTGCAACACAAACTATATTATTCTTGCGCGGATAATTGAACAGGTTTCGGGCGAATCATTTGAGAAATACCTTCAAAAAAATATTCTGGAAAAATGTGGGATGAATGATTCTAACCTGGAATTCCAGAAAACTGATGCAATTGGCTATGATTATAAAGGACGCTATTACAGCATTCCAAAACCTCTTGCAAAAGGCTGCGGTGATTTGAATTCAAACGTAACTGATTTATTTAAATGGCGAGTTTTGCTTACAGACGGAAAAGTTGTAAAAAAATCTTCGTTCAAGAAAATGATAAAAACGGAATCTTACGGCTTTGGCTTAAACCGCAACGGAAAGTTGATTTTCCACGGCGGCACAACAAATGTGTTTAATTCGTATATGTCATACAACATGAAAAGTAAAATCACTGTGATTGTTCTTGTAAACCGCCCTATTTCTAAAACGAACGCAACAATTGTCGCTGGAAAGTTAAATAAGATTTGGAATGAACAATAAAGTTTCCTATCTACACAAAAAATCATTTTTTCTATATTATGTTTCTATATGAAAGAACTTGAATTGAAATATGGATGCAATCCTAATCAGAAGCCTGCAAGGGTTTACATGGAAAACGGCGATTTGCCAATTACTGTAGTTAATGGCAGACCAGGGTATATTAACCTGCTCGACGCATTGAATGGCTGGCAGCTTGTTAAGGAATTGAAGGAAGCTACCGGACTTCCTGCTGCTACATCTTTTAAGCACGTGTCACCTGCCGGTGCTGCTGTTGGACTTCCACTTTCAGACACTCTTAAGCAGATTTATTTTACAGACGGCGTTGAACTTTCTCCGCTTGCCTGTGCTTATGCACGTGCTCGTGGTGCAGACCGCATGTCATCTTTTGGCGATTTTATTTCTTTGAGCGACAAGTGTGATGAAGCAACTGCTCTTCTTATTAAGAAGGAAGTTTCTGATGGTATTATTGCACCGGGCTATTCAGAGAAAGCTCTTGAGATTCTTAAGGCAAAGAAAAACGGTAACTACTGTGTAATTCAGATTGATCCAAATTACGTTCCAGCTGAGCTTGAACGCAAGCAGGTTTTTGGTGTTACTTTTGAACAGGGACACAACTTCCTTAAGATTGATGAAAAATCTGCTCTTTCAAATATCGTAACAAAGAACAAGAACCTTAGCGAAGAAGACAAACGCAATCTTGTAATTTCTCTGATTGTTCTTAAATATACTCAGTCTAACTCAGTTTGTTTCGTAAAGGACGGACAGGCAATTGGTATAGGGGCTGGACAGCAGAGCCGCGTTCACTGTACTCGTCTTGCCGGTCAGAAGGCTGATAACTGGTGGCTGCGTCAGAGTCCTAAGGTTTTGGGCTTGCAGTTTGTTGACGGCATTAAACGCGCAGACCGCGATAACACAATCGATGTTTATATCGGTGAAGAATATATGGATGTTCTTGCAGAAGGCAAATGGCAGAACTTCTTTAAGGTAAAGCCGGAAGTTTTCACTCGCGAAGAAAAAGCTGAATGGATTGCAAAGAACACAAATGTTGCAGTTGGTTCTGATGCCTTCTTCCCATTTGGAGACAACATTGAGCGTGCACGCAAGAGCGGTGTAACTGTTGTTGTTCAGCCGGGCGGAAGCGTTCGCGACGACCTCGTAATTAAAGCTGCTGATGACTACAACATGGTTATGTGTTTCAACGGTATCCGCTTATTCCATCACTAATAAAAGAATCGACAGGCTATTAACCTGTCGATTTTTTTATATAATAAACAATATTTTGTTCGACTTATAAAAGTCAAAAAGAGGGTAAAATGAACAAAAAACGCTTATCGCTTTCTACAAGATTTTCAATTGGAGTTGCTGCAATAATTATTTTCATAGTAGCAATTTCTTCTTTAACAACAGGCTTCTTCTTTTATAGAAACAGCCTTGCAAACTTTTATGACAGTTCAGAGACAGCACTTTCAGAGTTTTCAGATTCAATTTCTATGTTTTTTAGCGCAAAAGAGATAGAGCTGAATGTTTTTTCAGAAACAGATGAAGTAAGAAAGGCAGACGATACAATTCATTCTTTTGTAAATGAAGTTGGTCCTATTCAGATTCTTGAATATAAAAAGAGCCCGACTGAAGAAGCAATCAGAACGGTTTGCAAAAGTTTTGCAGGAAACGACAGCGATATTGCCGAAATCTATATTGGAACAAAGTGGGGCGGCTACGCTACAAACTTTGACAGTTCAATGAACGGCGGATACGACCCTCGTAAGCGCGGCTGGTATCAGACTGCAACAAAAGGTAACGGTAAAGTTATGATTACTGATGCCTTTGCTTCAACTGTAGGCGCAACTGTAGTAGGAATTACAAAAAGCGTTTACGACAAATCAGGTGATTTTATTGGGAACTCTTCAATTGAAGTTTCTCTTGAAACTCTTAATAAAATTCTTGAAGCAATGAATCTTGGCGAAGGTTCATTCTTTATGATGATTCAGAAGGACGGAACTGTTCTTGCTGACACTGGCAGCAGAAAATGTAATTTCCAGAATGTTTCAGAAATCAATATTCCAGACCTTGTTAGCTTCCTTAATTCATCAAACAAAGATGGTTTAATCACAGTGCCTGACGGAAACTACAGAAAATATTTTGCAGAAAAAATCACAAATGCTAAGACCGGCTATCAGATTGTTGCATTCTGTCCAAAGGAAACTGTTTTTGCAGCCTTTTATCAGACTCTTAAAACTACAATCTTAATTTGCGCAATTGTAGCAGTTCTTATTGCTTTGGCAACTGCTTTTGTTACTCGTAAGGTTATTCGTCCATTAAAAACAATTCGTAATGCTATTAGTGAAAATGCAAATCAAATTGCCGAAGGTCGTGCAAATCTTACAAAAAGAATCAGCATTAAATCTAAAAATGAAATTGGTGATGTTGCAGAAAGCTTTAACGTATTCTCGGAAAAACTTCAGGATATTATCAAAAGCATGAAGCAGACAAAGGGCTCACTTACCGAAGCCGGTACAACACTCAATGGTTCAACAAGCGAGGCTATGGCTGCAATTACACAAATTAGTGCAAACATTTCTACAATGAACAACGACCTTGGTTCTCAGACCGAAAGCGTATCTCAGACAACCGAAAGTATAAATAAGATTCTTACAAGCATTTCATCCCTCGAAGAGCTTGTTACAGTACAGTCAGAAGCTATCCAGAAAGCATCTGGAGTTGTTAGTCAGATGATTTCAAAAATCGGTGAAGTTAATCAGTCAATTGACAAAATGGTTACTTCGTTTGGCAGACTTGAAAGTGATGCCGAAAACGGTGCTAAAACACAAAGCGAACTTCAGGCAAAAATCAGCGATATTGAAAATCAGTCTAAAATGCTTAGCGAGGCAAACGCTGTAATTGCTTCTATTGCTTCTCAGACAAATCTTCTTGCAATGAACGCTGCAATTGAGGCGGCTCATGCGGGCGAAGCAGGAAAGGGCTTTGCTGTAGTTGCAGACGAAATCCGTAAACTTTCAGAAACTTCAAGTACACAGTCAAAAACAATCGGTGAACAGCTTAACGGTATTCAGAATACAATCGTTACGGTTGTTGATGCTACACAGCGTGGTGTTAATGGCTATGCAAGCCTTGCAAACGAAATTCATGAAACAGATGTTCTTGTTCGTCAGATTAAGGAAGCAATGACAATTCAGCAGGAAGATTCCGTTCAGATTACAGAATCTCTCAACGGTATGAATGAAAGTTCTCAGGAAGTTCAGAACGCTTCTAAAGAAATGTCACGAGACAGCCGTGCAATTATGGAAGAAATTGGCCGTCTTCAGAATGAAACTGCAAGCATGAAGCAAGGTATGAGCGAAATGAGTGCAAGTGCTTCTAAGATTAATGCCGTTGGTAATTCACTTTCAGAAATTTCTAAATTGATGGAAGATTCTATCGGCAAAATGGGAAGCCAGGTTGATCAGTTTGAAATCTAATCCTCATATAGATAAATCCTATAACTCGTTATAGAAAAACAGTATAATATTAATCTCAATTTTTATAGTTTAATCCTATGCTTTTTTATATAATGCTGTTATAGGAAAAACCTATAAGAGATTTCGCACTTCCTGTGCGCCCGCTAACGCGGAGTTTATAAGGAGACTTTCTAATGAAAATTGAGACAAAAGTTTTACACTCAGGCTATAAACCGGAAAATGGTGGACCTGGAACTATTCCAATTGTACAGAGTACAACTTACCGTTTTGACAGCTGCGATCACGTTGCGGCTCTTTTTGATAAACCAACAGAATTTATGTATTCACGCTTCGCAAACCCTACCTGCGATGCAGTTGAAAAGAAAATTGCAGATTTGGAAGGTGGAGTAGGCTGTATGCTTACAAGCAGCGGACAGGCTGCTTCGCTTCTTTCTGTTTTGAATCTCTGCTGTGCAGGAGACAGCTTTATTGCTTCTTCTTCAATCTACGGTGGAACAATCAACCTTTTTGGTTTTACTCTTAAAAAACTTGGCATCGAATGTATCTGGGTTGATGTTGATGCTTCGTATGAGGAAATCTGCAAGGCTATCAAACCGAATACAAAGTGTATTTTTGGCGAAACAATTGCAAACCCGGCTCTTACAGTTTTTGATTTTGATGTTTGGGCAAAAGCTGCTCACGACAACAATCTTCCTCTTATTGTAGATAACACTTTTGCAACTCCAATTTTGTGCCGTCCATTCGAGTGGGGTGCCGACATTGTAGTTCATTCAACAACAAAATATATGGATGGCCACGCAGTTCAGGGCGGTGGCTGTATCGTTGATTCTGGAAACTTTGACTGGGAAAAAGCTTATAAGGCTACAGGAAAGTTTGCTGATATGGTTGAACCGGATGAAAGCTATCATGGTCTTCGCTATGTTGGTGATTTTGGAAAGGCTGCTTATATCGTAAAGGCCCGCACTCAGCTGATGCGCGACTTTGGTTGTTACCCAGCTGCACAGAGCGCTTTCTATCTTAATATGGGATTGGAAACCCTTCCTGTCCGCATGGAACGCTATTGTGCAAACGCACGCAAGGTTGCAGAGTTCTTCAAGTCATCAGACAAAATTGCAAAGGTAATTTACCCTGGACTCCCTGGCGACAAATACTACGAGCGCGCTCAGAAGTATCTTCCAAACGGAACCTGTGGTGTAATTTCTATCAGTATTAAGGGTGGTCGTTCAGCAGCCGTTCGCTTTATGGATGCCCTCAAGCTTGCCTGCGACGAAGTTCACGTTGCCGACATCCGCACCTGCGTTCTTCACCCGGCATCAGCAACTCACCGCCAGCTCACAGATGAACAGCTCGTGGCAGCCGGCATTGACGGCGGAATGGTTCGCTTCAGCTGCGGCCTTGAAAACGTCGACGACATTATCGAAGACATTAAACTTGGCCTTGCGGCTATTTAAGTTATAGGTGGGGGATGATTCCCCCCTTACTTTTTAAAACTAAAGTACCTATAAAGCCAATAATCAAAAGTAAACCTGCCGCAATGACCAAAAGCAAAGAAACATTCATAACAAAATTATAGCATGAAAAAACTGCTTTCAAGGCGCAAAATCAAATCCTTTTTTTATTTCAAATTTTTGTATATAATTGCTTAATTGCTTGTTTTAAGAATTACCAGACATGAAGAAAATCATTTTACTTTTTTTGCTTTTTAATTTCTCCCTTTCATTTCTTAGTTCTCAAACTGAATCTGATTCGCAGGCAGCGCAGGAAGTTGAGCAGTATGAACAACAATATATTGGCATAAGCAATCTTAAATATTTTGAAGAAGCGTATCCGGATGTGGCTTTTTCAAAACGCTATGACGGTCGTTCTAAAGACTGGATTGTAAAAATTAAAGTGCCTCTTGTATCCGGCGATAAAGACGGCGAAGGCAAAATTTATGAATTTTACTGGGCAAACGGCAGCCTGCTTCCAGAATCAGAATTGAAAAACGCGAATAAATATTGGTCGCTTTTATACAATTACCCAAAAATCCTGCAAGACCCAGAAAATCTTACAGAAAACGAAAAAGAACAAATAAAACAATTTAGTTCACGACAAAACCGCAAAGATGGCGCTGGAACTCCTATGTTCTTTTTTGACGCGCTTTACGATTCACAATCACGAATAAAGCTTGAGCAGCATATTGTGCGTATCCGCTTTTTGGGAAATTTGACAAATGTTCACGAGCGTATGAAAGCTCCGCTTAAGTGTATAGAAGAAAAAGTCTTTGCACTTGCAAAAACAGATCCTGAAGTTCAGGCTTTTCTGGATAATATAAAATCAAATGATGCCTATTACTGGCGCATAATTGAAGGTACAAACAGAAAATCGTTTCATAGTCTTGGAATAGCAGTAGATGTTCTTCCTAAAAAGCAGGGCGGAAAACAGATTTTCTGGAGCTGGGCAAAGGACAAATATCCGGATACATGGATGCTTATTCCGCTTAAAAAACGCTGGATGCCGCCGGAAAAAGTTATAGAAATTTTTGAAGAAGAAGGCTTTATCTGGGGTGGAAAGTGGGTTATTTTTGATAACATGCACTTTGAATTTCACCCTGAGTTAATAAAGTTTAACTTTAATTAAAAACTGAGAAAACATTTTTAAGTGGTTTCGAGCCCATCGACAGGCTCAGGAACCGCCTAAACCACCGCTAAATATATTTGAGAAAAATCATTCTGATTCGCTGCTAAGAAGTCTGTACTTTATGCGGCATTGCGCCATTGCAAAAAGAAGCACCGCAACAGAAAACCATCTTAAATTGTTGTTGAAGCCTGCAAAAAAATCATAGAAGCCGTGAATCAAAATTGCTGTAATTAAAATGCTTATTTTTGTACTCTTCTGTCTTTGTGAAAAAAGAAAAAGTCCGCAAAGTCCTGTACAAAGCATGTGAATTAAATCTGATGAAAAAATCCTTAAAAAGAGCATTCCGTAAAGAACTTCGGCTCCGTTTATGTTTGCCTTTTGAAGATACATTAAAAAATAAATAGAAGATTCAAAACAGGCAACCGAAAGTCCTGCCATAAAACTTAAAAGCATAAAATCGCGTTCAGAATAAGTTTTATGCGGAAGCGGCATCAAAAAAGCCATTTTAAAACATTCTTCTACCAAACCATAAAAAATCAGTGAAGTAACAAGCGATTTTGCAATAAGCCCCATTTGAAAAAAAGAAAGCGAAGGCAGCAAAAGGTACTGAATAAATTCAATAGGAATAACAGCAACAAGTCCAAGCAGCGATGCCAGAAGCAAATGCGAAAGTTTAAGCTTAAATATATTAATAAAAATCAATAATCCAGCAAAAAAAGGTAAAAAACAAAGTATTAATGCCATATAAGAAAGATATAACAAATCTTGGAGTTTTACAATTCAAGTGATATAATTTATCTATGAGTGAATTTAATAAATCGATTGTAATTATGGGCTGCAAGCATTGTGGAAAAACAACTCACGGAAAAGCTCTGGCTTTGCAAAAAAATCTGCCATTTTTTGATACTGATGAAGTTATGCAGACTATGAACGGAATGCCTGTCCGAAATTTGTATTTGACACGCGGCGTAAGCGCTTTTATGCGTGCGGAAGAAGAAGCCTGCAAAAAAATCATAAATGAAAACAGTGACCGTCAGCTGATTATTTCTACCGGCGGTGGAATTTGCGATAACGCGCCTGCCCTTAATATTTTACGCCCGGCAGGACTTTTTGTATTTCTTGAACTTGATATTGAATATTCCATTCAGCGTGTTTATTCAAAAATTAAGCCAAATCCTTTGGGAGGCTTTCAGAATTGCCCGGCTTATGTTATGAAAGAAGATCCAAAAAGTATGAATGATATTTACGCTATCTTAAAGAAGCGTTATGAAGAACGTTTTGAAACTTACAGAAACATTGCAGACACTATAATTAGAATCCGCAATGCTTCTGTAGAAGATAATTTTAAGATTATTTCTGAAGCTTTAAGATGATTTTTTGTTTTTAAGCAGGCGAAGGCTGTTCAAAACTGCACAGATTGTAACGCCTACGTCGCCAAAAACTGCAAGCCACATATTTGTAATGCCAAGTGCACTTAAAATAAGAATTGCGGCCTTTATTCCAAGCGAACCGTAAAGGTTTTCGTGAACAATACGCAGCGTTCGGCGCGATGCAAGAATTCCCTCTACAATTTTTGAAGGCTTGTCTTCCATAATCACAATGTCGCCTGCCTCTACGGCCGCGTCTGATCCCATTGAACCCATGGAGATTCCGGCGTCGGCGCGGGCAAGAACAGGAGCATCGTTTATTCCGTCACCAGCAAAAATCAATGTACCGCGCTTTTTTGCCGGTGTTTTACCGTTTTTAGGTTTAACTTCAAGTTCTGCCATAAGCTCTTCAACTTTTTTAAGCTTGTCGTCGCTCATCATCTGACCGTAAACTTTGTGAACTCCAAGACGTTCAGCAACAGTTTTTGCAGTATTTTCATTATCGCCAGAAAGCATTACAACATTTTCTACGCCAATTTTGTGAAGATCAGAAACTGTTTTAGCAGAATCTTCTTTTATTTCGTCATTTATAACAATATGTCCTGCATATTTTCCATCGCATGCAACATGAATTATTGTTCCGTCCTTATGCTCCTGACAATCCGGAAATTCTACGTTGAACATTTCCATAAGAAGATTGTTTCCCGCAAGAACGTTTTTTCCGTTTACAACGGCTTTTATTCCCTTGCTTGTAATGTCTTCTACATTTTCAAGTTTTACCTGGCTGCAGCAGTTTTCGTGATGAATTGCCCGTAAAGAAGCAGAAATTGGATGATTTGAAAGCAATTCAGCGTGAGTTGCAATTGCAATAAGTTCCTGCTTAGAAATTTCAGGATTCATTGTATGAATATCTGTTACAATAAAGTTTCCTTTTGTAAGTGTGCCTGTTTTGTCAAAAACAGCGGTTTTTGTTTTTGCAAGCGCTTCTAAGAATGTACTTCCTTTTATTAAAATTCCGCGGCGCGCACAGTTTGTAATTCCGGCGCAGAAGCTCAAAGGAATAGAAATTACCAGAGCACAAGGACAGCTTACAACAAGGAATTCCAGTGCACGATAAATCCAGACAGACCATTCTGCAGGCTGGCCAATAAGAATTGCATAAAGCGGCGGAATTGTTGCAACTGCAAGAGCGGCTGCACAAACAATCGGTGTATAAACTTTTGCAAAGCGAGTTACAAACTGTTCTGATTTTGTTTTTGTCTCGGTTGCGTTTTCTACAAGTTCAAGAATGCGGGCAAGTGCAGATTCTCCGGCAGCATGTGTAGTTTTAATTTCGAGAATTCCCTGCTTGTTTATTGAACCTGAAAGAACTTCGTCGCCATTTTTTACGTGTCTTGGAACACTTTCCCCGGTTAAAGCCGATGCGTCTATATAACTGTCGCCGTTTACAATTACGCCGTCAATTGGAACGCGGTCCCCGGCTTTTACAATAATTACGCTGCCAACAGGAACTTTTTCTGCCGGTATCTCGCTTGTTGTTTCGCCGTCTTTAACCAGAGCTGTATCCGGGCGCAGTTTTGCAATTTCGCCAATTGCATCGCGTGATTTATCTACCGCATAGTCTTCAAAATGTTCACCAATCTGATATAAAATCATGATTGCTGTTGCTTCTGAAAATTCTCCAAGGCAAAGCGCGCCAATTGAAGAAACTGACATTAAAAAATTTTCGTCCAGGAATTCGCCGTGCAGAATATTTTTTATTGCTTCAATGATAATTGGCTTACCGCAAACGAGGTACGCGGCCAGAAAAGAAAGCATTGATAGCGTTTGCGCAAAATTGAACACTCCAAGCTTTGTTTCAAAAGTAATTCCGCTAAATGCCGGAAAATTAACATGTTCTAAAACAATTCCCAGCACAAAAATAATCAGCGAAAAAACAATCTGCTTTACCGTAAGTTCTTCGCCGTGGCAACAGCCGCACTCATGTATATGTCCTTCGTGTTCATGGTGATGGTCGTGTCCGCAGGAACATTCTTCATGCTCATGATGATGTCCGTGACAGCAGTGTTCTTTATGCTCATCATGACCATGATGGTGCTCATGTCCACATTCACAGTGTTCGTGGTGACGGTCGTGGGAATGTTCGGTATGTTCTTTATGCTCGTGTTCCATTTCGTTACTCATGGTCTTTCTCCTTTTCTTCAATATGTTCAAGTCCACACTCAAGAATGCTCTTTACATGCTCATCTGCAAGACTGTAATAAACAATTTTTCCATCGCGTTTTGTACGCACCAGATTAGAGTCGCGTAATGCACGCAGCTGATGAGATACAGCCGAAACCGACATTCCAAGCAAAGCAGAAATATCGCATACGCAAAGTTCACTTTTATCCAGCGCATAAAGAATCTTTACACGCGTAGTGTCTCCAAAAATCTTGTAAAAATCAGCAAGGTCAAAAAGCTTTTCATCTTTTGGAAAAACTGACTTAACTTTTTTTACAATATCCTCGTGAATAATTTCACAATCACAAATTTCCGTATTGTTCATATAACTCCAAAAAAAAGCTATTATTTGAATATTTGTTCAATTGAATGAACATTCAAATAATAGCTTCATTTGAATATTTGTGCAAGTGTTTTTCTACTTTAAACTAATTTTTTCCAAGCAATGTAAAATCCTGAACTTCGCTGCAAAAAATAATTCCGCTGCCGGCTTCGCTAAAACACGGAAGGCTCTTTATGGCGTTTATAATATCATCTTTTTTGTCTGAAGGAGCAAGAATTATAAGCATTTCCTTTTCCGGAACAATGTTTATTCCAAAAAATTTGGCATCACCTTCTTTTGCGGTTCCGCGTGCGTTTATGATTGTTCCACCGCCGGCTCCTGCCTTTCTTGCAGCCGCCATTGCATCTTCTGCATATCCTTTATTTACAATGATATTAAGCATTTCGTATTCATTTTTATTCATATTTTCAGCTCCTTTTGAATCAGAGTTTTTAGAATTATTTCCAGAACGGATAAATGTGTCTACGTTTAACGAAAACATTACACCAAAATGTGCCTTTTTTGTCTGCGACGCATTATAAATTGCAGTTCGCACTTTTTCTTCAATTTGATTGTCTACAATGTTATAGGTTATGTCTTTCGAAGTATCACCAAGCCCTAAAAGCTGCAGCACGCTGTTAGAAGCTGTACCACGTCCCATTATAATAGAACCGCCGCTCGCCCCTGCCTGTAAAGCCGCTTCATTAATAAATTCTCCCTGATTATGAGGGACAATACAAATAATCGATTTAAACATTTTTGGTGTCCTCCGCAGATTTTTTGTTGAAAAGAATACCCATAAGCTGAATTGCTATAAGAGGCATCATTGCAACAAGGGCAATTACTCCAAAAGAATCGCTGCCACTGTTTCCACTGCTTGCCGCACCTATTGTAAACGAAAGCACAAAAGTTGAGGTTAAAGGTCCGGAAGCAACTCCGCCAGAATCAAATGCAATTCCTGTAAATATAGACGGAGAAAAAATCATAAGCAAAAGCGCAGCTATATATCCGGGAATTAAAATCCATTTTAAATTAAAGCCGGAAACTGCGCGCCACATTGCAAGACCAATTGCAACGGCAGTTCCTACAGATAAAAAGGCAAGCAGCATTTTGCGTCTGATTGTGCCTCCGCTTACCTGTTCAACCTGCTCGCTCAATACCCATACGGCAGGTTCAGCGCAAACAATTATTGCTCCAAGTGCAAGTCCTGTAATTATAAGTACAAAATACCAGATGCCGCCAAAATTCATGGCTTTTGCGCCCAGAGTTTCGCCCAAAGCACGTCCAGCCTGAGAAAAACCGCCGTTTACACCGGTTAAAAAAACGGTAAGCCCAAGGAATGCATACACAAAACCAATTACCATTCGAATTACCTGACGCAAAGTCATTCGCAAAAGGAAAATCTGAAAAATCACAAAAAGCACAAATAAAGGCGCAATTGAAACTAAAGCTTCGTGCAAAACCAAAGGAAAAACATTTCCAAAGGAACCGAAAATTCTTGAAAAAGCATTCATTCCATCTGCGGCACCAGATTGTACAAACGCTTCACTTGCCTTTACGCCAGAAAAAACCGCATTTGAATCAAAAATTCCTGAAACACGCAAAAAAATTGAATAGAGTAAAACAGCCATTACTGGACCAACAGACGAAATTCCTGTAAGACCAAACGAATTTTTACTGTCGGCGCGAACCGAAGAAACACCAAGTCCAAGTGCCATAATAAACGGAACTGTCATAGGGCCTGTTGTTGCGCCTCCGGAATCAAAACCTATTCCAATAAAGCTTTCAGGCGCAAAAGCCGCAGTTGCAAAAAGAATCAGATAAGAAATAAAAAGTGTAATTTTAAGGGAAAAATTAAGGACTGTGCGCAAAAGTCCGAACAAAATAAAAATGCCAACGCCAAACGCAATTACAAAGGTAAGGCTCATTTTATTTACAAACGGAAAAACTCCGCGAACCTGGTCGCCAAAAACCTGAATATCGGGCTCTGCTGCTGTAACAATAAATCCTATTATAAAAGCACAAATCAAAAGAAGTGTAAGATTTTTCTTTTTTGTAAGTGCCGCGCCGGAACGTTCGCCCATCGGCTGAATTCCAAGATCTACGCCAAGCAGAAAAATTGTAAGCCCAAGTATTAAAAAAATACCGCCTGCTAAAAATCTTAATAAAAGTGTTTTTTCCAGCGGCGCAAAAGTTAGTCCAAGAAGAAGAACTATTGCCATTACCGGAAAAACAGAAACAGCTGTTTCTTTAAATTTATTAAGAATATTCATAGGCGGTTACAAACTTGTTATATACTTTTACAGATTTTTTACAAGCTCTGTTAAGAAAGTACAGCTTATCTTAGAAGCTTCGTCCTCTGAGTAAGAAGTTTCTACAGATTCATCTGCCGTGTCAGACATACATCTTACAATTACAAAAGGCACATTCATAAGATGACAAGTGTGAGCAATTGCTGCGCCTTCCATTTCTACACACATTGGTGCAAAGTTTTTTACGATGTTGTTTTTAACTTCTTTGCTGTCTACAAACTGGTCGCCGGAAACAACACGCCCTTTTGTAATTTTATGTTCTTTAGAAAGGCTGCTTTTATTAAATGAATCAACTGCCGCATTAACCAGAGCTTCGTCAGCAGTAAAGAACTTTGGAAGTCCCGGAATTTGACCAAGTTCATAGCCAAAAAAGCGGATATCAAAATCGTGATAGCCGGCTTCTGTAGAAACTACAAAATCATAAATTTCAAGACCGGAACCAATTGCACCGGCAATTCCCGTATTAATTACTTTAGAAACATTAAAATGCAAAATCAAAAGCTGTGCACACAAGGCTGCATTTACTTTACCAATGCCCGACTTTACAAGCACAATTTCCTTATCAAAAAGCTTTCCTTTATAAAAAGTATAATTTTTTACGTTCAAAGTTTCTTTTTCTGTCATCTGTGCGCAGATAGAAGAAACTTCGCTTTCCATAGCACCAATTACGCCAATCATTTTCTTAATTCCTCTTCTTTTTCTTCTTTTGATTTTTTCTGATAATGAGCCACAACCTCGGCAGGAAGCTTTTCTGCAAGATTAAACTTTTTTATAGCCCAAACAGCAACAGCCTTGTAAATTTTAAAGCCAAGATAAAAGCCCGCAATAAAAATTACGATAGAAAGTACTTCAAAAACGCTTACAGCAGTTGGCGAAGTTCTTAAATTAAAGAATTTAAGCATTATAAACAAAGTTATTGCAAAAAGTACGCACATACTTACCACAGCCGCAAGAATTTCAAAGACTGTAGCGCAAAGCATAAAAATTCCTGCAAAATGTTTTCTGTTTCGCCATTCAACAGATTCTGCCTTTCGGCGTTTTTTTGCCTCTTCGTCCAAATCTTCTTCCATCTTTTTACCTCACTTTATATTATTTGCGCCCAAAATGATTCTTTTGCATTTCCGGCACGCTGCAACTATTCCTCTTTAGAATTTGAAACCGACCTTAAAAAAGAAATTGCCAGAATAATTCCACAGATTACAATTGCGGCATCGGCAATATTAAAAGTAGGCCAGCGGTTAAAACCAAGAAATCCATAAAACTTAATATCAATAAAATCTACAACGCCGGTAGGACGGAATATGCGGTCAATAAGGTTTCCAATTCCACCGCCGACAGTTCCCATAATTGTCCAGCGCTGAAGTTTTGTAAAATCTTTATTCCTGAAATAAATATGAATAACAAGAATAACAACAATCAGCGGAACAAAAATAAAAGCAAGCGCCCTTATATTCTGCGACCATGATGAACCCATACTAAAGGCAACACCTTTATTTGCAACGTGAATAATCTGAAAAAAATCACCCAAAAAACTTGCACCTATTGTTCCAAGCGGAATATTGTTTACAACAAGCATTTTTGTAATCTGATCTAAAACAATAACAACAATTGCCAGCGTAAGTGGCAGAATTTTTCTTTTTAATGAATTTTCCATAAAATAAAATATAACTGTTTACAGGTCGGTCGGCAAGTCAATAAAGACCGTCTGCAGTCCTAACTCCTTTTCTATTTTTTCACGGACAAGATTTATGCCCACAGTTTCTGTTTCGTAATGACCACCGGCAATTACATTTATGCCCATTTCCTTTGCAAGATGATACTGTTCATGTTCAAATTCGCCGGTAATGAATGCATCAAGGCCAAGCTCTATTGCTTCGTCCACATCTTCGCCGGAACCACCGGAAGCAATTCCAACTGTAGAAATTTTTTCTTTGCCAAATGCAAAAACTGATTTTGCTTTTTTGCCCGGCCTTAAAGCTTTTTGAGCAAGTTCGTCCAGTGTAAGCGGTGCCGGCAGTTTTCCATAAACTCCAATTTCCATCCCGCGCCAATGCGCAAACCCTTTAACGTCCAAAAGCCCCAGCCGCGCCGCAATTCCGTGATTGTTGCCGCAAGGGTTGTTTGCATCAAGCGGAATATGATACGCAATTAATGCAAGATCGTTTTTAATAAAGGAAGAAATGCGTTTATAAAATGAACCTGTTATTGTCTGGCATCCGCCCCAGAAAAGTCCGTGATGCGTAAAAAGAACATCAGCACCTTCTTGTACAGCTTTAAGCGCAGTGGCTTCGCAGGCGTCAACGGCAAAAGCTATTTTTTTAATCTGTTTGCTGTCCGGGCTGCTGTTTTGAATTTGAATGCCGTTCAAAGCAATGTCAGAAGAAAAATTTTCTTTTTTAAGAAAACCGTTCAAATAAGAATCAAGTTCATTTAATGTCATATTTCCCCCAAAAAAGGTCAGAGCGCGCTAACGAACGCCCGGAATATTCAAAACGCCTTAATTGCTCGGCAAAGTTTTAATAATCTGCTCAGCCGTTCGTTTTACCATAAGTCTTGTTATCATCAAATCTGAAAGTGAAGATTCCTTAGGAATTCCAATAATTTGCGCCATAAGAGGGTCAGAATATTGAATTGTTCCATAACCTGGAGTTTTGTAATCTTCTATTGAATCAAGAGTAAAATAACCGCTTATATTTTCAGGATTATTTTTTATAAAATCTTCGCAGGCTGTGTTACACATAGAATCACTTATAATAAAAATTTTACATTCCTTGCCGTATTTTTCCTGCATAAATTTATACATTTGATTAAGCTCAAGCGAAATGTTGTAAGTGTAATATTCTCTTTGAGCCATAAACCATTGATTATTAAATACACTTCTTACAACAAGAGAAAATCTTCTGAAAATTTTTGCATCTTCAAAATTGTGAATCCAGCGGCAATCCGGGCTAAAGAAATCTGCCGAACAAACAGTATGACCAGACGCTGCCAGAAGCTGAAGATACGGACGGTAATAAAGAGTATCAGCACGCTTATCAGGAACAAAAAGTACAACGTCAGTTCTGTAATCAAGATCCGGGAAAAGTGAAAATTCTGAAACCGTAAGCGAAGCTTTTTCAAAATTCTTTGCAGGCTCAAAACCTTCGCCAAAGGTTCCCTTAAAGCGGAATTTTGTTTCTGTAATTTTTAACTTTTCGTTTTTAAGTTCAACAGGAGCATAATAAATAACAGCAATCATAAAAATTACAGAAATAACGCAGGTAACAGAAGCCCAGATTTTCATTAAAAGACTATAATGATCAACATAAAGATGCTCCGCATAACGGAAAAGCGCATGGAAATTTGAAAGTAAAACCAGCAGCGAAAGATAAAAACCAAGACAATTAAAAATATCAACTCCCCAATTAAAAACCTGGAGCAGGGCAAATGCAAAAGTAATTGGTGCAAGGCAAACAAGCGGATCTCGTCTTACATGATGAACAAAAAATACACGAAAGTTTGTAATAAACAAAAGCAAAAAAACTAAAAGCTCGCCGTAAAATTTCATAGTTGTATTATAGAAGAAAAAGCAGCATACTTCTAGTATTGTATAAAAACTGGCTTTGGAAAAACGGAAATTGCAATGAGTAAGAAAAAGCGCCCTGATTTTATTTTCAATTCGATTTTAGTTTTGATTATATTTTTATACATATTTATGTTACTTATTGTCCCTACAGAAATTGCTTTTAGTGATTCGACTGTGGCATTTGTAAAGGGCGATGCAAACATAGCGCTGACGATTGCAGGGATTGTTTTTTTTATCATAAACACTGCAATTTATCTTGATTTACTGAAAAAAAAGATTTTTAAGATTTCCACTCTGAGCGGAAAGCAGCTGTCTGTACAGAAAAAACATCCGCGCAAAATGCCAAAAGATCTTATAATTGGAATAATTCTATACTTTCTGATTTCGAATATTATTATACTTTCAGCTTCTTTAAATGTTTTGTTTTCGCGTTATACATTAACAAAACAAGGCATAACTCATTACAATTTTCTGAATCAAACGACACAGACTTACGCTCTGAAATCTTTTTATGATTTTGAAATTGGAACTCAAGTATATTCAAGCCGGTTTGGAACTGCTTCATATTTTTATGTTGATACTGACGGCCCGGTAAATATTTCATTCATAAAAATTCACGGCAGAACAAAAGCACTGGAGTTTATGAAGGAATTGAAAGATAAGTATAATGTCGGAATTAATAAAAAAGACATTCAATATTTCAAGAAAAAAGCAGGCTACAACAATTGGAATATGGAAGACAAAAAACTTTTTTCTGATGTTTTTGAGCTAAAGTTATAAAAGACTAATGCATTGGGTTAGGTAAGTAATGAATATTATAAACTCTGGAATTAGTACATTTCTAATTTCAAAATCCGTGTGGCAACAGCAGTCTGCTAAATGACAGACAAAGCGGGTGGCACAACAAAAACCGCCTGGAATAAGCAGGATTAAGGGAAGATAAACATGATTTACAGGATTTTAATAAAGAGTTAACAAATGAAATTATCTGCCGCACAGTTTTGTAAATATCTATGGTCTTTAAAAAAACTGATTTCTAAAGTATACTTATACTATGTCTTACGAAGTAACAGCTACAAGGCGCAGGCCTCAGCGTTTCAGCGATTTAATTGGTCAGGAATTGGTTGCCGAAACTTTAAAAAATTCTATAAAATCTGGAAAAATAGCGCATGCATACCTTCTTACTGGTCCGCGCGGTTGTGGAAAAACTTCTACTGCCAGAATTCTTGCAAAGGCATTGAACTGCCAGAATGGGCCAACTGATAATCCGTGCTGCCAGTGTTCTATTTGTCAGGAAATTACAAAAGGGTCTTCTCTTGATGTAATCGAAATAGACGGTGCTTCAAATACAAGTGTAGAAAATATCCGTCAGATTAAAGATGAAGTCCTTTTTCCGCCTAGCAATTGCCGTTACAAAATTTACATTATCGACGAAGTTCATATGCTTTCTACTCCGGCGTTTAATGCACTTCTTAAGACTATTGAAGAGCCGCCTCCACACGTTGTTTTCATTTTTGCAACAACAGAACTTCAGAAAGTTCCTGCAACCATAAAAAGCCGCTGCCAGCAATTTAACTTCAGGCTTATTCCTGTTGAACGCGTAAAGCAATGCCTTGCCGAAGCCGCTGCCGAGCTTAATATTCAGGCAGATGACGAAGCACTTTTCTGGATTGCCCGCGAATCAACCGGTTCTATGCGTGATGCATACACTTTGTTCGACCAGGTTGTTGCATTCAGCGACGGTCATATAACTTACGAAAAAATCCGCGACAAACTTGGCCTGGTTGGCGTTGAACGACTTAATCAGATTTTTGAAGCGTGCGCCGCAGGAAATACTGCCGATGTAATAAATCTCCTGGACAGTTTCCTTGAAGCCGGAATTTCTATAGAACAGCTTATTTCTAACTGTGCCGATTATCTTCGTTCACTGCTGCTTATTAAAAACGGCGTAATAAAAGAAGCTTTACTTGGAAATTCCTGCGAACGCTACAGCGCACAGGTTCTTCAAGCCTGGAATTCTATTCAGATTGAACGTTCTCTTAGCATTTTCCTGCAGCTTTACCGCGATATCCGCTATTCACTTTCTCCACGCTACGAACTTGAACTTGCATTCAGTCGCCTTTGCTGGATAAGCCAGTATGTTTCTAACACAGAAGTAAAAAAAGCTATAGATGCCGCTCAAAGACTTTTAGGCGGCGCTCAGCCCGTTCAACCTTTGACGCAGGCTCCTTCTCAGAATATAAATCATACAGAAAGACAAACTTTTGCACAGCCAGCTCAGTTTGCTCAACCGCAAACAGCTCAAACCACAAATTTACAGCAAAGTTATGCTCCGCCGCAGCAAAATTCCGTTCAGCAGAATTCTACTGCAGGTTCAGCACCTGTACCAAACGGATTACCTCGCCTTTCTATGCTTGATAATCCTGAACCAGAAAATGAAGCAGAAGGGGAGGAAAATCCCGACCCTTTTTATAATGGCGGTTCACTGCCGCCTGAACAATCAGTGAGCAACGAAAACGATGGGGCAGCAGAACAGAATTTGCCAAAAGAATTAGACAGTCGTCTTAAAATTCATGTTTCAGAATCAGCTGTAAACAGCGAACAGGCTGTACCGTCGGTTATTGTAGAAACTTCGGATACCGGCTATTCGGAAAATCCTGATGATCCAACTCCGGCGGAAGAACCGGCAGACGGCTGGTCAAATATGGATGCGCCTCCCGATGACGATTTTTATCCAACAGAAGCTGATTTTTCAAACTACGAAGAATCCGAGGAAGATAATATTCAGGAAACTCCGTCTCAGATAAACGATATGTTTACAACAGAAAACGGCCAGCAGATTTCCATTGCCCAGCTGCGCGGAAAAGTTCGTGCCGATCTGGAAATTTCAGACAGTTTTGCAGTACCGGCTTTGGAAAAAACCGCAGAATGGAAAATTGAGGAAAATACGGTTCATACAACTGTAGAAAATGAATATGATTTGAATTTGTTTCAGAAAAAGCAGGAAGTTATAGAGCAGAGAGTTTCTGAACTTTGTGGCAAAAAAATGATTTTTGATGTAAAAATAAGAGAACGAACTGCTGAAGAAAACAAGCCTGTTGAACTTCCGCCTCAGGTAAAATATCTTGTAGATATTTTTAGGGGAACGGTTGTTGCAGGAAAAGTTTAAGTTTTTACAGCATTTTTGGGGGTAAAATGAATCCTTTTGATTTATTAAAAAACACACAGGCTATAAAAGAGCAGACAGAAAAACTGCAGAACGAGCTTACACAGATTCGCGCAGAAGGTTCCAGCGGCGGAAGAATGGTTACAGTTACAATGAACGGCCGTTTTGAACTTTTGAGCGTAAAACTTGACCCAATTTGTGTAGACAACCGCGATGTTCAGATGCTCGAAGATTTGATTGTTGCCGCACATAAAAATGCAATGGACAATGTTCAGGAGCAGATAAAAGAAAAATCAAATGCGCTGCTTGGCGGCATGGATTTTTCTAAACTTGGGCTTTAATTAAGCCTGTTCAACGCACGCCATAGCAAAAAGGTGGGTTTATTATGGATGCATTTGATAATCTTACTTCAAATTTTTCGCGTTTACCTGGCATTGGTAAAAAAAGTGCCATAAGAATGGTCAACTGGCTTTTAAGACAGGATCCGGCTTATTTAAAACAATTTGCTCAAAACATTTCTACACTTCAGGAAAAAATAAAACCTTGCTCTATTTGCGGAACCTGGACCGAAACCGACCCGTGTCCAATCTGTTCAAGTGAGCTTCGTTCAAAAAATCAGATTTGTGTAGTTGAGCAGCCTCAGGATGTTTCTACAATAGAATCATATGGTGAATATAAAGGACTTTATCACGTGCTTGGCGGGCTTATAAAGCCTCTGGAAGGAATGGGTCCGGCTCAACTTTCCATTCAGCCGCTTTTAATGCGCATTAAAAATGGCGGCATAGATGAAGTTATAATTGCAACAAACCCTACAGTAGAGGGCGATACAACCGCCTTGTATTTGAATAAAGTAATCTCTGAACAGTTTGAAAACGCGCCTAAGGTTACAAGGCTTGCAACCGGTATTCCAGTCGGAGGTGATCTGGAATACATAGACCGCAGAACTCTGGCACTAAGCTTCAGAGGCCGTTCAGAGTTTTAATGGTGGTTTGCCCCGGTCATTGAGCCCTTCGACAGGCTCAGAAAAGTCTTGTCGAAACACAACCACCGTTAAATTAGTTGCAGCAGTTTCCGCAGCCTTCGTCGCAGGTTTCGCCGCAATTTCCACCACAACCACCGCAGCAGCTTGGAGGATTCAATTCTTCTTCTGTTGGTTCACGAACTTCTACAATTTCGCCTGTAAAGCGCAATGTTTTACCGGCAAGTTCATGGTTTCCATCAAGAGTAATTTTGTCTCCGTCAATTTTTGTAACGCGAAGAAGAATTGTATTTCCATTTTCCATGCTTCCACGGAAATTCATTCCAAGTGTAACTTCATCAGTTCCAAGAAGCTCTTTATCTACAACAGAGCAAAGACTGTCATAATATTCGCCGTATGCGTCTTTTGGAGCGCAGGTTACGTCAAATTTGTAACCGGCAGACTTTCCTTCAAGAGCTGATTCCAAAGCCGCAATAAGATTTCCATTACCATGAAGGTAACCAAGCGGTTCTTTTCCTTCTGATGAATCAACAAAAGTTCCATTTTCTTCTTTTACTGTGTAATTAATTTTTACCCATTTATCTTTTGAAACAACCATTATAGCATTTCCTCCCCATAATTTGTTGCATTATCTTGAATAACCTCTGAAATCTCAGGACAAGCATCCTTAAGATATCTTTCTATTCCCATTTTTAAGGTCATTGTTGCCATTGGACAACTTCCACAAGCACCAGTGAGTGTAAGATGAACGCGTTTTTCTTCGTCAATTCCATTGTACACCATGTCACCGCCGTCTGCCTGAAGCTGTGGCCGGAACATTTCTAATGCTTCTTTTATTCTTGATTCCAAATCAGAATCAGCCATTGTATTCCTCCCTGTGTAAGGCCGCTGGCGGCCGTTGTT
>DEEV01000109.1:7608-12637 GCA_002350445.1 Treponema sp. UBA2869 | reverse complement strand
TTTGTAAGATATTCACCCATTGTGCGGTCAATGCTTGGTGGGTTTACAAGATACTGTGCTGGAACATGAGCGTCTCCATCGTATTCCATCATTCCGGCATATTCAACAGCTGGAACGCGTACACGGTCAAATGGAAGATCTCCACCCTTTGGAGTTTCAAAAGCGCGTGTCATTTCCAAAGCACGGTCACCGCGGAAGTTGAAGTAGATAACTGAATCACCATCTTCAATAGTACCAACAGCTTTCCCGTCCTTTGCAATTACGAATTCGTGCATATCCTGGTCCAAAATGCCAGGAACTTCAGCGCGGTAAGTTTCGATTGCTTTTGTAGCAGATTCAAACTTGCGTCCTTCACCAAGTACATGAGCCTTCCAGCCGCGTTCAACCATAGACCAGTCTGCATTGTAGCGGTCCATAGTCATGTACATACGTCCACCACCAGAAGCAATCTGATAGTCAACACCGGCAAAGCCAGCGAGGAATTCTTCGAGCGGAGTGATGTAGTTCAAGGCAGAAGTAGGATCTACGTCACGACCATCGAGCAAAGCGTGAACGCGAAGTTTTTTTACACCGTCTTTAGAAGCCTGAGTTATCATAGCTTTAAGGTGATCAATGTGAGAGTGAACGTTTCCGTCAGAAACAAGACCAATAAAGTGGAGTGTGCTTCCTTTATCATTTACGTTTTTAACAAGCTTTTTCCATGTGTCAGCAGCGAACATAGAACCGTTGGCAATAGATTCACCAACAAGCTTAGCACCCTGAGCGAATACGCGTCCGCAACCCATAGCGTTGTGTCCAACTTCTGAGTTACCCATATCATCGTCGCTTGGAAGACCAACAGCAGTTCCGTGTGCCTTAAGTTTTGTGTGAGGGCAGTTTGCAGTAAACCAGTCAAGATACTTCATTTTTGAAGCCTTAACTGCATCACCTTCTTCATATTTACCATATCCAACGCCGTCCATAATTACCAGGACAACAGGACCACGACGACCTTTCCAGTTTGGATTTTTTTCCAAAGCATGCATTGTGTCTGCCATATATATATACTCCTGAGTAAGGCCGCCCGGTAGGCGGCCGTTGATAAATAGCAAGCCGTTAAAAAAATTGCGAATAGCAATTTTTAGGCTTACCTTATTTAATTCTAAAATCTTCTATACTATAATGAATATTTTGTTTTGTTACAACGAGCATAAATGAGAATGGGAACGAAGGAAAGACGATTTACATAAATAAGTTCAGCATAGCCCGGATTGGAGCTGTGCGAAGCATAGGGCTGTTTTAGACAGCCCTATGGAGCGATAGCGGAACAGCGGAAAGCCGGTTACGGTTTTAATTGCTCCAAAAAAAAATAAATTTTTATATGTTTTCCTATTGAAAAAAAACATCATAACCGATAAATTGAAAGTAGGAAGTACGCTATATCTAGCGCTATTTCTTGCGAAAAAATATTTAAAAACACTATTGACAAATGCAAAATTCTATGTTTCGGATTTTTGCGAAAAAAACTTAAAAAAATGTGTTTTTAAGAAAAAAATTGGGTGGGATTATGAAGATTATCAAGCGCAATGGCGAAGAAGCAATTTTTGACGTTCAGAAAATTGTAAATGCAATTACAAAGGCAAATGCGGCGGTTCCCGAAACTGACCGAATTACCGAAGAATATATTAAGGCCGTTGCTTCAAAAGTAAAAGACGCATGTTACGCAAGCAAGGTTCAGATGAATGTAGAAGCAATTCAGGACCTTGTTGAAACTGAATTAATGCGCATTGGTGCTTTCCATATTGCCCGAATTTATATTACATACCGTTACCGCCACGCTCTTATGCGAAAGCAGAATTCTACTGACCAGCAGATTCTTTCGCTGCTTGAATGTGCAAACGAAGAAGTAAAGCAGGAAAATTCAAATAAAAATGCAACTGTTGTTTCGGTTCAGCGCGATTATATGGCAGGCGAAGTTTCTAAGGATATTACACGCCGCTTCCTTCTGGACGAAGATATTGTTCAGGCTCATCACGAAGGTATGATTCACTTTCACGACGCAGATTATTTTGCGCAGCACATGCATAACTGCGATCTTGTAAACCTTGAAGATATGCTTCAGAACGGAACTGTAATCAGCGGAACAAAGATTGACACTCCGCACAGCTTCTCTACAGCCTGCAACATTGCAACCCAGATTATTGCGCAGGTTGCTTCAAGCCAGTACGGCGGCCAGTCAATTTCGCTTACTCACCTTGCGCCGTTTGTAGAAGTAAGCCGCAAAAAACTCATTAAAGAATTGAATCAGACTGTGGAAGAAACCGGTGTTAGTTTTACAAAAGAGCAGTTTGACCGCATTGTAGAGCGCCGCCTTGCCGACGAAATTACCCGCGGTGTTCAGACAATTCAGTACCAGGTTGTAACTTTGATGACAACTAACGGACAGAGTCCTTTTGTAACTGTCTTTATGTATTTGAACGAAGCGCGCAACGAGCAGGAAAAGGCAGATCTTGCTCTTATTATAGAAGAAGTTTTAAAACAGCGTTATCAGGGTGTTCGTAACGAAGCCGGCTATTGGGTAACTCCGGCTTTCCCTAAGCTGATTTACGTTCTTGAACCGGATAATATTGAGCCGGACGGAAAATATTTTTACCTTACAGAGCTTGCCGCAAAATGTACAGCAAAGCGCCTTGTTCCTGATTACATTTCTGAAAAGAAGATGTTTGAACTTAAGGAAGGCAACTGCTACCCTTGTATGGGCTGCCGCTCGTTCCTTACAGTTTACCGCGACGAAACAGGCCGTCCAAAATTTTACGGACGCTTTAATCAGGGTGTAGTAACAATTAACCTTGTAGATGTTGCATGTTCTTCGAACCGCGACATGGATAAATTCTGGGAAATTTTTGATCAGCGCCTTGAACTTTGCCGCCGTGCACTTATGAGTCGCCATAAGAGACTTCTTGGCACTCCAAGTGATGTTGCGCCAATTCTCTGGCAGAACGGTGCCCTTGCCCGCCTGGAAAAAGGCGAAAAAATTGACAAGCTGCTTTACAACGGTTATTCAACAATTTCGCTCGGCTATGCCGGACTTTGTGAATGTGTACGCTTTATGACAGGCAAGCCTCATACAGATCCGGAAGCAACTCCGTTTGCCATTGAAGTTATGCGCCACATGAACGAAGCTTGTGCAAAATGGCGCGAAGAAACAACTATTGCATTCAGTCTTTATGGAACACCGCTCGAAAGTACAACATACAAATTTGCAAAATGCCTTAAACGTCGCTTTGGAATTATTCCGGGCGTAACAGACAAAAACTATATTACAAACAGCTATCATGTTCACGTAACAGAACAGATGGATGCCTTTACAAAACTTACCTTCGAAAGTCAGTTCCAGGAATTAAGTCCGGGAGGAGCCGTAAGCTATGTAGAAGTTCCAAACATGGAAAACAATATTCCTGCTGTTCTTGCAGTGCTTAAGCATATTTATGAAAACATTATGTATGCCGAATTGAACACAAAATCTGACTGCTGCCAGAAGTGCGGTTATACAGGCGAGATTCAGATTGCAGAAGATGCCGATGGCAAATTAATCTGGAAATGTCCGCAGTGCGGAAACACCGATCAGAGTACAATGAACGTTGCCCGCCGAACCTGCGGCTACATTGGAACCCAGTACTGGAATCAGGGACGAACACAGGAAATTAAAGAAAGGGTTTTACATCTTTAGTATGTATTACGGCGCAATAAAAAATTTTGATGTAGCAAACGGTCTTGGAGTTCGGGTTTCGCTGTTTGTAAGCGGCTGCCGAAACTGCTGCAAGGGCTGTTTCCAACCGCAAACCTGGGACTTTAAATACGGAAACGAATTTACATCAGAAACTGAAGCCGAAATTTTGCAGTTACTTTCCTCTTCGCATATTTCAGGATTTTCGTTGTTAGGCGGTGAACCCTTCGAAGAAGAAAATCAAAAAGTGCTTGCTCCGTTTCTTGAAAAAATTAAACAAACTTATCCAGACAAGGATATCTGGTGCTGGACCGGCTATATTTACGAAAAAGATTTATTGCCAGGTGGTAGAAAACACACTGAATTTACAGAACGAATGCTTTCCTGTATAGACACTCTTATAGACGGCCCTTTTATAGAAGAAAAGAAAAACTTAATGCTGGAATTCCGCGGGTCCGAAAATCAGCGCATACTGCATCTAAAGGATTTGCACTAAAAAAAATCCTTAAAAACACATTTCTGCATTTTTAAGGATTTCTATGATTTTTGCTTATAACGCTGCTATTTATTTTTATCCTGTTTAATAAGAATGCGCAAAGCTTCTACTGCAGTTTTAATTGCAAGTTCTGTATCGTGAGCCTGTTTGTTTTCAAGACCTTTTTTTGCTCTTTCCTGATTTGCAACAACCAAAAAGCATGAACCAACCCTAACACGCAAAAAGCTTCCGGCAATAAACAGCGCCGCACTTTCCATTTCGCTTGCAAGACAGCCAAGTTTAAGCCAAGCCTGCCATTTATTTTCCAGTTCATAATTTACTGGCATAATTTCCGGCTCGTGCTGTCCAAAGAAAGAATCTTTACACTGCACTACTCCAACGTGATTTCTTATTCCAAGATTTTTTGCCGCCTGAACTAAGGCTGTAGTTACATTAAAATCTGGAACTGCCGGATATTCAATTGGTGCAAATTCGCGGCTTGTTCCTTCCATTCTGACTGCACCTGTAGAAATGACAATGTCTCCGCCAAGAACGTCTTCCTGCATTCCTCCGCAGGTTCCAACACGAATAAATGTTTTTGCACCGCTTTTTGCAAGCTCATCAATTGCAATTGAAGCAGAAGGTCCGCCAATTCCTGTAGAAGTTACGCTGACTTTTACTCCATCCAGCGTTCCTGTATATGTTACGAATTCTCTTACGTCTGCAACAAGTTTTGCATTTTCAAAATGTTCCGCAATTTTTGCGCATCGTTTTGGGTCGCCGGGCAAAATTACATATTCGCCAATGTCGCCCGGTCCAACACCTGTATGATACTGTTTTCCCGAACC
>DEEV01000109.1:1806-7434 GCA_002350445.1 Treponema sp. UBA2869 | reverse complement strand
CTCTAAGGAATATGATAGAATAAAAGCCGGCTATAAAGAACAGATTGAGACTCTGGAACGGCTTTTAAAAACTGTGCACTCTATTGAAGATTTTGCAGATGAGGATGAAGAAACAATAGACTGCGTTTACGGTTATATAGAAAATTATACTGACAATTTTGTTATTTCGGCGGATGAAGCCCAAAAGAAAAAAGATTTAGCAATTCTCGACAAACTTGAAGAACTGCTAAATCTTTTTATTGATGTTGATGATGACGAAGATTACGATTCGGAATAGCTTTATTTTGTTACCGGAACATACGGAACAATAAAGCACTGGCTTATGATTGCTGTATCTGTAAGCGGAGCTTCTGTAGAAACTTTTTGTGCGCCTTTAATTCCTTTTGAAGTAACATAGCCAATTGCACTGCCATCGCTGTAGCATTTTGTAACAATTTCAAGGGCAGTTTCTATCTGAGTTTTCATATCCTGGAAAACTGTTCCGTAAAGCTGCGAAGCGGCAAGTGAATCTCTACCGGCTGTTGTTGCATCTACGCCAAGAACTGGAACTGCAAGTGCGGTTCCATCTCCATCTGTATCGTTCATTGGAGAATTTTTACTGTCTATAAAACCATTGTCAATAAATGCTTCTACAGCACCAAGTGCCATATCATCATTCTGACAAACAACTGCATTAAGATTTTTAACACCGTTTTTCTTGAGCCATAGGTTCATAGATTCTTTTGCACTTCCCCTATTCCAGTTTGCGCCAAACTGTGTAAGGAAATTCACCTTGTAACCCTTTGACTCCATTGCCTCAACAAAACCTGCACGTCGCGGAATCTGCGCCGGATGTCCGTATTCACCGTTAAAGTAAAGTACATTTACTGTTTTTCCAGAAAGCTTATCCGGATGTTTTGAAAAATAGTTATGCAAAATTTCTGCCTGATATGCACCGGCTTCTGTTTCCGGAGAAGAAGAATAATAGCAGTTTTTGCTGATTTTAAGTGCATCAATTGTAGGCATTACGTTTACAAAAACAACATAACCACCCTGAGAATTTACAATTTTTGCAATCTGTTCAGTTAAATCGCTGCTTGCGGCTGTAATAACAAATCCTTTTACGCCGTTCATAAGCATTGTTTTAAGCTGGTCAATCTGAATGGCCGGGTCGTTGTCGCTTGCATAAATCTCAAGTGAAAGATTTTTTTCTTCGGCAATATCAGTAAAATATTTTTTAAAATCAATCCAGAATGATTCATCTTCGCTCTTTAAANNTGAATTTGCTCCGGCGCTCTTTGAATTACATGACAAAAGAACGTTCATTCCCAAAATAAGAAAAACGGCCAGTATAAAAAATCTGATTTTTGTAAAATTCTTCATATTATCAAATCTCCTTCAAATTAAACCCTGAACTGGTCAACCTGCATTCCAATTTCTGAAATTGAAGAACCAACCGAGCTTGTAATTTCGTTTAATGCGGCACCTGTTACACTAAGCATATCTGTTGTAGAAGTTATGCTTGTCATNNCTGTTGTTTATAGAATCTGTAATATCCTGAAGTTCCTTTATTTCTGCCAGAATAGATTTGTTTCCTTCTGCCATTTCTCTGGATGCCGTGCGGACTTCCAGAGCACTGTTGTTCATGTTTCCGAGTGCAATGCCAATCTGACGTGAACCTTCTGCCTGCTCTTCCATTGCACTTGAAATCTGCGATACAAGGTCTGTTGTCTGTTTGATTTTGTCTGTAACAAGCATAAAGGTTCTGTTTGATTCTTCAGAAGCAACTGCAACATTTGAAATAGAATCGTGGATGCTCTGCAGCTGTGTTCCAATTGTCTTAGACTGCGCAGAAGAAGTTTCCGAAAGTTTACGGATTTCGTCTGCAACAACGCTAAAGCCTTTTCCTGCATCGCCGGCGTGAGCGGCTTCAATTGCAGCGTTCATTGCAAGAAGGTTTGTCTGACTTGCAATTGATGCAATAGTTTTGTTTGCTTCCTGAAGCATTTTTGATTCTTCTACAATCTGATTGATTCTTACGTTCATTTCGCGCTGTTTGTCAGCACCCATAGAAGAATTTTCTTCCAGCTGATTAAACTGATTTGCCATCTGCTGTACAGAAGAGTTTACAGAATCAATATTTCCAATCATTTCTTCAACTGCGGCAGAAGCCTGAGTAACGCTTGCAACCTGAGTTTCAATCATGCGTTCAAGCGACTGAATATTTGACGCAATCTGATCAACTGCACCGGCCGTCTGAGAAACACAATCAGACTGATGATTAATCTGTGTTGTAATTGTATAAATGTTATCCAGAATCTGCTTGTTTGCCTGTGCTGTGTCAGAAGAACAACTGCTCATCTGGTCTCCGGCAGAAGAAAGGTGATCCTTTGATGCTTTAAGCTGCAAAACGATATTCTGAAGTTTTTCGGTAAAACTGTTAAAGCCATCTACCACAGAACCAATTTCTGTCTTTGATTTAATGTCAATTCGCTGTGTAAGATCTGCATTTCCAGAAGCAATTTCGTTGATTGATTTTTCCATAGCAGCAACAGGCCTTAAAAGAATTTTTGTAATAAAGAGACAAGAAATTCCAATAATAATAACCGTAATCAAAGAAATCAAAATGAAAATAGGACTTAACTTGTTTCCAGTTGAATAAACCTGAGATTCTGCAATAGAAAAAGCAAGGAACCACGGAGTATTTGCAATTGGAGTATATGTAATGAACGAACGTCCTCTGTATGAACCAAGCCCTGTAACCCATTCAGAACCAATTCCGCCGTTTACAGCTTTTTTAATAGCCTGTGTAAGTTCCGGACTGTCAGTCTGATTCAAAAGATTGAGCTTCATCATATAGCTTGAATTATTGTTTGCAATTACAGTTCCGTTGTCTGTAAAAATCCAAGCCTGTCCAGTTTCTCCAAGAAGGACATATTTAACCATGTTCTGAATGTTATAAATAGGTACAACTGCAGAAAATACGCCTATAAGTTCACCATGAATTTTTGCCGCCTTTGCAACGTGAAAAACAAGATCCCCCTTCTGGTCTACCGCAGGAGTGTCAACATAATCAGACTTGCCCTTCTCCATTATTTCCTTGTAGAATTTTTCATTAGAAACATCGTAGCGGTCGCCGTTATCAGTTCTTGCAATTCCAGATTTTCCGGCAAACAAAACTGAATTAAAATAGCTTTTGCGTGCACCATTGTGTTCTGCAAGCCAAAGTGCAATTTTTTCTTCATCACAACTTTCAACTACATCTGCAGAAATATAAAAATTCATCTGATTCATGTATTCACTTACTTTGTTTGCAATTGCAAGCGAATATGCGTTTGTAATCTGAGTGCAGTCCATAGCATAGCTTTCTGCAGCAGATTTTCTTGTTACTCCTGTTACAATCCAGCTTTGAATGATACTTGAAACAAGAATAATACCTACAAGACTTGTACATAGAATTGTAGCAATCTTTCTTCTTTTCATTGACATTTGTCTCCTAAAAAAATATAAAACCTCCAAAAAGAAAATATTTCGGAGGTACATCATTGCGAATACGATTTTTAATTATTTATTGGAACTATCATATAATGACATAAAACCGCAAAGTTTGCAATTATATGACAGCGATTTCGCCTAAGGAGTATTCCTTATTTTGCGAAATTCTAATTTAACAAACCATCTATAAAATTCCTGATGTACTAGGAATCGTAGAAAGTTTTTCCTTTTTCAGTTTCAATACGTTCTGTTGTCGGATATTCGAAGCAAGGATTTGTCTTAAGAATATCAAGATAAAGCTTGCCTTCGTATTTTGCCATAGGAAGATCGTGAAGCAGACAGTTTCCGCAGGTTTCCGGAGTTGTTCCAGGCACAACATCATCATAAGTTGCAAGGTGCTCAAAAGCACGAATTAAAAGCGGAAGAAGTTCCTGTGGCTTTGGTTTTCCTTTTACAATAAGGTAGCTTCCTGTAAGACAACCCATTGGTCCCCAGTAAACAATGCGGTCTTTCCATTCTTTATCGTTTCGCAGGAAAGTTGCAACAATATGTTCTATTGTGTGCATTGCATTTGGATGAATTACCGGCTCAAGGTTCGGTTTTTTCATTCTGATATCGAAAGTTGTAGCAAAATCGTTGCCAATAGAATCTACGCGGGAAACATAAATTCCCGGAACAAGTTTAGTATGGTCTACCTGAAAGCTTGGAATTAAATCCATAATTTACCTCAATTTATATTTATTTCTTTAATTATCTCTTGTTTATTTATTTTTTACAAGTCTTAAACCTGTCGAACAAATCGCTTCATCAGGCTTAATATGATAAATATAGCAGCTTACAAGCATTGCCTTGGAATTTTCAGTATCCCAGGCTCCGCCACGAATGACACGGCATTCCGGATTTTCAGAATATCTGTCCCAGCAGTATTCCCAGACGTTTCCAGACAAATCATATAAACCAAGTTCGTTAGGTTTAAGAAGTCCGCAATTCATGAGAGAACTTGCTTTTCTATAACCGCAGGAAGTCCAGGCAATATCTTCAAGTCCGTTCGAATTTCCTGCATACGCACGATGTTCTGATTTTATTCCGCCACGACCAAGAAATTCCCATTCCGCTTCGGTTGGGAGCCTGAAACCGTTTGCATTTTCATTAAAAACTACATTTTTTATATCTGTAGTGTCATAGCATGGAGTAAGGCCAGCTTTTTCACTCAGCTTGTTGCAGAAAATAATTGCTTCTTCCCAGGTAACACCGTTAGCAGGTTTGGTCATATCTATTGAACCGTCTTTTTCTGTTTCCCACCAGTCGTTTTTTGTGCCCATAATATAAAACCACAATTCGCGGTTTACTTCATATTTCTGGGCGTAAAAAGTTTTTATAGTTACAGGAATCCCATCTTCCTTATAATCATCTATCCATGCCTGATGCAGATTATAACTTCCGCCTTCAACTAAAACCATCTGCGAATACAATTTTTGAATTTCCGCGGGAAGTGTAGATTTTTTTTGAGCCGAAAGATTACCGGCAAGCAAAATTAAAATTGCAATTAAAATAAATGTATTTTTTTTCATTTTGAATTATCTCCTTAAAAACTCCGCGTTAGCGGGCGCACAGAATGTACGCCATCCCTTTTTTTAGAAAACAAGAAGTTCGCTGTCAAAATAATCTATTACCGTGCCATCTTCAAATTCTACCTGAATCTGAACGGTAATACTTTCGTCATTATAAGCTTCATAAAGAGCTTCTTCGTCAAAATCTCTTGTATTGATTTTTTTAAGCTGAATTGTTTTTGACTTGCCGTTAAGCTTGTATTCCGTGTCATAAAAAATAAGAGTATGATCGTATTTTGAAACAAAATAAACTGTACATGTNNTGTTTACGGTTTTGATTTTCCGGAATTGTAATTTCACAATCGAAAATATCGCCATAATACATTGCTTCTTCGCTAAATGAAGATGTACAGCCGGGAACATTTTCTGGACTTGCAGGCGGCTCATCAAAGTCCGCAGTTACAGATTTATAATGTTCCGCTGTGTCATGAACAAAAATTGTTTTTACAATTGATTCAAAATCATATTTTTCGGGAAGCGGCAAATTATTAGGAACAAAAATATATTTAAGCGAAGAATTTTCTGAATATTTTCCAAAATCATT
>DEEV01000109.1:385-1686 GCA_002350445.1 Treponema sp. UBA2869 | reverse complement strand
TAAAAACCAATTTCGCAATAATTATAAATATTCTCTTTATAAGAAACCTCCCAGCGGCAGTTTTTCAAATCAAGAATCAGTCTAAGCTTTGGATGTCTGTCTAAAATATGTTCGAATTCAGATAAAACTTTGTAATCATCTTTTTCCGGGAAAATTTCTGCAAGTCTAATTGTGGCATGTATGTAGCCGTCACCTTCCGGAGATTCAGTTTCTTCTATATTAGTGAGATACGAATCCAGCTCTGCGATTGTTGTGTCTGCTTTTGCACCGGCTGGAATTTCCGGCTGTTCAGCAAAGCCGAATTCTGTCATATCAGAAAGAACAATTCTAAAGCCAAGGTTGTCCTGCGAAGTTTCAGGATTTACGGCCCAGCGTTTTTCGTTTGATCCGTTTCCACGAACAGTTACATTTACTCTTTTATCAAAAGGAATTTTTTCTTTAGTTTTATTATAGTCTTTATGAAATTTATTTTTCATTGTAGAAGTGGACCAGGTATTATGAACCCATTCTGAAAGCTGATTTTTTGAAGTATCAATAACGCCGGTTTTTGCGCAAAATTCCCATTCTTCTTCGGTTGGAAGACGATATCCATGTTTATTATATAGAAGAAACTTAAAATTATACCAAACGTAATTATCAGTTTCGTAGGCAATTTCATATTCATCCATTTGTGTTAGCAGCAAACAGAAATTCATTGCATCTATAACGGAAACATTTGTTACAGGTGCTTTTGGATTTTTTACTGAAGAAGGATTGTTTTTCATTACCTTTTCGTAAAGTTCCTGCGTAATTGGCTCTGAAATATAAAAGCCTTTTATATAACGGGTTTCTTCGGGAACACTTGCATAACTGATGTATTCTCCGTCGTAGTAATTTCCGCCGGTTGTAAAATTTTGACCTTTAACTCTAGTAAGCTTTACTGACTGTGCCGAAAGCAAACCGGCAATAAATAAAAAAATTAGCGATATGTATGTTTTCTTCATGTTTAAGAATATATTTGAATAAAGCAGAACTTTCAAGAAAAGAAAAACGCCCGGCGTGAACCGGGCAAATATGAGTAGGATAAATAGATGACTACTTAAAGCGCGCCTCGCATAGTCTCGGCGCTTGAGGCGTTCTTTCGATGAACCTAAAGCGACCCGCTGTCGCAGCTCGCTTTTTAACGGTTCTTCGATTATAGCCTAATCTTGAAGAGCTTCGTAGCCTTCTTCGCCAGTACGTACCTTAACTACGTTCTGAACATCGTATACGAAAATCTTTCCATCGCCGATGTGGCCTGTGTAAAGAACTTCCTTAGCGGC
>DEEV01000109.1:0-233 GCA_002350445.1 Treponema sp. UBA2869 | reverse complement strand
ACTGTCATACCTGTTACGTTGATGTCGTTCATTGCTGCCTTGAGTTCGTCGAACTTGCTCTGGCGTGTAATGATTGTAACCATGTGGAACTTTGCATCCGGACGGCTTGTAGCCTTTGCTACAGGAACGGCCTTTTCTACTGGAACACTTTCACTGCCTGCTGAAGGGCTGTCTCCGCCGAGTACCTGTGGAGCCATAATGAATCCTGCGTAGCTTGAATCAATTCCGTGCTC
>DEEV01000127.1:37512-37780 GCA_002350445.1 Treponema sp. UBA2869 | reverse complement strand
GGTTCAAATCCAGTTTGCCCGACTTTATTAAGAGCTTCTAAGAGACTAGAAGCTCTTTTGTTTTTAACATGATTATAAATTCTTCCAGCGTAATCTGTTTCAAATCATTCTATTTTATAGTAGAATATAAGCATGAATATGAACGATTTGCGGGCTGCGGCTTACGGAAAAAGTAATATAAATCAAAATGAAAATCAAAATACAAATCATAGTCAAAGCAAAAATGCTGAACATGAAAAAGCAATCACAAAGTTTACATTTTCAAACC
>DEEV01000127.1:35209-37455 GCA_002350445.1 Treponema sp. UBA2869 | reverse complement strand
ACAGGCGGGTTGCAAAATTTCTGCTTTTGATTGGCGAAGACGAAGCTGCAAAAATTCTTCCACACCTTAGCGAGCAGCAAATCGAAAAAATTGTTCCGGAAATTGCTTCTATCCGAAGTGTTGATAAAGATGAAGCTGACGAAATTCTTAAAGAATTTGATTCACTTTTAGAAAAGGCAAAAACCAGCGGTGGTGTAGAAACTGCGCGCGAAATGCTTGTAAAGGCTTACGGAAAAGAGCGTGCCGATCAGATGCTTTCAAAAGCCGTTAAATATGAAGGTCGCCATCCTTTTGAATATTTAAATGGAGCTGACAGCGAACGTGTTTATCTGCTTTTAAAAGACGAAAATGCAGGAATTCAGTCGCTTGTGTTGTCTCATCTTGAACCAAAAAAATCTGCGTCAATTATAAATCTTATGACTCCCGAAGAAAAAAAAGAAGTTGTTCTGCGCCTTGCAAAAATGGAGCCTGTTGATTCTGACCTTGTAATGCGCGTTGACGAAGCAATGCATCAAAAATCACTTAAGCAGACAACTGAAAAGGCTGAAAATCTTGACGGTAAAAATGCGCTGGCACAAATTTTAAAACGTATGGATGCTGGTGCCGAAAAAGACATTCTTGATTACCTTTCAGAAGACAACCCGGATTTGGGACAGGATTTAAGAAGCAGGCTTTTTACAATGGAAGATGTTGTAAAATCGGACGACCGTTTTGTTCAGGAAAAACTGCGCGAAATGAGCGAGCATGATATTGCATATTTGATTGCAGCAAAACCTGATGATTTCCGTGATAAAATCCTGAAAAACATTTCTTCCGGCAGACGTGATGAAGTTCTTGCCCAGGAGGATATTTTAAAGCCAATGCGCCGCTCTGACTGCGAAAAAATCACTTCTGAATTTTTCAGTAAACTAAGGCGTGCTTTCGAAGAAGGTCATTTGATTATAAAGGACAGAAACGACGATGTGTTCATTTGATTTTACTGATTCAAAAAACATTGGAAAGGATTACAACGGCTTTGAACTGCTGCTTGTAGAAAACCTTCCGGATTACGATACAAAGGCAGTTTATCTGCGTCATAAAAAAACAGGTCTTGAAGTTTACCATATACTTGCTGACGATGACGAAAATCTTTTTTCGTTCGGATTCAGAACGCTCTCCAGAAATTCAAAGGGCACTGCACATATAATGGAACATTCCGTATTGTGTGGTTCTGAAAAATATCCTCTAAAAGAACCGTTTGCAACTTTGGAAAACCGAAGCGTAAAAACTTATTTAAATGCATTTACTTATTCAGATAAAACTGCTTATCCGGCAGCGTCGTTAATCCGTTCCGATTATTTTAACATAATGGATGTTTATGCCGATGCTGTATTTTTCCCGCTGCTTTCAAAGGAAACTTTTTTGCAGGAAGGACACCGGCTCGAAATTGATGATGACGGAAAGCTTTCTGTTCAGGGTGTTGTTTACAACGAAATGAAGGGTGTTTATTCGTCATTCAGCAGTGTGGCTCTTCATAATCTTATAAGTGCAATGTACCCGGGCTCTTTTGCAAGCTATGATTCCGGCGGAGATCCTCTTGAAATTACAAGCCTTACCTATGAACAGTTTTGTGATTTTCATCAGAAATTTTATAATCCTGATAACTGTCTTTTGTTTTTGTACGGAAATATTCCAACTTCTGATCAGCTTGATTTTTTGAATGAACGCTTTATTCCGCGCATCGAAAAAAAGTACGGCAGCGTAAACCAGACCGTCGCCCGCGCGGCAAACTCCCTTCCATTAATCACAGACGAAATTCGCGAACTTCAGACAACTGCGCGCAACAAAAAATCTGTAAGCTTAAAATATACTGCGCCGCATACTGGAGCCGAAGGTTCAATGGTAACCTTAAACTGGTATACCGGACAAAACGATCTGGAAAAAACATTTTTGTCTGAGCTGCTTTTTGGCTCCGACAGCTCTATTTTTGTGCGTAAACTAAAGGAGTCTAAGCTTGGAACAGACGTGGCGCCCGTTTGCGGAAATTTTGGTCAGTTTGAAGATAATTTTTTCAGCATAGGTCTTATTGGCGTAAAAAAAGGAAACGAAGAAAAAGTTCGTAATCTGATTTTAAAAACACTGGAAGATGTTTACAATGACGGAATTTCCAGACAGGAAATTGATTCTGCCGTAATGGGAATTGATTTTAATCTGCGCGAAGAAACCCGCTCATCAGGACCTTTTTCGCTTAATCTTATGTCTATGAC
>DEEV01000127.1:29999-35163 GCA_002350445.1 Treponema sp. UBA2869 | reverse complement strand
CCGGATTATCCTAAAAATCTTATAAAGAAATTTCTTATTGATAATAAACAGACTGTTTTTGTTACAGTTGAACCTTCAAAAAAGTTTTTTATTCAGAGAAACAAAATTGAACGTCAGCTTATAAAAAAACTTAAAAAACAGACTGATATTGAACTTTTAAAAGCTGAACTGGAAAAACTTCATAATTATCAGCAGAAAAAAGAAACTGATAAGGAACTTAGCTGTATTCCGCACCTTAGTATTTCAAATCTTAGTAAAAAACTTCCGGCAATTGAAACTCAGGTAACAACTGTAAAAAATAACGAAGGAAAAGATATTCCGCTTATTTTGAACAAGGAAGATACAAAGGGCGTTGTTTACGTTGATGTGCTTTTGCCGGTCGATTCATTTAATCCAGAAGATTTTCTTGATTTTTCATTTTTCCTTTGCTGTCTTACAAATCTTGGCTGGAACGGAAAATCCTGGTCAGACTGCGTAACTCAGTCTGGTTGTCTTATGGGCGATGTCTGGGCAACAAGTTTTTCTAAGGGAATTGAAGACTCTGCTGAAACTGTAAAAAATTGTCTTGCCCTTAAAAAACTTAATCTTTGCAACAGACCGTATCTTAGTATTTCGTGCAAATTCCTGGCAGAGAAAACCGAGCCGTCTTTAAAAATGCTTTCTGAAATTGTTTCCAAAATGGACTTTGAAGATTTGAATCATTTTGAAAATATGATGACGGAATACGTTGCCGATAAAAAACTTTCGTTTATTTCGCAGGGCATTTATTACGCTATAAGAAGGGCAAAGTCATTTTTTAATGTAAGCTGCGCAATTGGCGAACTTACAAAAGGCTTTACACAGTTGAATCATTGCAAATCATATACAAAGAAAAATGCGCCGGAACTTCTTAAAAAGTTTAAGAAAATGTATGCAGATGCATTTGCGGGCGGAAGCGCTGTTCATATTACAGCTGATTCAAAATCTATGGAGCAGCTTCTTCCACTTGTTCAGCCGTTTGTCTGCAGTGCAGGTTTGAGACCTCTTTCTGATTCAAAGCCGCTTGAACTTAAAAATATTGTGCCGTTTATTTATAAGGCAGATACTTCTGAGATTTCAACCGAAATTTGTAAGGTACCTGCCCAAACCGGTTACTGTGGAATTGTTTTCCCGTGTGCGCACTGGTGTACAAAAGAAGGTGCGTCGGATGTAGTTTTTGCAAACTGGCTTTCTATGAATTCCTTGTGGGAAAAAATGCGCACTATGGGCGGTGCCTACGGTGCATATTCTTCTGCAGATACTTCAAGTAAACTTTGCAGCGTTTATACTTACCGCGACCCGAATCCTCAGAATACGGCAAGTCTGTTTATGAAAATTCTGGAAGAAGATTCAAAAAAACTTTTGTCTGATGAAGAAATTGAATGTGCCATTCTTTCGTGCTATGCAGAAGAAATCATTCCTGATTCACCTTCCCAGCGCGGCTTAAGGGGCTTGCGCCGGATACTTTACGGTACATCATCGGAACTGGCCGAAAAAAATCTTGAGCTTATTCTAAAGGTTACACCTCAGGATGTACGTGAATCTGCAGAAAGGCTTTTGGAAAATGCAAAAAAAACAAGAAAGCAGGTAGTTATTTGCGATAATTCAAAAAACTGCTATGGAAATCTTGTTGATATTGGTTTATAGTTAATTTAAACATTTAAAACTTTGTTTTAAAGGAAGATAATTATGGATAAGCGTGGAAAAGAATGTATTAAAATGCTTCGCGAGCTTGTTTCTGATGTTCAGGGAGCTCCGTTTCCAAGTGATGATTTACGTCCTGACCTGTATAAAATCTGGTATGAGCATGCACAGCGTGCGGCCGTTGCCTGTTTTGAATTTCTTAATGATAATTTTCCGGAAGAGCAGGCTGAATTGAACCGAACTTTGGAACGTGTATTTAAGTAAAATTGGAAGGCACTTCATTTTATAATGGAGTGCCTTTTTTTTTATAAAGTTTTTTTGCCAGAAGCCGAAAATCAAGTGAAAAGGTATTTTGGCATGAATATTTCAAAAAAAGCATTAAGTCGTAACAGATTTGGTTTTTCTAATTCCAAAAAGAAGTTTGGTATAAATTACTGGCGTTTTATTTTTAGCGGTGTAAATGCCGTTACAAGTCAGGAACAGATGTTCTTTATTGAATTCTCTATGGTAAATCCATGGAATTCTCCCTCAGAGACACTGCTTGGCTTTAAGCCTCGTATAAAGATTACACAGGAAGACCTTCAGTATGCACTTGCAGGAACCGAATCGGCAAAAAACCTTCAGACAGAATCTATTGTTGTGCCATCTTACTGTTCTGTAAAAATGGGAATGATGGGTGAAAATGCAAAGCAGCTATGCTCATATTTTCCGGTAAAAAGCATAAAATTCAAGCAAAAGCCTTTTGAAATTGAAATTGGTAACAAATATTTTTCTGAAACAAAAATCAGCGGATTTTTAAATACTTCGGCAGAAGAAAACAATGAACATCCTGAATATTTTGGAAATGCCGGTTATGCAACCTGGAATCTTGAATACGAAGTTTTAAGCAGTTTTGCAGATGGTTATAAAGATAAAACTTCGTTCTGGTTCCCGTTCGGTCTCCAGTGTACATTCAGCGGAAAAATCAATTTTGACGGAACTGACTATATTGTTGATCCGCGTCGTTCGCTTGGTTTTATTGAACGTTACTGGGGTAAAACGCTTCCACAGCCATGGTTCCATATTTCAGCCCTTAATCTTTCAAGCTTAATTACCGGTAAAACACTTCTTGATTCTGCTTTTGCAGTTAAGGGAGCTTTTAACGGCGAGCTTTCTTTTGTTAGTAATATTCAGGGACGAACTATTTCGTTTACTGCAGACAAGGCAAAGAAAACATTTACTTCAATCTGGAATTGTATTCAGGCACCGGAAACAGAAAATGTAGAAGATAATAAACTTCACTGGTCTGTAAGCTTGAACAGCCGCGATTGGATTATTGATATTGACCTTTATTGTAAAATAAAAGATTTATTCAATCGTACTATAGAACTTCCTGATGGAAACCGTAAGATAATGAATATTCTGGAAGGTGCGGCTGGAATTGGCGAAATTAAGCTTTTTAGAAAAATAAAGGATACCCTTGAACAGATTGAGCATGCAAAAATCATAAAGGCTGTATGCGAATTTGGTCAGCAGGAAGAGGGCGAAATTTAAACCGTCTTAGCGATGGGAGCCCCGCCGAAGGCGTACTTAGGGCGGCTTGCCGGTCTAAGTATGAGCGCTAGCGAAGGGCGGACGTAGCGGCCGCAGCGAAAATTTGAGCTGCGGAAAGACCCGAAAAAAAATAAATTTGCCGTTTCGACGAAATTTGATTATTTTAAATTTCAAGAGGTGGCAATATGAACTACGAAAATTTTACTATTAAAACACAGGAAGCTTTACAGGAAGCTTCTTCAATTGCTCTCAAAAATGATAATTCAGAAATAAGTGCAGAACATGTGCTTCAGGCTTTGCTTGAACAAAAGGATGGGCTTGTTGCGCCTGTGGTAGAAAGGGTTGGAGTTCCTTCTTCTGAGCTTCTGCATAAAGTTCGTGATTCAATAGCGCGTTTTCCAAAGGTAAGCGGCGGTGCAAACGTTTATCTTTCTTCGGAAATGCAGAAAATTCTTGTAAAAGCAGAAAATGAAATGTCTGCGCTGCACGACCAGTTTCTTTCTACTGAACACATTCTTCTTGCAATGTCTGATTCGGACGGCTCTTGCGGTAATCTTTTAAAAAACAGTGGAATTACTCATAAGGCTCTTATGGAAGCGCTAAAATCTGTGCGCGGAAACCAGACTGTAGATTCAAATGATCCGGAAGCTAAAACCCGCTCGCTTGAAAAATATTGCCGCGACCTTACCGCCGCTGCCCGCCAGGACAAAATTGACCCGGTAATTGGCCGTGATGAAGAGATTCGCCGCGTTATGCAGGTGCTTTGCCGGCGAACAAAAAACAATCCGGTAATTATCGGTGAACCTGGTGTAGGTAAGACAGCCATTGTGGAAGGCCTAGCCCGTCGTATTGCAAGCGGCGATGTTCCGGAAAGTCTTAAAAACAAACGCCTTTTAGCTTTGGACCTTGGCTCGCTTGTAGCCGGTGCTAAGTTCCGAGGTGAATTTGAGGAACGTCTTAAAGCTCTTATTACAGAAGTAACAAAGAGCGAAGGTCAGATTATCCTCTTTATTGATGAACTTCATACACTTGTTGGAGCAGGGGCTTCGGAAGGAAGTATGGATGCTTCGAACCTGCTTAAGCCGGCCCTTGCCCGTGGTGAACTTCGTGCTATTGGTGCAACAACTCTCGACGAATACCGTAAGTATATAGAAAAGGATGCGGCTCTTGAACGTCGTTTCCAGCAGGTTTACTGCGCTGAGCCTAGCGTAGAAGATACAATCGCAATTTTGCGTGGGTTGCGCGAAAAGTATGAGATTCACCATGGAGTTAGAATTGAAGACGAGGCTCTTGTTTCTGCGGCAACTCTTTCTAACCGCTATATCACATCCCGCTTTATGCCGGATAAGGCAATAGACCTTGTTGATGAAGCAGCCAGCCGTCTTAAGATGGAAATTGAAAGCCAACCAACAGAGCTTGACCAGGTTGAACGAAAGATGCTGCAGCTTCAGATTGAAAAGCAGTCGCTGAGTAAGGAAGATGATGCGGCAAGTAAAGAGCGCCTTGCAAAGCTTGAAAAAGAACTTGCAGAAATTACTTCGCGCCGCGATGCGATGAAGCTTCAGTGGCAGAATGAAAAGGAAAGTATTGATAAGTCTCGCAAGGTAAAAGAGCAGCTTGAGCAGGCTCGCTTTGAAGAAGAAAAGTTTACCCGCGAGGGAAACCTTGAAAAGGCAGCCGAGCTTAAATACAGTAAAATTCCTGCCCTTCAGAAAGAACTGGATGCTGCCCTTGCCGCAGAAAAAGAACGTGCCGAAGGTGGGCGAGACTCCCTCTTACGTCAGTCAGTTACCGAAGAAGATATTGCAAAAGTTGTTTCCAGCTGGACTGGTATTCCGGTTGCAAAGATGATGACAGGTGAAAAGCAGAAATATCTTGAACTTGAGAACGTTCTTCATAAACGAGTTGTTGGTCAGGACGAAGCTGTTAATGTTGTAAGCGACGCAATTCGCCGTAACCGCAGCGGACT
>DEEV01000127.1:29586-29981 GCA_002350445.1 Treponema sp. UBA2869 | reverse complement strand
CCAACTGGTGTTGGTAAAACTGAGCTTGCAAAAACTCTGGCAGACTTCCTCTTCAACGATGAAAAGGCTCTCACCAGAATTGATATGTCTGAGTACATGGAAAAGTTCAGTGTGACACGCCTTATTGGAGCGCCTCCGGGATACGTTGGTTACGACGAAGGTGGTCAGCTTACAGAAGCAGTTCGCCGCCGCCCTTACAGCGTCATTCTTTTTGATGAAGTTGAAAAGGCACATCCGGATGTTTTCAATGTACTGCTTCAGGTTCTTGATGACGGTCGTCTCACAGACGGACAGGGCCGCGTTGTAGACTTTAAGAACACAATCATCATCATGACAAGTAACCTCGGAAGCGACCTTATTCTTGAAGCCGCAGAAAAAGGCGAAAACGGCGACAG
>DEEV01000127.1:20377-29515 GCA_002350445.1 Treponema sp. UBA2869 | reverse complement strand
AACCGCATCGACGAAATTGTAATGTTCGGTCAGCTCGGTAAGGAACACATCAGTTCAATTATAAAGCTTCAGCTTGACCGCGTTCAGAGCCGCCTTGCAGATCGCAAAATCACTTTGGACTTTGACCAGAGCGCTATGGATTTTCTCTGCGAAAAAGGCTATGACCCTGCAATGGGCGCCCGACCGGTTAAACGTGCAATTCAAACTTATGTGGAAAACACGCTTGCCCGCGAACTTCTTGCCGGAACTGTAAAAGATGGCGATGCAATAAAAGTTCATTTTGACGGTTCGCAGCTTGTTTTTGCGCGCTAAGCTAACTTCGCCAGGAAAAGGTACATATAAATAAGCCTTTAAAGGCATGTGTAAAGTCATAGAAAAAATTCTTGTTTAAAAAATAACTGTATGTGTTATAATTTTAGGTATGTATTTCAAAAAAAATGCATCCAAAAAGCTCATACAGTTATTTTTATTTTTTTTCGCATTCAGTTTTATTCTTTGTGCAAATTCAAAGCCAAAAAAAGTAAAATGTGGCTATATAGCTGTAAATGACGGATTTATGCGAGGACTTACTCCCGATGATCCTAAAGGCGGCTATGCTTATGAATATCTTCAGAAAATTTCCGGTTATACAGGCTGGGAATATGATTACATGTACGGCGACTGGACTGTGCTTACCAATGCATTCCGGGAAGGTAAAATAGATATTCTTGTTGACCTTTCTTATACAAAAGAACGCGAATCTTATGCAAGATTTCCAAGTTTTCCTATGGGAACAGAAACCTATTTTATTTATGTGCGTGATGAAACTTCCGGCATTACAAGCGATCCAAAATCACTTGAAGGAAAGACAATCTGCCTGAGTAACACTGAATACTATTTACAGTTAATAAATGATTTTATATCAGAAAATAAAATTAATTGTACGATTGTTCCTTCTGATGACGATATTAAGCGTTATAATGATTTTTCTAACGGAAAATATGATGCTATTGTTGAAACAAATCTTATAAATATATACAACTGGAAACCTGCCATAAAACTTTGTTCTTCAAATTTCTATCTTGCAGTAAACAAAAATCGCGAAGACCTTTTTTTAGAGCTCGAATCTGCTTTGCTAAAGCTTTATTCGGATAATCCGTTTTTTAATCCAGAATTGTATAACCGTTACTTTTCAGAAATTAAACTTTCACGCAAATTTTCTGACGAAGAAAATTCATGGCTTTCGGTTCACAGAGTTATTAAAGTTGGCTGTCTTAAAAACTATCTTCCTTTTTCTGATTATGATTTAAAAAACAGCTGCACGGTAGGGCTTGTAAGGGATTTCCTTGAAAATCTGCGTACACTCTTTGATATTCCTGGAGTTGATTTTCAGTATAAATTTTACCAGACTCGTGAACAGTTAGAGGCTGCCCTTATAAATAATGATATTGATTTTTCTTTCCCATCTTACGAAGACCTTTATTCTTCTGAAAATTCGGGAATTCATCAGACAGATTCTTTTATTTCAACAAATCTTTCAATCTTTTACATTGGAAACTATGGTCCTTCAAAACTTCGCCGTATGGGAATTCTTAAGAATTGTTCTTTTGCGTATAATTATGTGCGCAATAAATATCCGAATGCAAAGCTTACCGAGTTTGATAATTGTAAAGTCCTGCTGCAGGCTATACGAAGCGGCGAAATTGATTCTGGCGTTATAAGCAATTATCAGGCTTCTGCGTGGCCAAAACGCGATTTTAAGCGCATAAAAAGCATAATTCTGAGCGAACCGGCAAATCTGTGTTTTTCTGTAAAACGTTCCGAGCTTCCGCTTCTTCATATTTTAAATGTTGGCATAGGAAATTTTGACAAGACAAAAATTCCTGTTTTAATTACAAATTACATTACCGGAACACTTGATTTTTCAATTCCAAAAATGATTCATGATTATTCCGCCTTTTTCCTTATCATTCTTATATTTTTTGTACTTATGATTTCGTTCTCAATTTTTTCAATCGACCGCTTCCTTTTATTTTCAGATATAGACAGCGTAACTTTTGCATTGAACGGACGCAAGTTTCACAAGAATCTTATTCAGACTATTGATTATTCAAATTTGCAAAACAAGCCTCTTACTCTGCTGCTTGTAGACCTTGATGATTTTAAGCATGTAAACGAAATTTATGGTCGTGAATGTGCAAACAATCTGCTTAAGGAAGTTGCAACAATTATAACGCGTTGTCTTAAACGTAATGATAAGGTTTTCCGCTGGAAGTGTGATCAGTTTATGATTCTTCTTGATTGTAATGCAGATGTAGCTGCAGGTTGTGCAGAACGTGTAAGACGCGAAATTGAACGCGACCCGATTTTATTCCATGAAGCAATTATTGATGTTACAGCAACCGTTTCTGTTTCTGCTTATCATAAAGGGCTTGAGCCTGAAATTCTTGTTGATGATGTTGTAAAAAAAGTTGCACAGGGAAAACAAAACGGAAAGAATAAGCTTGTTCGCTAATTTTGTAATTTGTGATAGAATATCTGTATGAATTATGGTTTTGTAAGAGCTGCGTGCATAAGTCCGGACGTTACGGTTGCCGACTGCACCTTAAACGCTCAAAATATAATTAATAAGGCTTTCGAAGCAAATAAAAAGGGAGCAAAAATTGTTGTTTTCCCTGAACTTTGTATTACAAGCTACACTTGCGGTGATTTATTTTTTCAGAAAACACTTTTGAATCAAGCTGTTGAAGCGTTAAAAAAAATAGCGTCGGCTACGGCTAAACTAGATAGTTTGATTTTTGCAGGGCTTCCGCTTGCTCAGACTGAAGGAATTTACAATGTTGCGGCTGCTCTTTTCAAGGGTAAGGTTCTTGCATTTATACCAAAATCATTTATTCCTAACTATGGTGAATTTTATGAGCGCCGGCAGTTTCTTCCATTTACAGAAAATATGTCTGTCCGCTGGATTGAGTTTGCAGATGATGAACTTATTCCTTTTGGCACAGATATTTTAATTCAGGATGAAAATAATTCTGATTTTTGTGTTGCCTGTGAAATTTGTGAAGATTTGTGGGTTCCGGTTCCGCCTTCTTCGCGACATATTCTGGCTGGGGCAACGGTAATTGCAAATCTTTCGGCCGGAAATGAAATTATTGGCAAGGCAGATTATCGCCGCCAGCTTGTAAAATCTCATAGCGGACGTTCTGTCTGTGCTTATCTTTACGCAGCGGCAGGGCACGGAGAATCTTCTCAGGATATGGTTTTTGCAGGCCACAATATGATTTGCGAAAACGGGACACTGCTTGCAGAATCAAAACCTTTTGAAAACAAAGACCTTTATGCAGATATAGATGTTGAGCGTCTTTGTCAGGAGCGAAGAAAAAGTACCAGCTTTGGTTTTTCAGCTTCCAAAAATTCATCTGTTGAAAATTATATAACAATTAAAATTGACCTTCTTGAAGATTCAAAAAAAGCTTTAAAAGACAATGAACTTCTTCGTTTTGTTGATCCGCTTCCTTTTGTGCCTTCGGACAAGGAAAAGCGTTCAGAACGTTGTCTGGAAGTAATTACTCTTCAGGCAGAAGGACTTGCAAAACGTCTGCGCCATATTAACTGCAATTCTGCAGTTCTCGGACTTTCCGGCGGTCTTGATTCAACTCTTGCACTTTTAGTTACCTGTACAGCCTTTGATTTGTGCAAAATTGACCGCGCAAAAATCACGGCAATTACAATGCCATGTTTTGGAACAACCGACCGCACTTACAACAATGCCTGCGAACTTGCAAAGGAGTGTGGTGTTACACTTAAGGAAATTCGCATAAATGATTCGGTAAAAAGTCATTTTAAGGACATTGGCCAGGATGAATCAGTTCACGATGTAACTTATGAAAATTGCCAGGCACGCGAAAGAACTCAGGTGCTTATGGATTATGCAAACAAAACTTCCGGCATTGTAATAGGAACTGGAGACCTTTCGGAGCTTGCTTTGGGCTGGTGTACTTATAACGGCGACCACATGTCAATGTACGGAGTAAACAGTTCGGTTCCAAAAACTCTTGTCCGCTATCTTGTTGAATGGTTTGCAATAAAAAATAATTCCAAAGTTCTTAAAGATATTCTTGATACTCCTGTAAGTCCGGAACTGCTTCCTCCACAAAATGGAACAATCAGTCAGAAAACTGAATCACTTGTGGGACCTTACGAACTTCATGATTTTTATCTTTACTATCTTTTGCGTTTTGGTTTTTCACCGGCAAAGATTTTGTATCTTGCCTGCAACTGCGGTTTAAATTACGACCGGGCTGAAAAATTAAAGTGGCTTAAGATTTTTTACAGGCGTTTCTTTAGTCAGCAGTTTAAGCGCTCATGCATGCCGGACGGGGCAAAAGTGGGAACTATAAATCTTTCTCCACGTGGTGACTGGCGAATGCCAAGCGATGCATCGGCTCGAATCTGGCTCGACGAGCTTGAAACTTTGCAGTAAGTTTTCTGTTCCGGAGTTTATATGTTGTCTTACCAGCACGCGTATCACGCAGGAAATCATGCGGATTTACTTAAGCATTTTGTACTGACCTTTGTAATTTGCTCGCTTAATAAAAAAGACAAACCTTATACGTTTTTTGATACACATTCAGGAAGCGGTCTTTATGATTTACTTGATAACAAAAGCATAAAAACAGGCGAAGCCGCAAAAGGAATAGAAGTTCTCTTGAAGCAAAAAGATTTTCCGCCCGAGCTTTTGCCTTACGTCAATCTTGTAAAGGGCTTTTATAAAAATCATATTTATCCAGGATCACCCGCAATTGAAAAAACTTTGTTGCGCAAAAATGATGTTTTGATTCTTACCGAGCTGCATCCTGCCGAAATAGAAAATCTCCGCACAAATATGAATTCTTCTTTTAATGCAGGCTTCGGAAATGATTCTGTGCTTGAAAAGCTTGCTCTGGAAAATCCGGAAATTCAGATTCATAAACGTTCCGGCTGGGAAATGCTTAAGGCACTTACGCCTCCAAAAACTAAGCGCGGGGCGGTTTTAATTGATCCAAGTTATGAAGAAATTTCTGATTATGAAAATGCAGCAAAGGTAATATGTGACGTTTTAAAAAAATGGTCTAATGGAATTTTTATGCTCTGGTATCCGCTTTTGAGCCATCGAGAAATTCAGATTAATCAGATGCTGAATCAGATAACAGATGGAGCAAAAGCTGTAAATCAGAATATGGAAATTTTAAGGCAGGAACTTCTTATAAACACAAAGGACTCTCATATTGAAACTGAATTAAAAGACCTTTCAAAAAGTAATCCTCCGCGACTTTATGGAAGCGGAATGCTGGTTTTAAATTCGCCCTGGAAACTTAAAGAATCTTCAGATGTTGCTGTTGAATATTTTTCAAAGCTTTTATACGAAGGAAAAAAATAACTTAAAACTGAAAACGAAGTCCGGCTTCGATTGGAAATTTAAGGCAAAGTCCGTTTTTGTAAGTTGCGTCATTTTTGAAGACAAAGCATGGTTCAATTACCTGCTGAAAGTATAATTGCAGAAAACCGTCCATAAAAAGAAAATCCATGCCAAGAAGGGCGCGTAAACCTGCGCTTGTGTAAAAGTTTTTGTTTGTTCCAAGATAAAAATCACCACCCAGACCTGCCGCTGAATAAAAATTCCAGTTGTTTATAATCTGAATATTCAGAAAAATAAAATCGACAGAGCCGCCCATTCCAAAAATGCATTCATCGTCAATAGAGCCACCGTTCAGTCCAAAGGCAAACTGAATCGGAATTCTGTCCAGACGCATTGTTCCGGCAGCCGAAAATTCCAGAGATTCACCAGAAGGAATAACACCAAGCTGAACTCCGGCTCCAATACAAAAACCGCAGAAAACAGGAACGGTTAGAAGAATAAAAAGCAATGCCGTTTTTTTGATAAAGTGATTCATGGCTTATTTATTTTTGCTTTTTTCCAAAAAGAAAGTCGCAGAGTTTTTGAAAAAGTCGTTTGAAGAATAAGTATATTTTGTAAAAAAAGCCCGGATTACGAAGTTTTTCCAGACGTTTGTAGCCTTCCAAAAGTTCATCGGGAGTAAATTCTTTGCGCTGATTGTTTTCTTCTATTTCCATTTCGAGCTGTTCAAGCTCTGAAATATTGTCAACAATGTTAGCGTTTATGCTTGTCCAGCCAAGCTGAATTGCAGATTGAAGGCGTCGCTCACCGGCAATAAGTTCGTAGCGGCTGTTTAATGTAATAGGATTTAAAAGTCCGTAGGTGCGCAGACTGTCCTTTAAGTCTTCGAGATTGCCCAAATCTTTTCGAACTCTTTTTTTTATTTTGATGTCAGAAATTTGAACAAGCATTTTTCCTCCGAACTTTATTCCATAAGATAATTGTAGTCGTAATTTTTGCCCGCTGCCGGTTTAGAAATTTCGTCTTCAAAATCTTCTTCGTCATCTGTAACAGCTTCTGTAAAATTTGATTGTAATCTGTTCCAGTCAATTTTAAGAGGTGAATCGTCTATAGGTTCGTTTATTTTAAGGCCGGTTTTGTACATTTCCTCTTCAAGTCGGATTATACAAATTGCAGAATTTGAAGAACTTGAATGGATAGGACAAATTTCTGTTGGCTGTGTACCTTCAAGGAACCATTGCGTTGTTGTGTGATCTCCGCAGTTTTCTGTAGGAAGCATGCCGCTGTCTGCGCACACAGTAACCTGAATAACGCCTTCAAGAGGTTTTTTAAATTCTTTTGGAGGTAAATCTTTATGAATTTCCCTGAAATAGTCTGCCCATGCATAACCAGCAAGAGTAGCACCCGTAATATTTAAACCAAGTGACTGACCCGGCTTATCAAAACCAAACCAGAATGCGGCTGCGTAGTAAGGAGTAAATCCGCAAGTCCATGCATCGGCCCAGTTTTGTGTTGTACCGGTTTTTCCGGCTGCCGGCATTTTATAAACTCTGCCGTTTTCTGTTTTATATTCAAATTTTCCAGCCTGAGCGCCCAAAGTTCCGCCGTTGTTTACAGTCTGGTACAAAAGCTGAGACATTACATATGCTGTCTGTGGTGAAATTACCTGAATTGCATCGCCTTTTTCTGTTTGAGCCTTTCGAATTTCGTATTCAGGATTCATAAATACGTTGCCGTTTTTGTCTTCTACCGTACGGATTGCCATTGGTGTTACATCTTTTCCGCCGTTTGCAAAAATTGCATAGGCCCGTGCCATTTCTATAGGACGAACAGAACAAACTCCAAGACCAATAGGGTAGCCCGGAACAAATGCTCTTGAAGAAATTTCTTCGGCTGGAACGCCAAGCAGAGCAATTGCCCTGTTAATTGCGGCATCAAAACCAATTCCGTCAAGAATTTTCAGAGAAGGAACGTTCATAGAGTGAATGAGCGCGTAATACAGAGAAACATTTCCCATCCATTCACCGCGGAAATTCTGAGGAATATAAGGTTTTCCATCTGCGGTGTGGAAAACAACCGGCGTATCCGAAATTTGTGTAGTTGGTGTAAATTTTCTTGAATCAATTGCAGCTGAATAATAAAGCGGCTTAAACGTAGAACCCGGCTGAACTTTTGCCTGAGTAGCGCGAATAAACTGATTGCTCTGATCAAATTTGCTTCCGCCAACCAGAGAATCAATATAACCGGTTTCTGCTTCGAGACAAATCATTGTTCCTTCAATGGTTGTTTTTTCGTCTTCCTGTTTAGACATTGCCGCAGCCCTGTTTACGATATTTACCTTTACTGCATCACAACCGCTTATCATGGAAACAGCGTCAAGAACAGGGTTTACCTTGTTAAGGAATTCACTGCGTGCAATAATTTCGGAACGCTGTTCGCTTACTTTAAGTCCCGGCAGACAGAAAACCATAGAAAGCATTTCTGTAAGAGGAACATATGTGCTGTCTGCAACGCCGGTTTTTCGGTCGTGTTCGCGTTTGTAGCGGGCGTTGGCATCGTTTATCCATTTTTCCATAACATTTTGTGCAACAATCTGGTGTTCAAGATTAAGCGTTGTGTGAACTGTAAAGCCAGATGTATACATATCATCAGAACCGTAAAGCATATTGCTGAATTCTCGACGAACATATTCGCTGAACCAAGGAGCTTTGTCATCACGCATCATATAGGCAGATGAAGAGGTTCGTGTATAATCAAAATTTGCCCAGTAATTTTCGAAAGATTCTGTAGATTCTTCCTGTGTAATAAAACCTGAATCGACCATAGTTGCAAGAACATTTTTCTGTCTTTCCATTGCGCGGTTAGGGTAGTCAAAAGGATTAAATGCGGCCGGGTTGGAAAGCTGAATTACAAGAATTGCTGCTTCTGCAGGTGTAATTTCTTTTGCGCCATGTCCAAAATAATATTTTGAAGCGGCATTAACACCATAGGTTCCGCCACCAAAATAAATTTTATTCAGGTAAAGTTCAAGAATTTCATTCTTAGAATAGCGGCGTTCCATCTGAATTGACCACCAGAGCTCTTTAAGCTTTCGGGTCATAGATTTATCTGTACGGTCGCAGTAGAGGGTTCCGGCAATCTGCTGGGTAAGTGTAGAACCACCTCCAAGAGAACGGCGTGTAAGAACTCCAATTACACCTCGTAAAATTGCCTTAAGGTTAAAGCCGTTGTGCGAAAAGAAAATTCGGTCTTCTCGTGAAATAAGTGCATCTACCATGTGCTGCGGCAAATCATTAAAGGCTATGATTTCGCGTTTTTCGTCAGATGCAAATTCGGTGATAAGTTCGTCATTTATGTCTACAAGTTTTGTAGGAAGTGCGGTTTCAAAGTCGGTGATGTATTCTGAATTTTTTATATTTGATGTTTCAGAAATTGCCCAGCCTGCCAGAGAACCAAATCCAAGGGCAAAAAACAATGTCATAAGTAAAAGAATCTTTGTTCCCTGAGATTTTATAAAGCGCTTTAAAAAAGAAGCAAACTGTTGAGCCATTTTGATTCGGATAAACATATCTACTATTATAGTTGATTTTTTTTTTAGATACAACACGCTTTACTTTAGAACATCTTGCGGGAGTTGTTTCCGGATAATCGTGTTTTTGAGGACGCAGAACGGAAGACCGTTTTTATAATAAGTTGTTTACTAATGCGATTGTCTGGTAAAAAAAAGGCTCGGACGAATCCGAGCCATGCCCATCAGGCAT
>DEEV01000127.1:8134-20287 GCA_002350445.1 Treponema sp. UBA2869 | reverse complement strand
GCGTAATTGTATCAAAAAAAGAATTGTGATATTATCCATTTTGTCAGTTTGACGTAATTATTTTATTTTCCGGAGGCGTATTATGGACGGCAGCGGGTCGAATTATCCCTTATGTTTCAAAATAAACCTCATTATGGAGAATAATTATGATTACATATTGGCAGCAGATTGACGGACAGTTTTCTAAAACCAAAAAAGACGAAATAGAAACTTCACGCCCACTTTGGGTTGATGCACGTAACGTTACTCGTGACGAAACAACCCTTTTACAGACAGAATATAAAATAGAATCAGAACACATACTCGATATCCTTGACCCGGATGAACTTTCCCGAATGGAAGACGGTGAAGGTTATATCCTTACAATTGTTCGAGTTCCTGTTTACGATCCGGCGGCTGAATCACCTTATTTTACAGTGCCTATTGGTATTATCATTAAGGGAAAAATCATCATTACAATTTGCTGGACAGACAGCGAAGTTTTGCGTGATTTTGGTGCAAACAGAATTCGCAATATCCGTCTTAATGATTTTCCGTCATTTATCGTACAGATTATAAACCGGGCTAACTTAAATTTTCTGCGTTATCTTAAGGAAATAAACCGTCGTTCTGTAAGCATTCAGAACGAAATGCGTGAGGAAATTGAAAATAAAGAAATCATGCAGCTTTTAGGACTTGAAAAATCGCTTGTTTATTTTACAACTTCGCTTAAAAGTAATTCACTTTTGCTGCAGAAAATGAAGAGCACGCGCCTTATTAAATTTGATGAAGATGACATTGATTTTGTAGAAGGTGTTTCAATTGATAACCGTCAGGCAATAGAAATGGCCGATACATATTCGAACATTCTTTTTGGCGTTATGGATGCTTTTTCCTCGGTAACATCAAACAACCTGAACGTCGTAATGAAAAAGCTTGCAATCATCAACCTGGTAATGATGGCACCAACCTTTGTAACNNCATAATCAATCTGGTAATGATGGCGCCGACCTTTGTAACAAGCTTCTTTGGAATGAACTTTAAGCTTCCGTTCGAAACAATGAGCGGATACCTCCCTGTAACAATGGCCGGAGTAGTCTGTCTTGTTTCGGTATTTTTAAGCTGGTGGATGCTTAACGTAAATAAAACTGCAACCAATCATAAAAAAACAGCAAGAAAACTTACAAAAAAACAGCAGAAATTCGTTGCAAAAGAAACAAAGCGGCTTCGTAAACAGGAACGCAAAATAGAAAAATAAATCAACGCACTGCAACCGAAATTTTAATTAGCGTTACAGCAGATTCTAAAGCCCATGTAATTGTAACATTCGTTAGGGTCGTAAGAATAACGGTCGCCTGCAAAGAAAAATGGAGTGTAGGCAGACCAGCTTCCGCCGCGGCTTACGCGTTCAAATCCAAGATTTGGTCCGTATATGTTTTCGNNCAAAACCAACCTTAGGACCATAAGGATTATCAGAAGTATAATCTTCAAACCAGTCCCAGCAGAATTCAAGAACATTGCCGCTCATGTCAAAAAGGCCTGCACTGTTTGCGTTTCCGGTGGCAGGTGCGGTTACCGCGCTCGGATCAAAAGGCACTCCCGCCGTGCCAATAGTTCTGGTCGCGCCGGCATTTTCGCTTGTCCAGGCATACAAAAGAGCTTCTTCGCCGTCGTCTGTAAGCTGTCCGCTTGCAAGGTCTCCGCGCTGAAAACCGTTTTTTGTGCGTCGTGCAGCGTATTCCCATTCCGCTTCGGAAGGAAGACGGTAGCCGTCGGCATCCCAGTTGCATTCAGCTAAATCGCAGGCTGCAGTATCTGTTGAATCTTTTAAAACTTCGCCGTTATAAGTGTAACACGGAGTTTTGCCGCGAATCTGACTAAGAGCATTGCACCAGACAATTGCGTCGTACCAGTTAATCATAGTTACCGGCTGGTAAATATTGTCTTCTGTAGGTTTTGCGTCCCGGCGGCCTGAATTTCCAGGCTGCCCCGGGTTTTGAAACACATATCCAATTTTTTCGGCTTTAGTACGAATCTGATACCAGAGCCCGTAAGTTGTTTCGTATTTATTAATAGAAAAAGGCTTTAAGTTTCGTTCAGCAGTATAAACCTGAGAATCTTCTCCAATTGTAAAAGTCAGATTCGATTTGAACGAAACCAGAGAAATATGCGAAAAGGCAGATTCTGCAAAAGCAGAAGAAAAAGCGCCCGACAAAAATAAGGAAATCGCAAAAAAGAGAAATCTGATTTTTGAGGTCACTTTTACTTTCTTCATCAATTATATTATAAACCTCTATCTGCTATGATTCCACCCTAAAAATCTTTAATTTACATAAAAAATTAAAGGGAACAAAGTTCAGATTTTGTAATTTCCCAGGCATCGCCTTTTTTTTCTGCTTCAAGCAGAGCATATTTTCCTTCGCAAAGTGGTCCCGGATTAATTACAACCGTTTTTCCAAGCTTTGTAATGCCGCAGCCTTCATGAATGTGTCCGCAGATTACAGCCAGCGGCTGATTTTTTTCAATAAAGTCAGTAAATTTCTGACTTCCTGCGTGGTGTTCGCCGTCAAAAGAATCTACAGTTCCTGCAACCGGCGGATTATGACTGATAATTATAAGTCTGTTCCAAAGTGTATTGTCTCCGTCAGCTGCCGCATTCGATGCAATGTTCAAATCCGAAAGGATTTCATCTTCTTCGCGCTCAAATTCAGTTTTTCCGGTAAATTTAGTTCCGCCGCCACTGCCTGCAAAGGCAAGTCCCTCGTGAAACACAAGACTGTTTTCTACGCAAATATCTTTTTCTTCAAGTTCTTCAAGAAAATCTTCGTTGTCGCAGTTTCCAAGCACAGAAAAAATGCTTTCGTGTTTAGCGCAAAGTCGTTCAAGCGCTTCTTTTCCAGTTTCAGGCTTAAAACATTCCGCAAAATCACCTGCAAAAAGCACCGCGTCCGCTTCCTTAAATTTCGAATCAAGCAAATCAAGCTTATCATTTGCCGCATGCAAATCGCTTATAACTAAAAATTTCATTTTTACCTCGCAATTAATAATTTTTTTGAGGGGAAAAGCCTTTCCCCCAGGCTCAACCAGCAAAGCTGTTTTCGCCTCCCCCTTTCTACGGGGAAAATCCCCGTAACGCCCCTTTTAAATTTCCTTAAGAATTGTTTTAAAGGCGTTCTTGAGTTTTTCCATCTGCTCTGAAGTTCCAATGGAAATTCGCACAAAATCTTCTATGCCGGGAGTATTAAAATGCCTTATTAAAATTCCCTGTTCTTTTGTTTTTTTGTACAAATCTTCGCCGCTGATTCCGTCTTTTCGTGCAAAAAGGAAATTTGTCTGGCTCTTTATTACATAAAACCCGTTTTCGCTCAAAAAGTTATAGAATTTGTCGCGTTCATAAGCAACTTTTCTGGAAGTTTCAACGTAGTAAGGAATATCCATACATGCGGTTTTTCCTGTAACCTGCGCAACTGCATCAAGAGGAAAGTGGTTTACGCTGTTTTTTACAGTTGTAACAATATTTACAAGCTCCGGATTAGCAACAATATAACCAAGACGCTGACCAGCTCCGCAAAGGCTCTTAGAGAAGGTTCTTACAATCACAAGGTTTTTAAATTCAGCAAGCAGAGGAATACATGACTCGCCGCCAAAATCAACATAGGCTTCGTCAACAATAAAAATTCTGTCAGGGTTTGCATTTAAAAGCATCTGTCGAACCTGTTCTCTTGTAAGTCCAAGTCCTGTCGGAGCGTTTGGGTTTGCAAAAATTATTCCGCCGTTATTTGCCTTTGCATGGTCAAGCATTTCTTTTGTATTAAGCGACCAGTCTTCGTTCAGGGCAATTGTGTCCATAGGAATGTCGTAAAAGCCTGCGTAAACCGGGTAAAAGCTGTAAGTGTATTGCGGCATTACAAACTTAGTTCCCGAATCAAAAAATGCGTAAAACACAAAGGAAAGAACTTCGTCAGAACCGTTTCCTGTGTAAATCATGTCAGGTGTAACGGTAAAAGGAATTTTATCCTGTTCAGAAGGAACTGTAATGTTGCCGGTTGTTTTTGCGCGGCATAAAACTCCGCCTGTTTTATTAAGCATGTCGGCAATGGCGGCGTGCAGTTCATGTGAATCTGGATCGGGGTAAAGCCCCAGTTTTTCTATATTTTTTTTGATAAAACTTACAGCCGCTTTTTTTACTTTTTTGCTTGGCGGGTAAGGATTTTCATTTGCATTGAGCTTTATGTAGTCTCTGTCTTTTGGCTGTTCACCCGGAACATACGGGTGTAGTTTGTTCATTCTGTTTGATGTAAGCATAAAAGTATTTTATTCCTTTGCAATTTTTATTTCAACGGTAAAAAAAATACAGAAATTAGCATTTTTTTTAAAGAATTTTCACAAAAAATTGGTCAAATTGCAATATCAGCGCAATTAATAGGGTAGGGAAAAAAGTATTAAATGCACATGTCAATTGTATTTAATGCATAGCTTGCGTAATGCATCCCTGATGAGGTTTGTATGGCTTTTGGAAAACGTTTTTTTTGTATGCTGATTGCATGCCTGTGTGCGGCTTTTTGTTTTGCTGATGAAAGTGCGGAATCAAAGTATTACAGCTGGGATTTTACGGATTGTGCGATAAAAGACATTGTCTATGCAGTTTCGCTTGATTCAGGAATTCCTATTGTTTGTGACGATACCGTTGACGGCAAAGGTGATTTGAAATTTGCAGGAAACGATTTTGATGCGGCTTTTGAAGCATTTCTGGATGGAAACAGATTGTTTGCAAAGAAAAGTGACGGAGTCTGGAAAATCAGCAGGTTTTGCTGCGGTTTTAAAGACGGCGTTTATTTTCTTGATGCTTTCGATTTAAATCCAAATCAGATAGTAGAAAAGCTTTGCAAAGAATTCGGGTTTGTACTTACTTATGATTTGCTTCCTTCGGGAAAGATTTCCGTTCACTTTAAAAATTTGAACGAAAATGAACTGATCGAAGCTTTGGCAAGAAGCTTCGGTCCGTATGAGGTAAAGAAAAAGAGCGGTGGCTGGCACTTTGAAAAAAAATCAGAGACAAAAAAGGCGGAAGCTTTTGGCGGAACTGTAAGTTTTGTGCAGGATGAAAATGGCATTGTAAAAGCAGATTTACGTGACTGTAAATTTATGGATGCTCTGGAATCGCTTGCGGCACTTTACGGCGGTTCAGAAAAGCCTGAATTTTGTATGCTTGCAAACGGCGATGTAAGAATTTTGCGTTCAGTTTTTACGGGAACGGGTTTTGCAGATACATTGGAAAAATTGTGTGCGCAAAACGGTTTTTCAAGTGTTAATGTCGACGGAGTTTTTTATATTTTGCCTGATGCTTCTGCAAAAAATCTTCTGATAGGCGGACAGCGTCACTGGGAAAAAGTTTCCTTAAGTTTTACAAAACCTCAGGATTTTGCGGCTCTTGTTGCACGACGCATTGGAAAAATTGAATGTATCTGTCTGCCGGATGAAACTTCGGTTTTGTGCCTTGTAAACGAAAGTGAACTTAAAGAACTGAAGCAGCTTGTTGCCGATGCGGATATTAAAAAAAGTATTTACTGTGTAAATCTTAAGTACATAAAGCCAAAAGATTTTTTAGAGCATTTGCCTCCCGATTTTGAAAAATCACATTTTTTTATGGCTGACGACAGTTCATCTCTTTATTTTAAGGGAACAGATGCCGGCTATAAAAATCTGTGTATTCAGCTTGAAATTTCAGACAGACCTGTAAAAAGAATCAGTTACGACCTTTTGATTCTTCAGTATGACGAAACATTCCAGAATTCCTGGACTTCTGGTGTAAAAGTAAACCGGCTTGCCCTTGGCGACAGAAACAATCTTTCTGCGGGACTTGGTTCTGTAATGAGCTTAAACATGAATGTGCTTTCGGCTTTTGGCCTAAATTTTGCTCTGGAACTTCAAAGCGCGATAGAAGAAAACAGAACGAAAGTTTTTGCAGACACTACACTCTATGGAGTTTCCGGTAAGCAAATCAATTTTAAAAATACAAATACTTACCGTTACCGCGACAACAATCTGGATCCGCAGACAGGAAAGCCAATTTATTCGGGAATCACAAAGGAAATTTCTTCGGGTATTAAGCTTGATATTCTTGGCTGGGTAAGCGGCGACGGAACAATTACAAGTACGGTTACAGCTTCTGTTTCACGGCAGGGAACGGATACTTCTGCTTCTACGGGAAATCCTCCTCCAACTTCCGAAAAGGTTGTAACTACCGAAGTTTGCGGAAAAAGCGGTCAGCCGATTGTACTTAGCGGACTTGTTCAGAATGCAGAATCTGATCAGCAGAAAAGAACTCCGTTTTTATCCAAAATCCCGATTTTAGGAAATCTTTTTAAGGCAAAGGAAAAAACTCGGGAAAAATCACAAATGGTAATTTACCTTGTTCCTCACATTGAAGACTTTAAGGATGAAAATCAAAAGATTTATGACGTTTACTGGGCACGTAAAAAACTTGCCGGCTTGGAAGTCGTAATTAATGGAGGAAAAAATGATTGATAACTTCGAATTTAAACTGACTCCTGCGTACTGTCTTTATAACGGTTCGGCCGTTCTGGAGCAGGATGGAGCAAACATAAAGTTTTTGCTTGAAAATCCTGATGACGAACTTTTAAAACAGCGCTTAAAAAATGCATTCACAAATCATATTGAGCAGCTTATAAAAAACGAAGATTGTCCTGAAAAATTCAGACGAAGGGTTAAAATCCTGTTTGAAAAAGGAAACAGAAATCAGCTTAGAAAATGTGTTTCGGGGCTTTATATAAAAACTGCTTCAAAACTTAGCGTTGAAAACGAAAGTGAAGAAATAAAAGAAAAGAATGAAGCTGCCGCAGTTCTTTTGCTGGATTCGGTACTTGCCGAAGCAAAGCAGCAGAAGGCTACGGATATTCATATAGAACAAAACTGCATACGGTTCAGGGTAAACGGTGAACTTTGCAAACAGATGGAGCTTCAGGGCGAAAAGTCTGAAGAGCTTGTACAGAGAATTAAACTGCTTGCCGGAATGAATGTTCTGGAAAACAGAAAAAGTCAGGATGGACATTTTGTTTACGGAGCAAAACCACCATTATTTATCCGCGTTTCGGTAATGGCTGTCGTTGGCGAAAATTATTGTGCAGGTTCGGAATCGGTTGTGTTAAGGCTTCTTGATACTACCAGAATTCCTTTGGAAACAGACCGTCTTGGGTTTAACGAAGATCAGCTGGATGAGCTTAATTCGCTATGCGGCAAAAAAAATGGTCTGATTTTAATTTGCGGGCCGACCGGAGCCGGAAAATCAACTACGGCAGCTTCTCTTTTACTTTCGGTGCAAAAAAAATCTCATGGAAGTCTGAAAATTATAAGCCTGGAAGATCCTCCAGAATATTTAATTCCCGGAGTAACGCAGATTCAAATTGATGAAAGCGGAAAAAACACTTTTGACGATGCGCTTAATCACATATTCAGACAGGATCCTGATGTAATTTTAATTGGCGAAATCCGTGATGAAAAAAGTGCCGCAGCGGCAGTAAGGGCTTCTATGACAGGGCATCTGGTTNNCTGGTGTTTGCAACCCTTCATACACAGAGTGCTGCAGGGGCGGTTATGCGGCTTGTGAATCTTGGCGCAGAACTTAGTTTTGTTTGTTCGGTGCTGCGAGGTGTAATTATTCAAGAACTAAGTTTTTGCAAGACGGAAATCACTCTGCTGGCAGATGTCGCACTGCCTTTGGAAGATTTTTATAAAAACGTTTGTTCAGAAGGAATTTCTGACGAGTGTTTTGAACATTGCGTAAATGCATCGGAAGTGCTTGGAAAAAATATAAGACTTATGAAACGTCATATTTTTCCTGTTTTTTCTTCCGAAAAACGTCTTCAAATTCACCGCATGAGCGCCGGTAGTAATATTCTGACAGAGAAAAAAATATCTGGAGGAAATTTATGAGCGTAAGAAAATTTACGGACAGCCTTTATGAGCTTTATGCTGGGCGCGGACTTTCACTCATAGAAAGTCTTGAAATAATTGCCGGCAGAACAGGCGAAAGACAAAATCCGGTAAAAAGAGCGGCACAGGAAATTCTTTCAAGTTTGAGTGATGGAAGTCTGTTTTCTAACGCACTTAAAAGCTGTATTTCACTCAATTTTGACAGAACTTATATTACGTTCATTGCATTTTCAGAAAGAAGCGGTGATTTAAAGGACACCATTAGTTTTTTACATGAACGGTGCCGGCGCCGGCAGGAAAATTTTCTTAAACTTTTGGAAGCAATGATTTATCCGGCATTTGTGGTTGCGCTTTCTGTCGCGGCCTGCATTTTCCTTTTTATATCTGGAAATGATTTTGTCGGAAAAGGACTTCATGAACAAAACTTTTTTGATGCTGCTCAAAAAATCAAACTTATAAAGGCTTTGAGCTGGCTTTTCATTTTTTGTGTAATTATTTTTTTTATTTTGAAAAAAAACATGGGCGAAAACAAATTGTACGAAGCCTTTCTTGCAACAGGGTTCCTGATAAATGCAGGTGTTAATGTTGCTTCTGCTGTGGGACTTGGAATGCTTGTTCTTGGCGAAGATTCAAAATTTGGCAGGGCGTTTTCGCAGGCACGTGAAAAACTTGAGTTTGGAATGAATCTGGAAACAGCGTTCAGTTCCCTGGTGGAAGGCAAAGGCCGCAGAATGAAGGAAGCGTTTTACTATGCACAGAAAGCGGGCGGGAAGGCAGATGTTTTTGAAAAAATGGCTTTATGGATAAACGCCTGCGATGAAAAAAAACGGAATATGTGTTTAAGGCTTATTGAACCGCTTTTTGTTGCAGCTACGGGAATCTTTCTTTTGATTCTTATGGTGAACATTCTTATGCCGGTGATGAATGATATAAATCTTTTTTAAAAAACTAATAAATGGGGTAAAAAAATGAAAAAAATCAGGAAACGAATTCAATCTTGTTTTAGACGATTTTTGTACGGTAAATCTGGAGGATTTACCTTTGTAGAAACAATTGCGGTTCTGGCAATTGGAGCGGTAATGGCGGCTGGCAGTACGGTTTCGGCGGCAAAACTTATAAAAACTGCAAAACGCACAGCGGCAAAAAATCAGGTTAGCCAGTATCAGGCTGCGCTGCAGTCGTATTTTTTGGATTGCGGGCGTTTTCCAACTTCTGAGCAGGGGCTTGAAGCATTATGGCAAAAGCCCGAACTGTATCCGGTGCCAGAGGAATGGAACGGTCCATATTTAGAAAAAAAGCCTGGAAAAGATCCGTGGGGAAATGCATTTGAATATGTTTCTGCTGAAACTTCGGAACTTGGTTCTGAGGTGCCGGAAAATCTTCCCTTTACGGTGCTAAGTTATGGCTCAGACGGACAAAAAGGAGGTGAAGGTGATGGGCGCGATATTGTCTCTTGGGAGTAAGCTTGCTTTGTATTTTGTGTTAATGACTGTAATGAATCTTATGTTTACGTCTTACGTAGATATGCAGTCGGCAGAAATAAAAAAGTGGAAGACTGAATATGAAATTTTTACTTCCAGAATTCAGATTGAAAATCAAAAGGAGATAATGGGTTTTAAATGAAATTTACAGATGTGGTTATAGTTTTTGTGATGCTTACTCTGATTGAATGTTCAGCGCTCAAAAGCTTTTCTGTTTGTATGAAAATGGCAGAAAGAAAAACTGATTTAATGATGCAGGCAACTGCAACTCATTTTGTTTCTGAAAGCTTTAAAAATTCATGCAGAGGAAAAGGGTTTGAAACTCTGAATGGCTGGCAGAAGGCGTGCAGAGCTATGTGGAAGCTTGATTATATTGCCTGGGCTGATGCAGAAGATTTTATGAATGTTCCAAAAGATTTGAATTCAGAAACCTTGTTTTATGGCAGATGGATTGGAAAAAACTTTAACGGTGAAGTCTATTGCAGAAAAACAGAAAAGGCTTATTCCGGAGGTGAAAAATGAAAAAGGAAAATTCTGTTTGTCAGATTGTAAGGAATGATTTTGAAAAATATTCTTTGCATTTGCCTGCCAGGGTATGGTTTGGCAGACGCAGGGAGAAATTTATTAGTTCAGAGCTTGAAAAACGTCATCCTTGTTTTTCTGATGAATGCTGTTTTGATGTAAAAACTCATTTAACTGGGAAAGGCATAAATTCGGACGTTGTTGTAATGAACAAGCTTAAACTTGCTGAGTACAGGCAGCGGTTTCCAAAAAGAAGACTTTTTATTGGTAACGAAGGAAAACAATTTTATGTATTCGATAAAAAGAAAAAACTTTTTTGTGCGGTAGTTTGTTGTCTGGCTGCGTTTCTGTTTGTAATGATTTTGCTTTGTGGAATCATTTTTACAGGTACGCCAAATGAATCTGGTTTGCGTCTTGTTGAAACAGAAAATACTGCTGCATTTGAAAACGTAAGCAAAACTGTCGAAACCGGCTCGTTAAAGAATGATGCTGAATTGAATGATGATTCAATCGGAAAGAAAATAATTCTGGAAACGGCAAGGCTCGGAGGAAAATTTGCAGGTTTCGAATGGAAATCAGATGGCATTAAAGAGACTGTAACTGCATCTGTTCTTTTTTTGTATCCGGAAGAACTTGATAAAGTTGGAGAAATAAAAACCGGAACTGTAAATTACACTGACGGAAAACCTGCAATGCAAATCGACCTGCACAAAAAACTTCGTCAGCATTTAAAGTCAGACTCCGGGTCTGCAACCGGCGTTGTCCTCTCAGAAGTTTTGCCGCTCGCGGACGTAAAAAAATCACTTAGAAAAATAGTTACACAGAACGGCGGGCGCCTTAAATCTGAAACACAAAAGCCTGCATCTTTTGTGTTTGAATTTTCCTACGGCAGCTTTTTGAATTCTAAAAAATTCTTTGAAGACTTTCAGAATTGTGTCTGTAAAAATGGTCTTGCAGTTTCAAAAATCAATATTTCCCAGAAAAACAGTTCGGACGTAAGCATAGAAATTTCGCTGGAAGAAAAGCTTCCGTTTGAACTTGGAATTGAAATTGCCGCTGTGGGAAAAACTCCCGGAATATTTCTGTTAAAGCAGGCTAAATCTTTGCAGCAAAAAAATCAGAAAACATCAGTGCAAAATGCAATCGCCGTTAAAGCAGAGGAACAAAATATTTTACCGGCCGCTGTAAACTCAGAAGTTAATGCCAAAAAAAATAGTGAACCTAAAAGAAAAAAACTGGGACAAATAATTTTTAAGGACGGAAGCCGGAAAACGTTTTTTAAGAACGAAAACGGGAAAATCACTTTTGAACTGGAGGTGCCAAAAAAATGAAGCATTTTTCTGCATTAACAACTTATACCATTAATTTGACGGTGTTTGAGGCTCTCGAAAGCACTATTCGAGGTCATTTCGACAGGCTCAATAATCGTAGGCTAATGACATTAGCCTCAAAATTTTTTTGCGGATTAATTTTTTTGTCTGTATTTCTTTCGTGTGCTTCAAAGCCTTCTTTTAGCGGGAAAGGCGATTTATGCGGAATGATAATTGATGAAGAAAATCGTCCTGTAAAGGAATACGTAATGCATTGTGCAAAAAACGGAATGACGGTGGCAAGTGTCGTTACGGGTGAAAACGGCATGTTTGTGTTTGAAAATCTGGAGTGCGGAAATTACATGCTTAGCGGTGAAAAAAAAGATTTTACATCACTTTCCCGGCAGCAATTTTTGTTTAATGAACGTTCAAAAATATTTTGCGCGCAGATAAAAAGTGCAGATGCGGCGCTGGACAGTGTGAATCAGTTAATTGCTGCAGAAAACTATGACAGGGCTCTTGCTGTGTTGAACGAAATTTACACAGAAAAAAAAAGTTTTAGTGAAGCTGTTTGTTCGTTTTACCGTGTGTACCTGGACGGAATTCTTTTAAAACAAAATGATGCACAAAGCAGGCAATCAGTAAAAAAGTCTTTTTCAAAAGAGCTTGAAAAACTCAAAAAAAACAATTTTTGCCGCGAATACTTTATGGAAACTCTAAAAAAACTGGAGGAAGAATTTAATGAAAATGTTTAGTTTTTTAAAAAAAAATATTGCTCATCCTGTTGAAAAAACTTTTGTTGCCTTTTTGTTCCTTTTATTTTCCAGCTGTTCAATTTTTCCGGGATTTCAGGCGTTTGCAGAAGATTCAGCTCCTTATCTTTTGAAGGGTGAAATAAAAATGGATGA
>DEEV01000127.1:6244-8123 GCA_002350445.1 Treponema sp. UBA2869 | reverse complement strand
ATGATTACGAAGTTGCCGGCCTTGATTTTTATATCTATAACCGCGCGCAAAAGGAAATCACCGGTTTTACGCTTGTTTTTTATCTCTTTGATGAAGATGGAAATCCGCCTTCCACTGGCAGATGTAATGTTGTAGTTGATGTTTGTCTTAGCGTGCCGGAACATTCGGGAGTATCGTCTGTTGTTGATATAACACGTTTTTTGTCTGTGATTCCGGACGTTCCATATACTGCAGATTTTTTATACATAAGCAAAATTCACTATGCAGACGGTTCTGAATGGTCTGATCCGCTGGGAATGTTTGCATTTTAGCCGGAGCTGCTTATGAAAGTAAAACTTTTTAAGTTTTTTCTGCTTATTTTGATTTTTGCAGGAATTACGGAAATTGCAGGATGTTCATTTTTTTTGCCGGAAGCGCTGGAAAATATGACTGTTGATTCTAACGGACGTATGCAAAAGGAATGGACAATTCTGGTTTATATGGCCGCAGACAATGATCTTGAATGTTACGCTTTGCAGAATCTTAAGGATATGGAATATGCAGTGCTTAAAAAACGGGCAAATGTCCTTGTTCTGCTTGACCGTGCCGAAGGTTATGACGAAACGGACGGAAACTGGACGGATACAAGACTTTTTGAAGTAAAGCATGATTCAACAAACGGAAGCAGCGTTATTTCAAAACGGCTGGATTGTCCGTCGCTGGGGCTCTCAAAAAATTCAGAAACAGAACTTGATATGGCAAACGGTAATGTCCTTAGAAAATTTATAGAGTTTGGAAAAGCTCAATATGCGGCAAAAAAATATGCCCTGATTATCTGGGGGCATGGGACAGGCTGGCGTTATTCAGTGACGGAGGGGAATTTGCCTGTTTGTGGTGAACTGTTAGCCGGGGAAAATACAGCCGGCAAATTGCCTGCTTGTAAAGAAGAGTCCGCGGGGGAAAGGGCTGTCGCAATAGATCAGCGTACAAATTCTTATATGAGCGTTTCTGATTTGGGAAAAGCTGTAAAAAACGAAGGTCTTTCTTTAATCGGATTCGATACCTGTTTTGGAGCCGTTTTTGAAAATATCTATGAACTTAAAGATTCGTGTGAGTACATTGCTGCTGTTCCAGGAGTTTCGCCTTCCTGCGGATGGAAATATAAATATTTTCTTGAAGCTTTATCTTCCAGTGATTTTGAAGTTAAGACTGCAGCAACGCTTATGGCTCAAAGTTCTACAGTAAAGGCAAGTGTTTTTGATTGCAAAAAACTTTCCCTTGTTATGCAAAGTCTTGAAGATTTTTCCCGGGAACTTGCCTGCACTGTAACAGATGACAAAATACGAAATTCACTTTTAGAAAAAATGTCCGGCTTACCAGGCTACAGTTACAGCCAGTATCCCTGTGATTTTTTTCTTGATGTAAGGGAAATGGGGAACGCTTTTTTACAGGATGAAAGGGATGGCGTTTGCGAAACGGCAGAAAAATTGTGCTCTGCAATGGATTGTGCAGTGTTTTCAACTGGCGGCGGCAAATCGCTATGTGGAATTCATTTTATTTCGCTGGATGCAAAAGGCGTTATGTCAACAAATCATTCACAGGATTATATAAAGTCTTCTGACAATGAAGAACAGTGTGCATTTATAAAGGAAAGCAGGTGGTGGGTTCCTGCAAGCGGGGGAAAGTCTGAAAGTCTTTTGGACAAGTTATTTTACAGAACTTATTAAAAAAGAGAGGAAGCTATGAAACTTAGAAAATTTTTTATTTTGCTTGGTCTTGTAATTTTTGCGGGCATAAATGTTTATGCTGTCTGGTACAGTGGTCCTACCAGTTCGTCCGTTCATTCTTCAACAGATGGCAGTTCCTATACGCCGCCTCAGACTGGCGGTGGTTCCGGCGG
>DEEV01000127.1:5816-6227 GCA_002350445.1 Treponema sp. UBA2869 | reverse complement strand
AAGTTCAGAAGAGTACAGACGTCAGCAGAGAATCCGCGAGATTGAAAATGAAGTTGCTGTACAGCGGGAACGGCTTGCGAGAATTTACAGGAATAATCTTGATGATGAAGGTTATATCGCGGCGAAAAAGCAAATTGAAAATCTTGAAAAGACTGTTGCAGATTTAAAGAAAGAAGTTGAAGAGACAAAAAAAGCAAATCAAACTTCGAACAATGACAATAAGGCTTCTTCAAATTCTAAGGCTTCCGGCGACCCGGTAAAAATTACGCAGGGTGCTTATATTCAGAGAGAATGTGATATAGAAACAATTTATATAGAACGAATTTACGATTCTCAAAGAACAATCACAGGCTCATTCGGTTATGGCTGGACTTCGAATTTGGATCAGCGAGTTATTTTTGGCATAGAGCC
>DEEV01000127.1:892-5670 GCA_002350445.1 Treponema sp. UBA2869 | reverse complement strand
ACAGCGGAAAAGGCATAGAAAATGAAGCTTTGAATGCAAAGACTCTGCTTCAGAAAAATCTTGAAGACGTAAAAAAACATAAAATTACACTTAATTCGCTTTTGCAGGCTTGCGCTGATGCTGAAAAAGAAGCCGAAGATTACAGAATAAATGTTCTTGAAGTATCGGAACAAAGACGTCTTAGAAACAAATATTCAATGTTTAGTGGAATGGATGAAAGCTACGAACGCACTGGAATAAACACCGTTACTGTCATAGATAAAGACAGTTATCCTCATTTGCTGTATGAATCAGAAAATCATAAATATAAAAACGATGATGATAAATCAATAAAAGCCTTTGTATTTTCGGATGTTGGTGCTACCGCTTTCTTTATGGACGGAACTGTAAATGAATATGATTTTACAGGTTTTCTTATTAAATCCTCTGACAGAAATGAAAATTTTGTTTTATATAAACGTGCACCGGATGGAAAAATAATTTCAATCGAAAACTCCGACAACGAAAAATTCTGCATAAATTATAAAAACGGCTTTATTTCAGAAATTTTAAATACACGATGTCCCGAAGAAAAGGTTTTGTATTCTTATAACGGAAAGCTGCTTTCTGCTGTGTGCGATGCAGATGGCGACACTGTAACGTTTGACTATGATTCAGATTTGCGCATGACATCACTTAATAAATGCGATGGAAGTTGTGTTAAATTTGAGTATGGAGAAGCCGATGCAGACGGAAAAATTTTTACAACAGCAACCATAAATGAAGAAAATTTTACAGAAAGTTTTATTTATGACAGGGCTGGAAGAAAAACCGAATACATAGACCACGATGGAAACGGCTTTGTGTATTATTATGATGAAAATCATAGAACTGTGCGCGAAGAAAATGTGGACGGAAGTATAAAAAAATATTTTTATGATGATTCTGAAAATCTTGTGCGTTCTGAAGAAAACGGAAACTCAATAAGTTATGGTTACGACGAAAATGGCAACAGACTTTTTGCAGAGTATTACGATTCCAGCCGGGAATCCTGGACTTATGACAAGTTTGGCTTAATGCTTTTGTATACAGATCGCGACGGAGTTTCTTACGAGTATGTTCGCGACGAAAAAGGAAATCTTGTTGAATATAAAAAAGGCGGTAAAACAGTATTTGTTCAGGAATTTGATTCAAAAGGACATGTTATCAAAAAGACTGTATACGGAAATCTTTCTGTTTTTACAGAATATGTCTATGATTCATTTGGAAATTTGATTTGTGAAAAACGAGGCGGGCGCAAAGTTGAATATGAATATGATTCGCAGAATAGAGTAAAAAAGCAGCGTATAAATGGCAAAGAAATCTGCGAATATGAATATTCCGCTCATAAAACTGTAAGAAAAGATTACAACGGACTTGAATGTGTTTATAAAACAAATGGCCGTAAGGATCTGGTTGTTTTTTCTCAGAAAGACAATGTTACAAATTCCGTTCATCAGACAAGAATCGAATACGACAAAAGGCATTTGCCTGTAAGAATTTTTAAGGGAAATGCCATGGAGGAAGAACTGACGGCAGCTTATGTGTATACTGCGGAAGGAAGAATTCATGCAGAAATTTATTACGGAAATCCGTCGTATGTAAGGCTTTATGAATATAAGGGTGGAAAAATAAGCGTAACAAAAGATTTTTCAACAGAAGATATCACAAATTTGCAGCTGACAGACGAGATACTTAATGAACTGCTCTTGGATGCCGGCGAAAATGTATTGATTCAAAAATATGATGTAGAAATTCTTGATAAAAATAGAAAACTTCTTACAGTTACAGATTCCCTTGAAGCAAAACAAGCCTTTGAGTTTGATTCCTATGGAAATCTTGTTTCTTTTGTTGACGCAAACGGTTATGAGCGCATTCAGAAATTTACACCTGGCGGAAGGCTTTTACTTTCACAATCACTTTATGGCGGATTTTACGAAAACGTTTATGATTGTGACGGGCTTTTAAAGGCTTTTGGCGAAAAAGGCGGCAGTTTTCAAAAAGCCGAATATAATCCTGATGGCAGTGTAAGTTCTGTTACAGACTGTTTTGGAAATATTGAAAAATATTCATACGATTCAGAGGGCAGACTTTCTTCAATAGAAAAAGGACGTAAAAAAATAGTTTATATTTACGATAATTTTGACCGCGTTATCAGTGTGAATGTTTATGATTCTTCCGCAGGAAACTTTATATATATGGAAGAATATGAATATTCAGAAAATGGCAGAAAAGTGACTGTTACCAAAGGCAAAAAATATAAAACTGAGTACGAGCTTGATGCGTTTGGAAATGTAATCACAGAGACGGATGGGAACAAAAATGAAAAACGTTTTGTTTGGGATGTTCAAAACCGTATGATTGAATCAGAAGATGGCTACGGAAACAAAACTGTTTATGAATATAATGCATCTGGAAAAATTAATATGGTAGTTTTTCCCGATGGAGAGTACAGAAAGTTCGCTTACAATTATATAAAAGAGCTTTCTTCTGTAAGTGATGAGGCTGGTGTTTTGTATTCTGCGGAATATGACCGGGCAGGCAGACTTATAAGGGAAAAATCGCGTGCAGAATCAGAAAAAAAATATGAGTACGATAAAGCCGGACGAATTCTTAAGGTTTATTGCGCTGATGAATTAATTCAATCCTATGAATATGGCATTAACGGACGTTTGCTTACTGTAAAGGACGGAAAAGGTGCAGATTATTCCTATAATTATGATGAATTCGGGCGTCTTGCTTCGGAGAGTAACCGTTTAGGTCTTAATCAGATTTTTTTCTATGATGAAGCAGGACAGCTTAAGTCTAAAACCTGTTTTGACGATTCAACGATTTTGGTTTCTTATTCTGACGACAGGCTCTCTCGGACTGTTAAGTATAGCGACGGCAGCAAAAGCATAGTTCAGTTTGACGTGCTTGGAAATATCGTGCTTTGTGAAAACGAAAATGGAAAAACTGTCTATGAGTATGACCTTGGCGGGCGACTTGTTTGCCAGAAAGATCTGAATGGCGGTGACGAGCTTTACTTTGAATATGATGCTGCCGGTAACAGAACCTGTCTTTCGGGAGCCGGACGCGAAACAACATATACTTACGGGCGTAATAATGAACTTTTGAAGGTTTTTGACAATCTGCTGCGTGCAGGAGTTGAACTTGAATATGATAAAAACGGAAGGGAAGTTTTGAAGAGGTTTACAAACGGCACAGAAAATCATACCTGTTATGACAAGGCCGGACGTGTAAATTTAATTACTCAGAAAAATGCCGATGGCAGGCTTTTGTGGGGCGAGGGCTATGTCTATGCGGATGATGGAAAGAGAAGTGCCACTGTCGATTCAGACGGCAATGTAACTATGTATGAATATGACCGTCGGGGCAGACTTTCTTCGATAAGCTATCCTTATACAAAAGAAATTACTGAAATTCTTAAGGAAGAAGCCGTAACGAACGGACTTCCTGTAGTTGCAGAGGCTGGAAAATCACGTTTTCTTACTTCGTCAGAAAAGTCGGAACTTTCTGCTCTTATGAATTTAATGCAGAGAGGCCTTTCAGAAAAACTTACTTCAATGCAGATTTTTGTAAAAGAAAGTTATGTTTATGATTTAAACGGCAACCGCATTGCAAAAATAACGCCTTTTGGACGCATCGAATATAAATATGATGCAGAAAATCGACTTCTTTCTAGCGGTTCAAACGGCAAAACCTGCGTAACTTATTCTTATGACAATTCCGGAAATCTTTTAAGCGAGGAAAGTGCTCTTAAAACAATAAAATATTCTTACAATGCTCAGAACAGGCTTTGCCTTTGCGAGGTTACCGACAGAAAGAATATGACTTTTGAGCAGTCGGCGTATGCTTACGATGCGTTTGGACGTCGCGTGCTTGTTCAGGATAAGGGCGAAGCCGTTTTGCGAATGCTTTATGATGGTTTTACTTTTGATACTGTAAAACAGTCTCCTGTTCACGAAAACGGACTTTTTACCGACCGAAAAAATGACGCCATCCGCTACGGTACAACAGGTCGTCCAACCGGTGGACGCTACCGCTATATCAGCGATGAAGAAGCAAACGACAAGAACCGTTATTTTTATCTGGATGAAAATAATTACAAAAATGTAAGCAGCCGTTATAAAGGCAGCCTTTCTGCAATTACGGCAAACGGCACAATTGCGGCTCAGGTTACACAGGACTACGGCGCAGCTTATTTTGCCACTGACCTGCTCGGCAGCATTAGAACCGTTACAGACACTTACGGCACATCAAAAGCTTCGTACACTTACGACGCCTTTGGCACGATGCTTAAAACTGATTCCTTGTCAGCAGCTTCAGATTCCATCCCTGTCGAATTCGGCTACCTTGGAAAACACCTTGATCCAACAGCAAAACTCTACAACTACGGCTTCCGCGACTATTCGCCATCTTCCGCCCGCTTCACCACCGTCGACCCAATCCGCGACGGCACCAACTGGTTCGCGTACTGCGGAGGTGACCCGGTGAACTTTGTGGATTTGTGGGGGCTGGAACTTGGTCACAGAACAACACATCATAGAATGAGTGATTTGCCTTGGGGAACTGATAAAACAGGAAATGGTATAGATGGTAAAACTCTAAGTTATACAGGGTGTGCAATTACAGAAGAAAGTAATGTGATATCATCTGCTACAGGGATGGATGTTACGCCTAAAACTATTAATGACAATAAGGATAACTTTACTTCTAATACAGATTTGCTAAATATGCAGAAGGTTGCAGAAAACTAT
>DEEV01000127.1:273-793 GCA_002350445.1 Treponema sp. UBA2869 | reverse complement strand
ATGTTTCTGCACAGGTAAAATATACATCCGATGGTAAACTTCATTGGGTAGGTGTAGAAGCTATTGAAACTCGAGCTGATGGAAAAACATATATAAAAATAGAACCATCTTCTGTACATGATACTGAAAAAATAAATCGTTCTAGAGATTCTTGGATATTAGATGATGATGGTAATATGTGGGTTGAAACAAGCGATATAAATAAAATCTACACATTTAAAAATAGGATTAAGGGGAAGTAAAATGAAAAAAACATTATTTTTATTGCAAATTATTCTACTTACTGCTGCTCTGTGTGCACAAGAGATTTTAAGCATTGGTGGAAAAGAAAAAATCATTTTAGATCCAATAGAGAAAAAGGAAGTTTTTTCCTTTGAACAGATAGAAACTAAAACAGGATTTCAACTACATTTGTTTGCTTCAAAAGAAAATTCTAAAAGACTAATTGCAAAAATAGCTAATTATTCTGGTTTTTGTAAATTTTGTGATAATGGAAAATTCTATTTTAGTATTGATAATC
>DEEV01000127.1:0-149 GCA_002350445.1 Treponema sp. UBA2869 | reverse complement strand
CGATTTATTTGTTATTGTGAAGCATATCAAGTAACAAATAAAGAAAAGCATGAAGTTCCTTATTGGTATATTTTTGATACAAAAACGAAAAAAAATAAACTAATAATAAGTGCTAAACAAAAAAATAATTGGGATGTTGGAATTCCTGA
>DEEV01000053.1:4327-5128 GCA_002350445.1 Treponema sp. UBA2869 | reverse complement strand
CCCCACGACACAAACTTTTTGTTCGACGAGTTTTTAAAAATGATGGAGGGAAAACATGCCATTAAATCCTAAAATTCATAAAGTAATGATTATTGGCTCAGGCCCTATTGTAATTGGTCAGGCCGCAGAATTTGATTACGCCGGAAACCAGGCATGTAAAGCCCTTAAACAGCTTGGTCTGGAGGTTTGTCTGGTAAACTCAAATCCGGCTACCCTTATGACAGATCATTCAATGGCAGACGAGATTTATCTTGAACCGCTCACTCTCGAAACCCTTCAGAGAATTATTGAAAAAGAAAAGCCGGACAGTCTGCTTTCAACCCTTGGTGGCCAGACTGGTCTTACCTTAAGCATGGAGCTTGCTAAATCGGGCTTTTTGAAGTCTCATAATGTGCAGCTTCTCGGCGCCCGCCCGGAAACAATCGATAAGGCAGAAGACCGCCAGATGTTTAAGGATACAATGGAAGCAATCGGCGAACCTTGTATTCCGTCAAAAGTTGTTACAACTTACGAAGATGCGGCAGACTTTGTTCATAATGAAATAGGCTTCCCTGCAATTATCCGCCCGGCATTTACGCTTGGTGGAACCGGCGGCGGAATTGTAAACAATGACCGCGAACTTGATGAAATTGCACACAATGGACTTCACCGCTCTCCTATTCATCAGATTCTTGTAGAAAAATGTATTTCGGGCTGGAAAGAAGTTGAATTTGAAGTAATCCGCGACAGCACAGGAAACGTAATTACTGTCTGCTCAATGGAAAACTTTGATCCGGTTGGTGTTCACACCGGAGACTCAAT
>DEEV01000053.1:3939-4088 GCA_002350445.1 Treponema sp. UBA2869 | reverse complement strand
CTTATTGCGGTTGGTTTTACTCTGGATGAAATCCCGAACTTCGTTACAAAGAAAACTAAAGCATGCTTTGAGCCGGTTTTGGATTATGTTGTCGTAAAAATGCCAAAGTTCCCGTTTGACAAATTTGTTTATGCTGCACGTAAGCTTGG
>DEEV01000053.1:0-3824 GCA_002350445.1 Treponema sp. UBA2869 | reverse complement strand
ATGATGCAAAAATCATCAGCCGCGTAAACCAGTGTACAGATCAGAGAATATTTGCAATTTACCAAGCATTAAAACGCGGTCTTTTGACTGTTGATGAAATTCACGAAATTACAAAAATTGATGAATGGTTTTTGTGGAAGCTGGAAAAGATTTGCAAAATGGAGGAAAAAACGGTGGTTAAAGTTCCTGGATCCGTAAAAGGGAACGAAACCACCGTTGGTAATAATCTTATTTACCCGCCGCGTAGTTTTAAGATGGTTGATACATGTGCAGGCGAATTTGATGCAGAGACGCCGTACTTTTATTCGACAACTGGCGGCGAAAATGAAGCAGAATTATTCTTAGAGGAAAATAGAAATTAAGATAAAGGAGGAAAAAGAAATCGTGAATAATTAATATGGTAAATCCTAAAGGAATGCTCCATGTATTCGCATTTCTTTTTAACGGATTTCCTATTGACCGCATGAATTTTTTTTGGTTGAAACCTAAAATTGCTTCACAGCGGTTCAGCAATTTTTTTACGGTTTCTTCAATAAGAGTATGTGTGGATTTGTAGGTTGTTTTGATTTAAATAGTGGAAGTGAGCCGATTGCAGAAGGCTTGAAGGAAGAACTTCGTGCGCAGGTTCTTGAAATGTCTAAAAAAATTAGACACCGCGGACCAGATTGGAGCGGCGTTTATACAGGTGAAAACGCAATTTTGAGTCATGAACGTCTTTCTATTGTTGACCCGCTCAGCGGAAAACAGCCGCTCGTAAGTGATGATGAAAAAATCATTCTTGCGGCAAACGGCGAAATTTATAATCACAAAGAGATTCGCGCCCAGTTTGATGGGAAATACAAGTTCAGAACTGGCAGCGACTGCGAAGTTATTATTCCTCTTTACAAAAAATATCGCGAAAGCGGTGACTTTTCAAAAATGATTGAAGAGCTTTCCGGCATTTTTGCTTTTGCTCTTTACGACAGCGAGCATGACGTTTACCTGATTGCACGCGACGAAATTGGCGTTATTCCTTTGTACCAGGGCTGGGACAAAACCGGCCGTTACTACGTTGCAAGCGAACTTAAAGCTTTGGAAGGTGACTGCCAGACAATTGAAGAGTTCCCGAACGGATGTTACTTGTACTCGGGAAGTACGGTGGTTGAGCCTGTGGTCCCTGAGCCTGGTCGAAGGGTCGAAACTACCGCAGCTCCAAAGCCAGTTAAATGGTATCACCGCGATTGGGAATCTTACGACGCAGTAAAAAATGCACCAAAGGCCACCGACGACAAAGGAGAAGTTATCAACCCGGCCGTTATCGAAAAAGTTCGCAACGGCCTTGAAGCAGCCGTAAAGGCTCAGCTCATGTCAGATGTTCCATACGGTGTTTTACTTTCGGGCGGTCTGGATTCATCTATCATTGCAGCAATTACACAGAAATTCTCTAAAAAACGCGTTGAATCTGATAGTCGCGAAAGTGCATGGTGGCCACAGCTCCACTCGTTCGCAGTTGGTCTTGAAGGTTCTCCAGACCTTGTTGCCGCAAAAAAAGCCGCAGATTATATTGGAACTGTTCATCACGAAGTTCACTTTACAATTCAGGAAGCTTTGGATGCCCTCCCCGATGTAATTTACCACATCGAAACTTACGACATCACAACAGTACGCGCTTCAACTCCAATGTATCTGCTGGCCCGTGTAATCAAATCAATGGGAATTAAAATGGTTCTTTCTGGCGAAGGAAGTGACGAGCTTTTCGGCGGCTACCTTTACTTCCACAAGGCACCAAACGCTCAGGAATTCCACGAAGAACTTGTCCGCAAAATGAGCAAGCTTCATCTTTATGACTGTCTCCGTGCAAACAAGTCTCTTATGGCTTGGGGCGTTGAAGGCCGCGTTCCGTTCCTCGACAAAGACTTTATCGACATCGCAATGGGCTTGAATCCAAGCGACAAAATGAACATCAAACTTGAGGGTCCTTCGACAAGCTCAGGGAGCGCAGGAACCCCACGTCAGCGCATTGAAAAATGGATTTTACGAAAAGCCTTTGAGGATCTTCTTCCGGAAAGCATTGCATGGCGTCAGAAGGAACAATTCTCTGACGGTGTAGGCTACAACTGGATTGATACACTTAAAAAAATGACTGAAGAAAAGGTAAGCGACGCAGAATTTGCACGTCGCGAAAACCGCTTCCCGGTAAATCCTCCAAAAACAAAAGAGGAATATTACTACCGCGAAATCTACAGCCGCCTGTTCCCAAGCGACAGTGCAGCACGCTGTGTTCCTCACGAAGCCGGCGTTGCCTGCTCAACCGCAAAAGCCCTTGAATGGGATGCAGCATGGGGTAAAATGGACGAGCCAAGCGGAAGAGCTATTGCAGGTATTCATAACGATGCATACAAGAACTAAGGGTGAGTTTTGCGTACGCAAAACTCGGTAGTGAGCGAAGCGAACGTAATGAACCTAGTGGTAGAGCAATAGCTGGTGTTCACGTTGATGCCTATAAGAACTAAGGGCGAGTTTTGCATTTGCAAAACTCGATAGCAGCCGTAAGGCTGCGCAATGAACCAAGTGGTAGAGCAATAAATGGAGTAAAAAATGCTGCATACTAAAAAAAATACATCGGGGGTTTTAGGGGGTATCCCCCTAGGAGAAGGGATAGCGACCAACGCAGTGGGCGCGCAGGGGGAGAAACGCTTCGCTAACGAGTTTTGTTTCCAATCTAATGATATTGGAAAACAAAACATCACTTCCCCCTCTTCTAATAAAAACATCGTCGTTCTCGGTTCGGGCCCAATCCGCATTGGACAGGGAATTGAATTTGACTATGCTTCTGTTCAGTGCGTACAGGCACTAAAAAAACTGGGCTACAAGGTTGCCATAATAAATAACAACCCGGAAACTGTCAGTACAGACTTTGACACCGCCGACCGGCTTTACTTTGAACCACTTACCCCTGCCGACGTTATGAACGTGCTCGCCGTAGAAAAACCGCTTGGCGTTGTAGTCGCATTTGGCGGCGGAACAGCTATTAAACTTGCAAAGTATCTGGACAGTCAGGGAATAAAAATTCTTGGAACAAGCGCAGACGCAATTGACCTTGCCGAAGACCGCGAACGTTTTGAAGAACTTTGCGACAAATTGAACATAAAACGCCCGCGTGGACTCACAGTTTTTACCGAAGTAGAAGCCCTTGAAGCCGCAGAAAAAATCAGTTATCCGGTTTTGATGCGCCCAAGCTACGTACTTGGCGGTCAGAATATGATTATTGCCCGCAACAGTGCCGATGTAAAGGAATATATGAAAATCATATTGCGCGCCGGCATTGAAAATCCTGTCCTGATTGATAAATACATGGAAGGAAAAGAGCTTGAAGTAGATTGTATCTGCGACGGCGAAGATGTTCTGATTCCGGGCATTATGGAACACGTTGAACGAACCGGTATTCATTCCGGCGACTCAATTGCAGTTTATCCGGGTCAGTTTAAGCCTGAAATTGAAGAAAAAATTATCCGTCAATCCACAGACCTTGCCCTTGCGCTCGGTACAAAAGGACTTGTAAACATTCAGTATTTAATTTACGACGACGGCACCGGAGATGATTTGTATATTATTGAAGCAAATCCTCGTTCCAGCCGAACAGTTCCTTACCTTAGTAAAGTCAGCGGTGTTCCAATGATTGAACTTGCCACCCGCGCAATGCTGGGCGAAAAAGTCCGCAATCTTAATTACGGAACCGGCCTTTACCGCAAGCCAAATTATTTTGCTGTAAAAGTTCCTGTTTTTAGTTTTGAAAAACTTATGGATGTTGATACACATCTTGGTCCGGAGATGAAGTCCACCGG
>DEEV01000103.1 GCA_002350445.1 Treponema sp. UBA2869 | reverse complement strand
CTGGTACTTGGTATCTGTAACGGCTTCCAGGCACTTGTAAAAACAGGTCTTGCTGTATACGGTGAAATCCGCGATATGACTCCTGATATGCCAACTTTGACATACAACAGAATCAACCGTCATATTTCACGCATCGTTCGTACACGAATCGTATCTGCAACTTCACCATGGGCACTTCACCCAAGCGTAATCGACCAGAGAAATCACCTTATCGCAATTTCTCATGGAGAAGGACGTTTTGTTTGTGATGAAGCTACAGCAAAACGCCTGTTCGAAAACGGCCAGGTATTCACACAGTATGTAGACGAGTTTGGACGCCCTGCAATCACAGAGCCGGACAATCCAAATGGTTCAGCATTCGCAATCGAAGGTATTACATCTCCGGATGGACACGTTCTTGGAAAGATGGGACACTCAGAGCGCGGAGTGGGTATGGAGCGCAACGGAGCAAGCCTTGATTTGTTCAAGAATGTTGCAGGTAACACGTTCAAAAACGAAAGCGAAACAACCTGTGAAAACCTCTTTGCAGCCGGAGTTTCATACTTTAAATAATGGACGGTTCACCCTCGGTTTCGACTTTTACAATAGTAATTCTCGTAGTCTTAATTGTTCTTTCCATGCTTTTTTCCATTTCGGAAAGCTCCTTGCTTGGACTGAACAAATTAAGGCTTAGAATCCTTCGTAAAAATAAAAACCGAAGTGCTGTCAGAACCGCAGGACTTTTGGAACACAAGGAGCGCCTTATCAATTCGCTTCTTGTTTCAAATGATCTTGTAAATATTTTTGTTTCTTCTATTATAACTGAAGTTGCAATGCAGTATTTTGGCGAAAGCGGAGTAGGCGTTGCAACTCTTATTGCTACAATTCTTCTTCTGATTTTTGGAGAAATTACACCAAAGACAATTTCGACCAGAGCGCCCGACCGCATAGCGTATTCACTTTCTTTTTTTGTAAAAGCCGTTGTAATAATAATGGCGCCGGTTGTAACGGTTATTACAGCTATTTCGCATTTTGTGCTTTTTTTATTTGGGGTGCGCAGACACAAAAAAGAATCTTATACCCAGGAAGAAATACGCTCCTTTTTTGATTTAAGCACAGAAAATGGTGTTATAGAAAAAGATGAAAACCAGATGATGCGCAAGGTATTTAAATTTTCAGACCTTGAGGCTCAGGATATAATGGTGCCGCGTGTAAAAATCAGGTCGGTTTCTGAAACTTCCACCTACCGCGACATTATTGAATTGTTTCAGCGTTTTGGCTTTACACGTTTTCCCGTTTACCGCAAATCAATAGATGATATTGTAGGAATTATTTATCTAAAGGATCTGGTTTCTTACAAAACACACATGCATGATTTTGATATAAAAAAAGTGATGCGTCCGCCTCTTTTTATTCTTGGAACAAAAAAAATGTCTTCGGTGCAGCAGATGCTTTTTGAAAATCATCAGTCAATGGCAATTATTGTAGATGAATATTCGGGAACTGACGGTATAATTACCGAAAAAGATATTTCGCGCGAAATTTTTGCGCTGCCGGGCGATGCAACTTTGCGCGGTAAAGTTTTTGATTATGCAAGCGTTGAAAATCAGAATGATTTTGAAATAAACGGGCTTGTTCTTTTACGCGATTTAAGACTTTCCCTAAAAATAGACATTGAATCTCAGATAAACGAAACAATAGGCGGCTGGTTCTGCGAACAGATTGACCGTATGCCGGTTCGTGGAGATTCACTGGAATTTTCAGGCTGGAAATTCATAGTAAAAAAAGTGCAGTCAAACAGAATTGAACGTATAAGGGTGGTAAAAATATGATTGCCATGATAATGCTTTTGATTGTACTTATTTTATGCGTTGGATTTTTTACATCTTCAGAAACTGCATTTTTGTCCCTTTCGCGCCTCCAGCTCCGTTCCATGCTCGACTCAAAGACCGCGAACGCGCGTTTAGTTTCACATCTCAAAGAAAAAATGGACGTTCTGCTGACAACTGTGCTTATTGGAACAAACCTTTTAAATTCCCTTACTTCGGCACTTGCGACAGCCTTTGCAATAAACCTTTTTGGCAGCGCACGTGCAAAACTTGTTCCGCTTGTGGTTACTTTTTTTATAACAACGTTCGGGCAGATTATTCCAAAAACGCTTGCTTCAATTTATCCTAAAAACGTGTGTTCGTTCAGTTCTGTGCCGCTTGCTGTACTGGAAAAACTTTTGTTTCCGGTTGTGTGGCTTTTCCGTTTGCTTTCCAGTGCAGTTGTCCGCGTTGCAGAACGTTCACTTAAACCGGTTGGTCCAATTATTACCGAAGAAGAACTTAAAACTTTGATTGATGTTGGTGCAACCGAAGGTACGCTTTTAAAGGCTCAGAGCCTTATGCTTAATAAAATCATTGAATTTAACGACCTTTCCGTAAACGATATAATGAAACACCGCTCCGTTGTAAAAATGGTGAGTGTAGAAGCCGATCATAATCAGGTTATTCAGGAATTTATTTCTTCAGGTTTTTCAACTTTGACGGTTTATAAAGAAACAACCGAAAATGTTGCCGGAGTTTTAAATTATAAAACGGTTTTGCTTTGTTCAGACAAAGAAGATTTAGGTCCTGGTTTTGCGGGCAGAAAAATGTCTGAGGTTCTTTATGTGCCTGGAAGTCTTTCTGTTCTGGAAATTTTGCAGAAATTCAGAAATGATGAACACAAATTTGCCGTTGTATTAAACGAGCAGGGCCAGACAAGCGGAATTGTTACGCTTGAAGATATTATGCGACTTGTGTTTGACCGCATGACCGATGAAAATTCTTATGATGCGCTTCCGCCGGAAGATAAAATTAAGCTTATTTCTTCCGATACTTTTATTGTTCCAGGTGACATGAAACTACAGGATGTAAATCAGATTTTAGGACTTTCTCTTGAATCTGAAACTATGAATACAGTTGGCGGCTGGCTTTTTGAAAAATTCGGCTATCTTCCTTCGGTTGGAAACGTACTTATTGATAAGAATATTTTATTTACTGCCGAAGATATAAATCAGAGGCGTATTATTTCTGTGCGCATAAAAATTTAAAATCGGATTCGGACGGTTATGAAAAACAAATATATTGCGGCTTTTTTTGCTCTGACAATTTTTGCTTGTTCTCTTACTTTTGCTTCTGAAAATTTTAAGATGACAACTCATGCCGGTTTTGGAATTTTGCATGGAAATATTATAGAAGAAGTTTATTCTCCTGAATGCCGGAATACTGGAAATATG
>DEEV01000038.1:3293-5517 GCA_002350445.1 Treponema sp. UBA2869 | reverse complement strand
TGTTAGAAACCGTACGTTTTATGACTATAATTTAAGATAAAAAATATGTCAATAAATTCATTTGATAAATTTTGAATTTAGTACTTATTTTTTTATTACTTTTACACTATATTCTATAAATAAGAGGTTTTTATGTACATAGATATGGTTATTGATGGAATTCTTGACTCCTACGACCGTTACGGATTTGTAAACAGAACCGACTCTGAAAACTTTCCAAACAGACAAAATGTTTNNAGTTCTTACAGATTTACAATCACTTATTTTCCCGGGATTCCGCTCAGAAGAATTCATCAATCCTGAAAATATAAGATATATTACAGGACAGAAAGTAAACAACATTATTGTAAAGCTTACTAAAGAAATTCAAAAGTCTCTGATTTATACACTGGAAACCTCTAATTGTTCATCAGAAAATGTTTCAAACTCTCATTGTTTTAAGCTTGCGGAAAAAACCTGCGTTGCTCTTATAGAAGAAATTCCTGAAATTCGCCGCAAAATTCAGCTTGATATAAAAGCAGCATTTGCAGGAGACCCTGCGGCAAAAAGCAGCGAAGAAGTTATACTTTCCTACCCGGGGCTGGAAGCAATACTTGTTCACAGAATTGCACACTTCCTTCACAAGAACGGAGTTCCTATTGTACCGCGCATCATGAGTGAACACGTTCACGGAAAAACAGGAATCGACATTCACCCGGGCGCAACAATTGGCGAAAGTTTTTTTATTGATCACGGAACCGGTGTTGTAATTGGAGAAACTACTGTAATTGGAAATAACGTAAAAATTTATCAGGGCGTTACACTTGGCGCACTCAGCGTAAAGAAAGAACTGATGAACAAAAAGCGTCACCCGACAATAGAAGACGACGTTACAATTTATGCAAATGCAACAATTTTGGGCGGCGAGACTATAATTGGACACGGAAGCGTAATAGGCGGAAACACCTGGCTAACCTCTTCTGTAGAACCAAATTCGACAATTACTCAATCAAGATAACAGCAGAATTAAATGACAAAGAAAAGCGGCTCTGTAATGTACAAATGCTCTAACTGCGGATACTCTCAGCCAAGATGGCTTGGAAGATGTCCGGAATGCGGCGAGTGGAATTCTCTTGAAGAAATAATAATTGATAAAAACAAGATTTCTGCAGCCGGCAGAGGAAGTGAAATTTCAGAAAAACAAAAGCCTGTAAATTTAGCCCTGGTCAAAGAGATGGAATCATCACGTTACACAACAGGTATTCCGGAATTTGACCGCGTACTTGGCGGCGGAGCTACAAAACGTTCCGCAATTCTCCTTGGAGGCGAACCCGGCATTGGAAAATCAACACTACTTTTACAGGCGGCATCGAGCGCAGCAAACAGTTTTGCAAAAGGTGGTAAAGTTCTTTACATAAGCGGAGAAGAATCTGCTGCACAGATCAAAGATCGTTCGCTTCGTCTATGCGTAAACTGCGACGGAATTCAACTGTTATGCACTTCGCGTCTGGAAGACTGCCTTGATGCTCTGGATTCAATAAATCCCCTTTTTGTAATAATTGATTCCATTCAGACAATTTATTCTGCCGAAGCCGGAATTGTTCCCGGGACCGTAAACCAGTTGAAATATTGTGCAAATGAATTTATTTCATGGGTAAAAGAACGAGACAGTGTTTTAATTATGACAGCTCACGTTACAAAAGAAGGTTCTATTGCCGGTCCAAAATCACTGGAACACATGGTAGACACTGTAATTTCCTTTGAACGCAATAATGATGATATAAGATTTCTTCACGCTCAAAAAAACAGATTTGGCTCAGTTGACGAAATAGGAATCTTTAGTATGACTGAAAAAGGTCTTGAACCCGTTTTAGAGCCGTCATCACTTTTTCTTACAAAACGCAGTACAAATCAGCCGGCAGGAGTTGCGTGTACTCCTGTTTTTGAAGGAAGTCGTGTTTTTCTTGTAGAAATTCAGGCATTAACCGTTCCTGCAAAAGCCGGTGTGTCACGAATTTACAGCGAAAAAATTGATTCGGGACGTGTTGCCAGAATTGCAGCCGTTCTCGAAAAACGCTGCGGTCTAAGATTTTCTGATCAGGATATTTATGTAAATGTTGCTGGCGGAGTCCGCTTAAATGAAAGCTCAATAGACGCCGCAGTTGCATCTGCTTTGTATTCTGCACGCACAGATTTGCCTTTAAATTCTCAAACCTGTGTATTTGGAGAACTCAGTCTTGCAGGT
>DEEV01000038.1:440-3259 GCA_002350445.1 Treponema sp. UBA2869 | reverse complement strand
TACAAAAGCCTCTCAAAGAATTAAAGCTGCAAAAGCTCTGGGGTTCAAAACTGTAATTTCCCCTGAAAAAGAAACCGACAGCATTCAGGCCGATGAACTAAAAGGTCTGATTAAGATCATTACAGCAAAGTAACCTGTAAAAGGGCTTATCTGACTTTATAGTGTCAAAATTTCCATATATTTTGTATCATTTTGACACAAATTTTATGTAAAGCATCCGGTTTTGAGCCAATCTATTACACAGTTAATTCCTGTTGATTTAAGAATGTTTTGTAAATTCTCTGTCATAAACACAAGTTTTCCTGAAAATTATGAAAAAATCATAAAAAAATAACTTGGCACGAAAATTGCTATATATTAAGTGAATAAAAAAAATCGTTCACATAAGAAGGTGTTCACACCTTCTGTGCGAGCACTAACGCGAAGTTTATAAGGAGGATGTTATGAACGAACTTTCACTTTTTGATTCACTTTTTAATGATGTTTTGGGAACACCGGCTGTTATGTATAAGCCTGCTGTATCTGGTCCTAGGGTTGACGTTATGGAAGACTCAAATTCCTACACTTTGGAAATGGAACTGCCTGGAAGAACAGAAAAAGACATCGAAATTGAGCTTGATAACGACAACTTGACTATTGCCTCTAAGGAAGAAGAAAAGAAAGAAGCCAAAGAAGATAAAAAGAACGGTCCTAAATACATTCTTAGGGAACGCGCTTACACAAGCTTCAAGCGAAGATTCTCTCTTCCAACCGACGTTGATTCTGAAGGAATTTCAGCAAACTTCAAGAACGGCATTCTTACAATCAACATGCACAAAAAAGCCGTTGCATCTGCTAAAAAGATTGCAATTGAAGCCTGCTAAAGAAAAGGTCTATTCTTTTAAGATTTTGCCGAAATGAACTATGTAGTCTGCAAATGACGCATAGCATAAAACAAGGCAGATTATAAAAAGAACAAGAGATACTGTTCTGAGCGATTCTATACAGCTTGGAACAGTATCAAGTCTTATTAATGACTCAACAATCAAAGCAAAGAATTCAGAAACAACATACATTACTGTTTTAAACTTTCCGCCCTTTCTGGCTGCAATTGCGGTACCTTTTTTTGCAGCAACCATACGAATGAAATTCATTGTCATTTCGCGGTACAAAATCAAAATGAAAATCACAGCGGGAATATAACCGGTGCCGCTTACAGAAAACATAAAGCACAAAAAAGTTGTAAGATGAACCGTTATATCTGCAAACGGGTCAAACAGCTTTCCAAAATCACTTACTTCGTTATTTCTGCGGGCAAAAAAACCATCCAGAAAATCTGTAAACTCCATAAAACCTAACAGTGGAATTCCTACAAAAACAGACAAAGCAGAAAATTTACCTGTCCAGATTGGAAGAAAATAAATAATAAAAATCACAGGTGATAAAATAATTCTGGATAGTGTAAATTTGTTAGAAAGCTTCATACGTTAAGTATCTCTAATCTAAAAATAAAAGTCAAGTTTTACGGAGTTTTTTACCGTGAACAAACTACTGGAATGCCTTAAAATCGTGAATTATGCTTACGGCAGACTTTGCTTCGTAACCAGGCATTTCAAGTTTTATAAGCTGAAGAGCCTGTTCAACAACAACAGGAGAATCAGATACTCCATGAAGAATAACAGTATTTCCTTCTATTGTTGCATGCATAAATTCAATATTGATTTTATGTTCCATAGAAAGCTTGTTTACAACACGCTGAGCCTGCATAAGCTGCTCTATAATTTTATTTCCGTCCTCTTCCTGCTGAACTGTAATTTTTCGTTCAACCATTTCTGCTATTATAGAAGCAGTTTCAGAAACAGTCATAAGTCCGGTATTGAAAACTGCGTGGAATAATCCAACATCATTTATATCAAGATTATAAAAGCTGGAACAGAAGCCTGCACGGTTTGTATCGCTTTCTGATATTCGCTGGAGAGCCTGTTTTTCATTCCAGTTAAATTCTTTCTTTAATCTTGTAATTCTTGTTTTTTCGTCTGCAACAAGTCTTATAGAAATATGATTAGGAACATTCTGTAAAACTGCAAAGGCACTTCGTCCAATGATAATGACGTTTTTCTTCTCTGCAGCTTCAAGAATTGCCATCTGAGCATAATTCAGATACTCATCGCGATCTTTTGCAAGCGACGCAAAAAATCCAGGTTTTCGTTCATCATATTTTGGCATCTTGTTTTCCGGGAAGCCAAATTCAACAATGCGCTTTTCAATATCCTTACGCGTAATAAACCTGTAGTTCAGCTTACGTGCAAGTTCTTCTGCAACCTCGTCGCCCCAAGCTGCAACCTGTCTTGAAATTGTAATTACTGCCATGATGTGCCCCCTAATAAAACCGCATTAGCGGCGCTGCATAAACGCATTGTTTCTTGAATGCACAAAGCGTTCTATTGAAAACCAATCTTCTGATATCTATAATAAAGCCAGATTGTAAATCTGTCAAAATTTTGAAATAAAATGTCGGAAAAAAAATGAAATCTTATTTTACAAAGAAAGATGAAAACCTGGTATGGAAATGCGGAAACCCTAAAAGTCTTTTAAAAACCTGTGTTTTTGAAGTTACAAGCCAGCATAATACAGCCTGCAATGGAACGGAAGGCGATTATATCGTAATGAACGCACCGGACTGGGTTATTGTGATTGCAGAAAAAGATTCTGATTTTATTATGGTCAAACAATGGCGACACGGAGAAAAACAGCTTAGTGTTGAATTCCCTGGCGGTGTAATAGACAAAGGTGAAAAACCAGAAAAAGCGGCAATTCGAGAACTTGAAGAAGAAACAGGA
>DEEV01000038.1:0-322 GCA_002350445.1 Treponema sp. UBA2869 | reverse complement strand
ATCTTGACGAGGATGAATTTATAAACTGTATAGAAATTCCTAAAAAAGAGGTTCTGGCTGGAATGGGAACAAAAGAATTTCCGCACGCCCTTATGAGCACAGCTCTATGCTTTTACATTAAAGAAAAAGGAATTATTTAGAATTAAATTATTTAATGAATGTCATTTTTTGATTTACGTATTTTGATTCACAAGAAACGTTTAAAATAAAAAAACGGGATTCCTCTCTGGATATCCCGTTTTTTTCTGCATTTTTATATTTTATTTTGCACTGTATGGTTCATAATCCTTTTTAGGATCATAAACTCCAGAACGATACTCAC
>DEEV01000028.1:1026-4351 GCA_002350445.1 Treponema sp. UBA2869 | reverse complement strand
GAAGGCTTTAAGGAAGCTGAACGCAAGCATCAGGAAGCTTCAAAAACTGTAGACGCAGGAGCAGCTAAGGGTGGTCTTGCTGAACAGTCTGAAATCACAACAAAATATCATACTGCAACACACCTTTTGCAGCAGGCTCTGGTAAACGTTCTCGGTGACCAGGTTGCTCAGAAAGGTTCAAATATCAACAACGAACGTATGCGCTTTGACTTTACTTTCGAGCGTCCAATGACTAAAGAAGAAATTCAGAAGGTTGAGGACATCGTAAACGAAAAGATTAAGGAAGACTTGCCTGTTACTATGGAAGTTATGCCTCTTGATAAGGCAAAGGCTGAAGGTGCCCGCGCTCTCTTTACTAACAAGTATGGCGAGGACGTTAAAGTTTACACAATCGGCCGCGACGTTCACAACGACTGGTTCAGCAAGGAAGTTTGTGGTGGTCCACATGTTCAGCACACAGCTCAGATTGGTGACTTCAAGATTCAGAAGGAACAGTCAAGCTCAGCTGGTGTACGCCGTATTCGCGCTGTAATCAGCGGAGGTTTGCCGTTGGAAAACAGCTAAAAAACTTTTCTGATGAAAAGTTTTTCTTAACGCTGTTTGCTATAAGAGCAGGCACTTCCACTGGATAAATAGTGTAACTAACACGGAAAACTGTGGTTTAATTTATACGGACAAAAAAGAAACATTTTTTATAAGGATTATAAAATGAAAAAGATTATTTCGGTTCTTTCAGTATTGCTTTTGACAAGTTTTGCAGTTTTTGCGCAGGCAGATTTACAGGTACTTGCAATTGTAAAACTCAACAAAAGCGAATCTATTACGGTGAAGCAGCTTAAAACAAGAACTGCAATGTATGAAAAGCAGATGGGCAAAACGCTTACTGTTGATGAACGCCGTAAGGTTTTGGACAACCTTATAGAAGAAAAGCTTATGCTTCAGGCTGCTGCAAAACAGAATATTGTAATTCCAGACAGCACAGTAGATCAGTATTTCGCACAGGGCTTAAGCCAGTCACTTGGTGCAAATGTAACAGAAAAGGAACTTGCAGAAGTTGTGAAGAAGACACAGGGTATTACTCTTGATGAACTTATGCTTAAACAGATGGGAATGAACGTTGCAGATTACAAGGCATTCCTTAAAGGTTCGCTTACAATTCAGCAGTTTGTACTTTCACAGATTAAGGACGAAGTTGCAAAGAATTCTGCACCTACAGACGAAGAAATCCGTTCTGCATACGAAAGTAATAAATCTCAGTTTGTTCAGAATGATATGATGAAGATTTTTATGGTTGTTGTTCCAAAGGGTTCAGACAGCGAAGCTGCTAAACTTAAGTGCAACGATTTGCGCAACAAATACATAGATAAAAAACTTACTTCAGATCAGATTATTCTTCAGGCAAAAGCAGAAAATTCAGGATATCAGGCAGCAGAAGCAATTATTCCAAAAACAGAAGCATCTGCAGCTGGTCTTGGAATGACTTATAATACTTTGCAGGCAGTTTACCTTCAGGATGATGGTTGGGTTGCAGATTTGCAGGAAACATCACAGGATTACAGAATTATCGTACTTGTAAAAAAATATGCAGCAAAAATGCTTACAATCAGTGATTTAGTTCAGCCGGAAACAACTGTAACAGTTTATGAATATATTAAGCAGACACTTGCAAAACAGAAGCAGATGGCATTTATTCAGACAAAGGCTGCTGAAATTTCAAAATCATATCATACAGCAGACAATGTAGATATGAAAAAGAATGGAGATGCATTAAACAAGCTCCTTAACTGGGGAGAATAACGTGTCACGAAGAAAAGCGAGAATAATTGCATTTCAAGCCTTGTATTCATGGGATGTTAGTAAATCTTCTTTGGAAGATTTGCTGACATTTACCTGGCTTCAAAAAGACAGTGCTCTTTCTAAAGAAAATGAAGAAGAAGTTCTTTCTGACAATGCAAAGGAAGAGCGTACATTTGCAAGCCTTATAATTGCGGGTACAATTGAGCATATTTCGGAAGTTGATAAACTGATTGAAAGTCATCTTTCTGATTCATGGAGCATGGACAGAATAAATAAAGTAACGCTTGCAATTCTTCGCACGAGCGTTTACGAGATGAAGTTTCAAGCAGATGCAAAACCTTTTGTTGTTATAGACGAAGCCGTTAATATAGCAAAAGATTACGGCACTGACGATTCTTTCAAGTTTATTAACGCTGTGCTCGATAAAATAGGCAGGGATGAAAGTAAAAAATAATCCGTTAATTACAGTTTTATTCTTTTCTATTATTTTGTTCTGTCTTTCGTCATGCAGTATGAGGGCAGAACAAAAGTCGTTAACAGCCACGTTTGATACAATTGATTCGTTTATTCAAAATAATCAGATGGAAGATGCCATAAAGCTTTTGCGAAAAGCCGAAAAAAAGGCATACGATTCCTGGTCATATATAGGCATTTTTAAGCGTTACAATAAAATATCAGAGACAGCACTTGCAGAAAAAGTTCTTAAAAAAGCTCTAAAAAAGAACGGATCAAATCCTGAACTTCTTGCAGTTTATTCAAATTTTTTGCTTCGTCATAATAAAATAAATGAATCACTTGAATATTCTGTTAAATTAAAGGGCACAAAATATGGTTCTCTTTATTCAGAAGGTATTTTAAAAAAGTCAAAGCAAAAACAGTTTGATTCAGATAAACAAAAATCAGATTTTTATAAAGACCAGCAGTTTTACGAGATTTATTTCGATGCATATACATCAAGCCGTAATCCAGTCTGGCTCCGTAACTGTGCTCTTTTCAATCTTGCATCCGGCTTATACGGTAATGCGGCAGCTCTTGATGCCGGTTATTATTCTGATGCCGACGATGCCTATTTCTGGTCGCTTGTTCTTTATGATAGCGGGAAATTTTATAATTCGGTAATAGCGGCAGATTCTGCAAAGAAATTTCTTTTGGACTATCAGGACAAAGGTTTGTTTAAGGTTTCTCCTGTAAAAATTTCTGCAATTCAGTCTGATGCATATATGGCAATTTCAGAGATGGAAAAGGCTGAAGCGGTACGTCAGGAAGTTATTACAAATCTGGACAATCTTTTTTTACGTAAATCTGATGAAGAGCTGTTGCCTGTAATTATGCAGAACAGTGCGGTTTATGCAGTTAATCAGGGAAATGATGATGCTTCTGCTGATTTACTTTTTTACATCGTAAACCGCTGGAACAATTATGTTCCCGGACTTATTTTGTATGCTGATTTTGCGTACCGTTCAAATCTTGAGCGAGAAGAAGATTCAGAAACTCTTGCTTTGCGAAAGGCCGGAATTTCTACGCTTGA
>DEEV01000028.1:0-963 GCA_002350445.1 Treponema sp. UBA2869 | reverse complement strand
GATTCAAGCTTAAAAAATCTAAAAGATCCGTACCTTAGTATTGCAAAAATTGATTTAACATATAAAACAAATCCTGACTTAAACGAAAAAGAAAAGAACCGGGATTTGTGGCGCTTGCTCGAAGATAATTACAGCGAAGAAGAAAAATATAAGGCACTTCTGGTTCAGTATGCAATTCATTATCTTTTGACAACCAAGCAGTATGAGGATGCCTGGAGCCTTTTTATAAAGTATTCTATTGAAAAGCTGAATCTCGATGAAAAACGAGATTTTTGGGAGCAGTTCCAGGAAAATATGAAATTTATAGATCTTCCTATTGTTGAAATTGGAGGATGGTTTGCCGCAAATGCAAAAAATGCGGAAGTTTCGAAGCGCATTTTTGAATATTGTGTTTATGAAAGCAGCGGTATTCTGGAAGACGGACTTATTTCTCCTTATGTTTCTACGTCGGCATGTATGAATCTTGCAGATATTTATTTTTCTACAGGTTTTAAGGAAAAAGCGCTTGATTTGTATGGAAAAGTTGCCGGCCGCGAAAGCAAAAATGCTGTACGTTCTGAAATTTTTTATAGAATCGCGTGTGTTTATGTAGCGATGGGAGATACAAAAAATGCCCTTCGTTCTGCGGATTATTCATATTCAATTTATCCGGAAAACATAAGGGCATCTATTTTGAAACAGAAATTGCAGTGGTCTTAATTATTCAACAATTGCAATAATGTCTGACATCTTAAGAATAAGATAGTCTTCGCCGTCGAGCTTAAGCTGTGTACCTGCATATTTGTCGTACATAATACGGTCGCCTTTTTTTACTGTAATTTTTACTTCGTCAGTTCCAGGACCAGCCTCTACAACAACTGCAGTCTGTGTTTTTTCCTGAGCAGCTTCCGGAATAATAAGTCCGCCGGCTGTTTTTGTTTCTGCTTTGTCGTTTTTAACAAGAACTCTGTCTGCTAATGGTTT
>DEEV01000037.1:21451-21679 GCA_002350445.1 Treponema sp. UBA2869 | reverse complement strand
TACGCGCTTTGTATTTCCAATAATTGCTGACTGTTCAGACTTTGAAAGCTGAGAGAACTTTTTAAGATCTGGAACAGAAACTACACGAATAGATTTTCCGCTTACAAGTTTGCTTGCAGAAAGTGCCATATTAACTTCTGAACCGCTTGCAAGAACTGTAATATCAGGGTTTGCAGAACCTTCCTGTACTACATAAGCACCTTTTTCTGCCATGTTCTTTCTCCACTG
>DEEV01000037.1:15427-21398 GCA_002350445.1 Treponema sp. UBA2869 | reverse complement strand
TTCCATGCTTCCATAGATTCTTCAGGGTCACCTGGGCGGATAGCCTGAACACCTGGAATAGCGCGCAATGAAGTCATAGTTTCAATTGGCTGGTGTGTAGGACCATCTTCACCTACGTAGATTGAATCGTGTGTGAATACGTAGATTACAGGCTGCTTCATCAAAGAAACAACGCGCAAAGATGGACGCAGATAATCTGCAAATACAAGGAATGTTGCACAGAATGGTCTCAAACCGCCATGCAGAGAAATACCGGCACAAACAGCCGACATTGCAAATTCACGGATACCAAATTCAATTGTACGACCTTTTCTGTTTGCAGGGCTGAATGTTCCTTCGTCATAATCTTTGAATGCAGTTTTATTTGGTCCCATCAAGTCTGCAGAACCACCAACAAGGTTTCCGTAGCGGGCAGCAATCATATTAAGACCTTTGCCAGAAGCATCGCGTGTAGCGCATGCGTCTCCTACCTTGTATTCAAAATCAGGAACATTTGCAGTAGCAGAATCAGAATGGAAAGCATCCCACTGTTTTTTAAGCTCAGGATTTTCCTTTGCCCAGTCATCAAAAGTCTTTTTCCATTCACTTTCAAGCTTTGCACATTCCTTTGCCTTGTTTTTAAAATATTCGTAAGCTTCAGGAAGAACGTAAAAATCCTTATCTTCAGGAAGTCCAAGCTTTTTCTTTGCAGCTTTTACACCATCATCTCCAAGTGGAGCACCGTGTACATCTGCAGTATTTTCTTTTGGAGCCCCCTTTCCAATTACAGATTTAAGCATAATCAAAGAAGGCTTATCTTTACAAGCTTTAGCTTCGTTAATAAGCTTTACCATGCCTTCTACATCATACATATCACCTTTAAGAACCTGCCAGCCGTAAGCTTCGTAACGTTTAGCAATGTCATCTGTAAATGTAATATCTGTACAACCATCAATAGAAATTTTGTTCTGGTCATACAAAACAATAAGTTTTCCAAGTTTAAGGTTTCCGGCAAGTGAACAAGCTTCAGAAGCAACACCCTCCTGAAGACAACCTTCACCAACCAAAGAATATGTGTAATGATCTACGATTGTATGTTTTGCAGTATTAAAGCGGGCAGCAAGCATAGATTCAGCAACAGCCATTCCCACTGCCATAGAAACACCCTGTCCAAGAGGACCGGCTGTACATTCAACACCGTCTGTTTCGCCATATTCAGGATGTCCAGGACATTTTGAACCAACCTGACGGAAAGACTTAATATCGTCCATAGAAACTTTATATCCTGCAATGTGCAGAATAGAATAAAGCAGCATTGAACCGTGTCCTGCCGACAAAATAAATCTGTCTCTGTCTGCCCAATAAGAATCTGCAGGATTGTGTTTTAAAACCTCTCCGTAAAGTACAGCTGCAGCTTCGGCAGCTCCAAGCGGAAGACCAGGGTGTCCTGATTTAGCCTTCTGAATAGCATCCATAGACAAACTTCTAATAGAAAGTGCTACAGCTTCAATGCTTTTTTTGTTCATTTTGAAACCTCTAAAAATATTACTAGAAATTGTTTTTACAAAACCTAAGGAAAGAACTTAGTCCAGTTCGTTTATTAATGCAGAAAGAGTCTGTTCGTCCGCATTATCTTCGAGGGCTTTTCTAAACCTTACATTTGCAAATAAACCGGCCAGAGAAGAAAGTATTTTCAGATGAACCTGAGGATTGAATGTAAGAAGAACAAACATTACAAAAACAGAACGTTCATCTGGAGCCTTCATATCGATAGGATTCTTCAGATAAATAACACATATTCTCTGATCTTTTTCCTCTTTGATTAAAGGAGAGCGAGCGTGAGGCAGCGCAATTCCGTTACCTACAGCAGTGCTCAAAACTTCTTCACGTGCACATAAAGCATTATAAACTTGTTCTGAAGACATACCATCGGGTAAATCTATTAATTTACTGAATTTTTCATAAATTTCCTGCGGAGTTTTACCTTCTACACCTTTAAACACACCGCCACGATGAATAAGCTTTGCAATATCAGTTGATTCATTCATACTTTTATACCCTCTATTTTAATAATTCAAATCCCTTATATTTATTATTCTTAAGCGAACAAATAAGACTGCCCGAAATATCTTCAAACGTATCTTTCATGCCTTCAAGCGAAAGTTCTACGTCTTCTTTTGGAAAAGAAGTACGAAGATATTTTGTTTCTACCTCTTCAAGAAGCTTTGCAATATGATTATACAGCTGCGTAAGAATTATCAACTCCTGCTGAGGAAACTCCTGCACGTCAATTCCTGAACATCCTATAGAACAAAGAAGCGAACTTACTTCTGAAAAAAGCTTTATTGCATTTCTTCTCACTTCTGCCACCGGATGATCACTAAACTGATTATAATCCTTTAGAAGTATATCACGCCGTTTTTCTATATTCAATAACACTAGCTGCCTTTCATTTTCGGTCATATTTAATTCTTCAGGGAAAATTTTAAGCAGAAGGTCCGATAAAGGCTCCATTTTTAAACGGCTTTTCTCGCGGTAAATATAATCTTCAAGAAACGCATCTATTACAGGCGGAATAAAATTTACAGAAAGCTCTGTCATAAGAATATCTTTTGTGTAATTTTTATTCCATTCACCAATATACGGCACATCTTCGCCGTCGCGCCAAATTCTTGTTTCAACACCAAACGGCGAAAATCCAATTTTATTTGTATGCTTTAAGAATTCTTCGGCAGAACCACAGTTTTTAATGCACAATTGTTCCTGATTTTCAAGATATAAGAAAGCAAGCTGTTCTTCTATAGATTCGGCAGGCCCGTTTTTGTCAAAACTCTGTAAAAGTCCCTCTTCAAAAAAAGAATACCAGTTTTCGCGTTCTATTACTTCGCTGGAAACCTGCATTTTAGACGCTTCCTGCTTTTGAACAATCATTTCAACCTGATTCGAATACCAGTCAATTACACGACAAAGAATTCTGTCGCCATATTCAAAGTTTTTACTACCGGCAATCTGACTCAATGGCCAGGAGGTAAGTTTAAGTTCTTTTGGAAGTGAGTATTGAACAGAAGAAAGAGGGACTTCATCATNNAGGGACTTCGTCATTTGCCTTATCGTTCATAATATAAGGCAAAACATAACCTTCCCCGTAAAGCGTAAAAGTGTCCAGCGCAAGATTCATGGAAAACACTGTTGGCGTACTTTCTACAGGACGTCCGTTTGCAACAACATTTACACTATCTGGAGAAACATCAGGATTTATAAAAGGAAGACATCTGTGTCCTATTAGAACAGCACCTTTTTCAACCTCTTCCTTTGAAGGTTTAAAACTGAACCAGCGGTATTTAAACACGCCGGCCCGTGTAATATATTCATTATTTACAAGTGCAAAAACGTAATTCGAAGAACGCAGAACATCGTAGGCTGTAGTTTTGTTTATTTTTAGCCCGCGCAGTTTTATTTCCTTACAAAACTGCTCAATGGTAAAAACGTCTTCTTTTTCGGCAAAATATTCTCTAAGGATGTTAGTAGTATAGATATCCATTAAACCACACGCAAGTCAATTATTTCCGCACTGTTTTCGTCCAGTATCTGCTTCATAGATTTTTCATCTATATCTGTAACGCGGATTGTAACACGTCTTGAACCTGGTTTTTCAGATTCACGTGTAATTACAGCCACAATATTGGCACCCTTTTCTGCAAGACACTTTACAAGTGCAGAAAGCTCGCCCGGTTTATCCTGCATATAGAAATTTGCGCGCACACCTTTATAACCGGCACCGAACATAGCAGTAAACAATGCAAAAAGGTCGCTTTCTGTTACAATTCCAACTACAATATCATCGCTTACAACCGGAACACAGCCAATTTCATTATCAACCATGATTTTTGCAGTTTCTTCCACAACTTCTTCCGGAGAAACAACAATTACCTTTTTTGTCATGCATTTTGCAACAGTAAGTTTTTCAAGAAGAGAATTTATCTCATATTTGTCTAGTGTAGTTGCCGAAGACGGAGAAGCCTTTGCTATATCTTTTTTTGTAATAATTCCAACTAGTTTTTTTGATTTGTCTAAAACAGGAAGCTTTCCGAATCCGTTTTTTAACATAATTTCGTTTGCTTCAACAATGCTTGTGTCTTCAGAAACACAAACAGGATTTTTTGTCATAACGTCTTTAATTATCATATCAGCCTCCTAAATATGCGCTCTTTATTGCAGGGTCCGAAATTAACTGCTTTGCATCGCCGCTTTTTGTAATTTCGCCAGTTTCAAGTATATACCCTCTGTTCGCAATTGACAAAGCCTTAAATGCATTCTGCTCTACTAAAAGTATTGTTGTACCGTCTTTATTGATTTTTTTAATTATTTCAAAGATTTCATCAACAAAAATTGGTGCAAGCCCCATACTAGGTTCATCCAAAAGCAAAAGCTCCGGCTGAGCCATAAGCGCGCGGCCCATTGCAAGCATCTGAAGTTCACCGCCGGAAAGTGTTCCCGCGTTTTGTTTAATACGTTCCTTCATACGCGGAAAATATTCAAAAACTTTTTCCATGTCGCGGGCAATGCCTTTTTTATCTTTGCGCAAAAAAGCACCAAGCTCAAGATTTTCCTTTACCGAAAGATTAAGGAAGATTCTTCGTCCTTCTGGAACCTGAATCAGGTGTCTTGTAACAATTTTATCTGCAGAAAGTTCTGTAATATCTTCGCCCTTAAAACAAACTGTTCCACCCTGCTTTTTTACAAGATTCGAAATAGAATGAAGGGTTGTTGTTTTTCCAGCTCCGTTTGAACCAATCAAAGTGATTATTTCGCCCTTTTCTACATTAAAGGAAATGCTTTTAAGCGCACGGATTGCTCCATAATTTACTGTAAGATTTTCAACTTTTAACATCATTTACCTCCGCTTAAACAACATCCGCATCGCTTCCAAGATATGCCTTAATTACTTCCGGATTTGCCTTTATTTCTGCCGGCAACCCTTCTGCAATTTTTCGTCCATAATCCAGAACCATAAGACGCTCGCAGATTCCCATTACAAATTTCATATCGTGTTCAATTAAAAGAACGGTAAGATTAAATTCCTTGCGGATAAGCTCTATCATCTGACGCAGTTCTTCTGTTTCCTGAGGATTCATTCCAGCCGCAGGTTCATCCAGCAAAAGCAGTTTTGGAGAAGAAGCAAGTGCGCGTGCAATTTCAAGTTTACGCTGTTCGCCATAAGGAAGATTTTTTGCAAGCTCGTCTTTTTTATCATCAAGCTTTAAGATTGCAAGAATCTGATTTACCTTCTGGTTCATCAATTTTTCATCGCGACGGAATTTTGGCAAGCGCAAAAGTACATCAATAGGATTTACAAGCCGCTGATTATGAAGCGCAATTCTTACATTATCTGCAACCGTAAGACTATTGAACAATCTGATATTCTGAAAAGTTCGTGCAATGCCCATTTTGTTAAGCTGCGACGGATTTTTTTTATTAATTTCAACAATTTTTCCATTACGGTCATTAAAAAGAATCTGACCACTTGTTGGAGTATAAACTCCGCTCAACATATTAAAAATTGTAGTTTTTCCGGCTCCGTTTGGGCCAATAAGTCCTACAAGTTCACCTTCTTTAAGGTCACAGGAAAATTTACTGACTGCTGTAAGTCCGCCAAAAACAATCGAAATATCAACTGCCTTTAAAACTGAAAGTTTTTCCATTATGCATTTTCCTCCTGTTTTTTAGAACTTATTTTCTGTCTGATTTTTTCATAAAGCTTAACAAAAGAAATTTCCTTGTAGCCTAAAAGTCCCTGAGGTCTAAAGAGCATTACTGCAATCAAAATTAAAGGATAAATCAAAAGTCTGAAATTCTTAAGGAAGCGCAAAAATTCCTGAAGGAAGGTCAAAACATAAGCTGCGAGAATTGAACCTGTGGTAGACCCCATTCCGCCAAGAACTACATAAATCAAATAATTGATTGAGTTATTAAAAGAAGCCTGCTCAGGCTT
>DEEV01000037.1:11936-15376 GCA_002350445.1 Treponema sp. UBA2869 | reverse complement strand
CAATTACAAAACCAATCATTTTGTATCTGAAAACTGCAATTCCGCTTGAATTTGCAGCAATTTCATCATCACGAACAGCAAGAATTGCGCGTCCGTAAGTTGAGCGTACAAAATTCTGAACCAGAACTACAATCAAAAGAAGAGATGCTGTAATTACAAAAAAAGCCAGAGTAGGATTAAAACCAAGTAAAGTATTAAACTGTTTGCCGTTTGGTCCGCCGGTTATAGCCTTCATATTTACAAGAACAACGCGGATAATTTCACCAAAGCCAAGCGTTACGATGGCAAGATAGTCACCGTCAAGTTTTAGTGTAGGAAAACCAATTAAAAAGCCAAAAAAAGCTGTAATAATGCCGGCAAGAACAATGCTTGCAAAAAGAGGCAAATGTACTGTCTGCGTCAAAATAATTGTTGAATAGCAGCCTATAGCCATAAAGCCGGCCTGTCCAAGCGAAAGCTGTCCTGTAATTCCGCAGATTATGTTTACGCTTAATGCCATAATTGCATTTATTCCTGCAAGGGTAAAAATCTGAGCCGTATAAGCATTAATTGCACCAAGCTTAATAAGAACAGAAGGTACTACGAGGGCAAGAAAAGCAAGAATTGAAAGAAGAATTGTATTTCGAATAAAAGTATTTTTCATTATTTCACCTCTGCCCTAAACTTTTACAGTTCGTTTTTTACCAAAGATTCCGGTAGGTTTTACAAGAAGAATTACAATCAATATTGAAAATGAAATTGCATCTGCATACTGAGAAGAAATAAAACCTTTTGTAAGTGTTTCTGCAACGCCAAGCAGAACACCGCCAACCATTGCGCCAGGAATAGAACCAATTCCTCCAAGAACAGCCGCGACAAACGCTTTTAAGCCAGGCATATATCCCATAACAGGATCAATCTGAGGATATGCTGTTGCATAAAGAATTCCTCCGGCCCCCGCAAGCACAGAACCAATTACAAAAGTTATTGCAATTGTCTTGTTTACGCTTATACCCATAAGGCTTGAAGCGCCCAAATCAAAAGAAACGGCGCGCATTGCTTTACCGGTTTTTGTATAATTTACAATAAAGTTCAATATAACCATAAGAACTGCGGCAGAAATAATAACAATCAGCTGAAGGTTAGAAACAGAAACGGATCCAATTGAATAATTTTTAAGTTCCATAGTAGGATAAGGACGAGGGTTTGGTCCTACAAACGGCAAAACACGCATTACATTCTGAAGGATAAGTTCCATTGCAATTGCCGTAATAAGAGAATTTAGGCGTGGAGCATTTCTTAATGGCCTGTAAGCAAAACGTTCAATTACAAGGGAAAGCAGCGCACAAAAAAGCATGGAAACAACAAGCGAACATGCCATTCCTGCAACTGTGGCGCCCATTGCGGCAAGCACAAAATAGCCAGCATAAGCGCCCATCATCATAACATCACCGTGCGCAAAATTTATAAGCTTTACAATTCCGTAAACCATTGTATAGCCCAAAGCAATTAAAGCGTAAATACTTCCAAGCGACAGCCCGTTTATCAACTGCTGAAAAATCATCGAGCCAGAATTCACTTTTTTACCTCTTACAAAAAATATTAACCCGAATATTTTAATGAAATTTTCTATAATAGTAAATTACAGAAAACTGTGTTATACTAAAAATATGAAATTAATTCTTCTTGGTACAGGAACAAGTCATGGCGTACCCGTAATAGGATGCGATTGCAAGGTATGCCGTTCTAAAAGCAAAAAAGACAAACGATTCAGAAGCGCAGCCTGTATCACAGGAGATGACGGAAAACTTATTCAAATTGATACCGGGCCGGAATTCCGTATGCAGGCCATTAAATACAAAATCAAAAAGCTTGATGCAGTTCTTTTAACTCACAATCATTCAGACCACATGTTTGGCCTTGACGACTTACGCATTTTTTCTTTTGATTTACCAAAAGTCCCGGATGACACAAAACATCAGGGCTATTTTGCACCACCAATTCCAATTTATACAAACGAAACAACAGAAAATGACCTTAAAAATAAATTTGACTATCTTTTTAAACCGGTAAAAGAAGGTGGCGGCAGGGCAAAAATCACGCTGAACAAACCGCACGAACCTTTCAATATTGGAAATACTACTGTTACTCCAATTCCTATGATGCATGGACACCTGGAAACTACAGGCTGGCTGCTTACCCACACGCAAAACGGTGTAAAAAAATCTGCGGCATACCTTACAGACTGCAGTTTTATTCCCGAAAGTTCAATAAACCTTATAAAACAAAATGCCGGCATTTTAGAACATCTTGTAATTGACGGATTAAGGATAAAAGAACATTCGACTCATTTTAATTTTCTACAGGCACTTTCTGCCGCAGAAAAAGTTTGTCCAAATCATGTCTGGCTTACTCCCCTTACCCATCTTACAAGCCACAAAGACGTTAAAACTTATATAAAAAAACATATTAAGGAATTTCCGGGGCTTAAAAACAGCACAGCTTTACCTGCATACGACGGGCTTGTTCTAAAGTGGTAATAATATTTTGCCCCTGCCCGCTTAAGCATTATCTTCCACGTCTGGAATCAGCAAATTTATAAAAAAAAAAAAAAACGCACCATACATTTTCTGTACGATGCGTTCTTTGTTTTAATTCACAAATAAAACTATTTATTCAAGATAAATTCTACGCGTCTGTTTTTCCAGTTATTATCCTTATCTTTTGGATTAACAACAGGCTTTGTTCCTCCCAGACCTTCTGTAGAAAGTGACGATGCATTTACACCCTTCTTTGAAAGATAAGCTTTAATTGCATCTGCACGTTCCTTAGAAAGCGGCATAAGACCTCGGCCCCATTCACGCATATTATCTGTAGTTNNCTGTAGTTTCTTCGTCAGGATTATCTGTAAGTTTGTTTGCATGACCTACAATCAGAACCTTATAATCCTTGAACTTCTTAAGAATTTCTGCAATTCGTTTAAGAATAGCAACGTTTTTGTTAACCTGCTCTTTAGAAAGCTTAGCAGAAACATTCTGGAAGTTTGCCGCATCTGCTTCGAAGATGATTGAAGGAACAGCCATCTTAAGTACATTTCCTTCGCGAATCACAAGCACGTCAACAGGAATTACACCTTCAATAGAAGAAGTCATTCCAAGATTATCAGTTACAGTAAACTTGTAAGGATAATCCATTGCAGACTGAACGCGGTCAGCATTTCCGTTTGCATCTTTCTGAACGTTACTAAGTCCGTCCCAAACAAGGCGTTCTGTAATCTGTGATTTTCCAGTATTTCGCCAGAATTCCTTGCCTTTAGGATCGTAAACAATGAATGACCAGTCCTTAATCTTTGCCTTTGTAGAGCCGGTAAGTTTAATAAACAGATCATCATCTACGCCGTCGTTATCTGGGCTAAAGTATCCGTTTTCGCCGGAATTTGCAGTTGCAGTCTGAACCTTAAG
>DEEV01000037.1:3847-11903 GCA_002350445.1 Treponema sp. UBA2869 | reverse complement strand
GTGCTGAATATGCTGAAACCGATGTTCCGTTTGCATAAGCTATGTCCAGAGTTCCGCTCAAAGTGCCTTCTACAACTTTTCCGTCTTTGTCGGCGCCGTTCCAGGTAATTGTTTCAGGAAGATTTGCAGAATCTTTTTCAGTCCATGTATAAACAGCTTTTCCGTCTTCGCGCCTTACATTTACGCTCCATGAAACAAGATTATCTTTTACGCTTGTTTTGATGTCAAATTTCTGAGTATCAAATGCAGAGTCACCATTAGGAGAAATTCCTTCGTATTCAGAAGTGATATATGCTTTTGGCTCGCGTGTATCAACTGTTATTCCTGCAATCTGAGTCTTAAACGAGTTTCCTGCATCATCTGTTGAATACACTTCAAGTGTATATTTTCCATCTGGAACAATATTTCCAGATTCGTTAAGACCATCCCAGGTTATACTGTCTGCTTTTCCGCTCCATGTAAATTTGCGTACAGAAGCATTTTTTGAATCTTTAACTTCTGCTGTCCAGAGAGCTTCCGAAGTACATTCTGAAATTTTTACAGGAAGAGTCTGCTGTTTACTTGATTCAACTTTTGGAGCAAAGCAGTTCCATGTTGTTGAAGCAACCAGTTTTGGAGAAACAGTATCAAGTGCAAATTCTGAAGTTACNNACAGCTGTTGCTGTAGAACCGTTTGCCGCTGTTACAGAAAGTTCTGCAGTGTAAGTTCCATCAGCACAAAGGATCTTAGAAGAATCTTTTCCGTCCCACACAAAATTTGCAGGAAGTGCTGTAGAAGAATTTACAGTATAAACAGCTTTTCCGCCTTTACCCTTAATTACAAAGTTGTAAGAAACAATGTCTTTTGTCTGAGTTACAGGCATAAACGAAATTGTATCTTTTACGCCGTTTCCATTAGGAGAGAAAGCAGAATCTGACATTGCAAGAAGAAGTTTTGCTTCTGTGGTATCAAAAGTTACAAGGTCAGCAGATTCTCCGCCACCAATATTTCCGGCTAAATCTGTTCCGGTCAATACAAGAGTATATTTACCCTTTGGTGCAATTTCACCGTTATCTGCAATTCCGTTCCATACAATATTTTCCGGCACATAAGAACCAAATTTGTATGTCTTTACAGTTTTTGATTTATCTTCTGTTTTTACCTCAGCCTTCCACTCGTTTACAGGTGCTCCGGCACTTGGCGCAATCTGAACTGTATAAGTTACGCTTGCTTTTGAACCGGCTCCAAATGCATTTACAGAAGGTCTAATTTGAGCAACAGGCTTTTCTGTATCAAGAACAAGAACAGGCGAAGAGATTTTTGCAGGAACATAACCGTTCAGATACTTTGCAGTTACATTTGCCTTATATTCGCCGTCTGCAAGAAGCTTTCCAGAAGAATCTGTTCCGTCAAACACTATTGAAGAAGGAGGATTTGCTCCATTCAAATTCTGATTAAAGCTTTTTACAACTTTTCCGTTGGAATCTTCTATATTAACAGCCCATTCTACAAGTTTATTTCCGGTTCGTGGATCTGGAACAGGAATAGAAACAGAAAATTTTACGTCCTGAATGCTGCTGTCTGTTTTAGGAGAAAAATATCGAGAACCGTTTACTACAAGGTTTGTAGCAGGTTTATCAGCTGAGTAAATAATATTCTGAATTGTTGCAGAACTTTTGTTTCCAGCACGGTCAGTTGCAGAAATTTCGTATGAATAAACGCCGTCTTTAATCTGAGCGTTAGCATCATCTGTACCAAACCAGCTGAATGNNATTCCATAGGTTCAGAATTCTGCCATTTGTAAACACGAATTTCCTTACCGTCAACAGAACGGAAAACTCCATCCCATTCATCTTCCTTTGAACCTGTCTGCTTAATTTTAAGTGAAATCTTCTCGCCTTCACCAAAAATTTTATCTGACGGCTGAACAAGTTCAATCTCTGGAGCAATTGTGTCTATATAAACCTGAAGTTCCTTTGACTTACCGGTATTTCCGTTATCGTCTGTTGCGGTGATGTAATAGTAATACAGACCGTCCGGAGCAGTTTCTCCGTTATCCATAGCACCATTCCATGAAACTGTTTCAGGAACAACACAACCAGATTTTGCAGAAACCAGCTGCTTAAAGAATGATTTCGCATTAAGCTTTGTCGGAAGTGCAATTTTATTACCAATTGTCCTTACAACCTTGTGATTTTCATCCATAATCACAAGACTCCACGCCTGAATATAACGCTTTTCGGAAATATTAAGCGGAATTACAAGTTCATCCTGGATACCGTCGTTATTAGGCGAAATATACTTAGGTGCTGCAAAAACCAGGCATGGCACAAGAATCAAAGGCAAAAGTAATTTTGCAAACTTATTTTTAATCTTTTGCATATACTAAGCTCCTATAAAAAATCCGCATTAGCGGTTGTAAAAAGCTGAATTAGTCTTCGTCATCACCAAACAAGTGAATTTCTGGAGCATCAGTATCTTCCTTACCAAGATACAAATCTGCTCCACCAGAAACTGCGTAAACAGAATCATACATTGTCTTGAATGCACCTGAAACAACCATTTCGCTGTCTGCCCAGTCATTCTTTTCTGCATAAGAATTTCCGTGGAAGTTCAGGTCAAACTTAAAGCTTACGCCAATTGCAGGAATAAACATTTTATGACTGTTAGCAATTTCGCGGAAATTTACGGTTTCCATAACATTTACAAAAACCATGTCCTTAATTGCAACGCCGGCTGCAAAATCAAGGATGATATTCTGGAAGAACGGTGTTGTAACATCTGCGGCAACTGCAATATCAAGAGTATCGTTTCTAAATACGCTTGCAGCTACACCACCCTTTAATGTAAGGAATGTAGGGAAATCAGAAATTGATTCTGTTGCATCCATTCCAAAAAGCTTCAAATCTTTATAATTTTTACCAAGGTTTAATACCGAAGCACCAATTCTGAAATCTTTAAGGAAACCAAGGTCGCCAAGTGTGTAAAGCGCACCAACATTTGCACCAAGAAGCCAGTCAGAATCGTGTCCCCATGCAAAACCTCCGTTTGCACTAAGACCAATTACAAGATTTTCCATAATTTCTTTTGCAAGACCGGCACGTGCATTAAAGCTGTTTCCAACATGCATTTCGTAAAAATCAATAAATGTACCATTTGTATAACCGCTGAAAACAAAATAACGTGTAGGAATAAGGATTCCAAGCTGTGCAGCACTTCCAAAGTTTGATTCATTTTTAGATTCGCTTGAAAACAGAGCTGTGTATCCGGCATTAAGTGCAACGCGCTGTTCACGACCTGTTAAAGCCGGGTTTACATTAAGAGAATCTGCAGTTGCTGAAAAAATAGGACCTCCAGCCGCAGTTGCTCCGCCCGAAAGATTTTTTGGGCTGGAAAGATTAAACAGGCTTTCTCCTCCTGCCGGCGGATTATATGCTGCCAGAGAAGCTGTCATCAAAGCTCCAAATACAATAGACAATGCAATTTTCTTCATTATTCTGCTCCTTATAAAATCCCACCAAAGGGAATAACAAATGAATTTTATAAACGATACAAGTATAGCTAAAACGCACACTTTGTTCCATAGATACAACTTCTGCTTGAATTATCCTGAGAATTGAAATATATTTAAAGAATGGCAAACGACAATAATTCAAAGAGCGGACAGGCTCATTCAGAAGATAAAGAAAGTTTTTTTCAGGCAATCATTGCATCGCTGTTTAAATCTTCAAATCCGGAAGCAGAAAAAAAACGAAAGCTTAAAATTATTGCAAAAAATATATCAAAATCAAAATTTCACAGTTTTTATAAGCCGGCCGGCGGCGAAATGCTCGCTCCATTCGGAAAACTTATGTTCGAAATTTACAAGGTTATAGCACCGGCACAACTTATGATAAAAAACGCTCAGAATCCTGCCATATTCAAGCGTCAAATTCTTAACTATTCACTTTCCCAGAATCAGCTTGCCCTTGTAGAACAGCTTGATGAACAGAAAATTCTTGAAATGTCAAAGCAGATTCCAATTTCAAAACTTCAGCAGGAAACAGAAGAACGTCTTCAGGCATTTACAAACGATTTTGACGGTGAACGAGCCGCAAAAGCTGAAAACCTGAACAAAGCCTTTACACTTTTTAGAGATTTCTGCTGTTTTGATTACTACATGATACTTAAAAAGTATGATTCCACAATGCAGGAATTTTCTTTTAATGCAATGCCTCGGCTGGATAAAATCAATGCGGAATATATTCTTGACGACCTTAAGGATTTTGTTTCTATTGCATATGCCCTTACAGACGAAACAATTATGTGGGGCGACCTTTTTGAAATGTTCAAGGCAACACAGGGTAAAGAAGTTGTAGCTTTTGCAACCTGGAAAAAAATTCTTGCAAAAATCCGCGCAATTCAGCTTTCCCGTTCACTTGACCTTATTATTCAGCATATTGGACAGGATCCGTCTTATCAGACAGAAGTTAAATTCCATTTTGAATCAATTGTTGAACCTTATGTAGACAAAATTCAAAACGACACTCATGCCCTTCTTAATAAAATCAGCTATGATCAGAAGGAATCTAAAGCAAATTCTATCTGTATGCAGATTTTTGGAACAGCAGCACCTCAGAGTCTTCGTTATTACACAACAGCATATAATCCGGCTCTCGAAAAGAAAGACCTTACAATTCTTGAATACGCAGAACCGCTGAATTATCTTAAAACTTTCCTTGTAGAATACCTTAAAAAAGATATTCGCGAATTTTACGATGTTGTTGTAATTCGTGGTCAGTGGGATGCAAGTCTTTCTGCTCCAATGTCCAATTCTTACCAGGAACTGCTCAAAGCTTCTGATGAAATTACCGCATTTGATGAAGGATTTTCAGATGACGGTTCGTTCGGTATGAAAATTAAAACTCTTTTACCAAAAACAGCGCACGATCATGGTGCAGAAAATATCATTAACAGAGTTATAACCGACGGAAACGATATTGCAAAGGGATACATTCTTAAATGTACACAAAATCTTATTACAATTGGAAAAACCCTTAAGCAGCTTATAGAAGACTACAGTCAGCCTAAACCAATAATTGTTCAAAACTGGAAGGAGCTTGAAAAATTTATTGAAGCTCCTATGAAAGAATTCAGCGTAGGCATTTACAAGAAAATCTACCTTTTTGTACAGCTGATGCAGACTTACATCAACAACAACGAGTAGTATTAAATAACGGTGGTTAAGGTCCTCGAAACTACCACAAAATTAGTGTTTTGTTTTATAGAAAAAAACATAAAAAACGGCGGCCAGATTACAAAATGTAATTTTCGGCAGTCTTTTTTTTATTTTTAACGTTTTGCCTGCATTCTGTTTGCAATGTAAGTTCCAACCAACTGAATGATTTCTACAAGAATCAGGATAATTGCAACAGGACCGTACATATAGTCAAGCATCCAGCGCTGATAACCAAAGCGAATTGCAACGTCACCAAGTCCGCCGCCGCCTACAGCTCCAGCCATTGCAGAATAGCCTATAAGGTTTATGATTGTAAGTGTTATGCCGTTTACAATTGCAGGCATAGCTTCTGGCAAAAGCACCTTAAAAATAATCTGAAAATTTGTAGACCCCATTGAACGTGCCGCCTGAATAACTCCAGGATCAACTTCTTTAAGCGCAGATTCTATTACGCGCGCAACAAAAGGTGCGGCCGCAATTGTAAGAGGAACTATAGAAGCTTTTGTACCAATTGCAGTATGAACAATAAAGCGTGTAAACGGGAAAAGTACAATTACAAGAATAATAAAAGGCATTGCCCTTAAAATATTTATAATAATCGAAAGTGTCTGATTTAGAGGTTTGTTTGGCTTTAACCCGGTTTGAGAATCTGTTGCGCAAAGAATTATTCCAAGCGGAATACCAAGTAGCATACTGAACAGTGTAGAAAACAAAACCATTACAAGAGTCTGTCCTGTTGCCGTCCCTATTACGGTTATATATTTTATAAATTGTGAACTAAACATGTCTTCCTCACTCTGTAATCTGCTTAATTAGATTTTGAAACAACGATACCCTTCTGCTTCAAAAACTCAACGGCCTTCTGTTCATCAGGACCTGTAATATCAAGAATCATTCTGCCTATTGAACCTTCGCTCAAAGTCTGAACACCGGCAGCCCTTATGTTAAAATCAACATTGAACATTTTTGACATCTGACTAAGAACCGGCGCGCCCTGCTGGTCTTCAGGAAATCCAAGTTCATAAGCTCCACCATCTTCCGACCATCTTACAAATGCACCGGAAGCATCGGAATTATTTTCATTTTCAGCATTTGCTGGCATGTTTGAACCAATATGCGAAAGNNGATTTTGGCGAAAGGAAAATATCCTTTACAAAGCCGGTTTCTACAAGTTTTCCGTCATTTACAACTGCAACTTGAGAACAGGCATCGCGAACAACTTCCATCTGATGCGTAATCATTACAACCGTAAGGTTCATTTTAGTTTGAATTTTACGGATTAAGTCGAGAATTGATTTTGTAGTCTGAGGGTCAAGTGCGCTTGTTGCTTCGTCGCAAAAAAGAATATCCGGATTATTTGCAAGGGCACGGGCAATTGCAACACGCTGTTTCTGACCGCCACTCAAAGTGCTTATTCTTGCATCTTTACGATCAGAAAGTTCTACAATTTCCAGAAGTTCATCAACACGCTTTTCAATCACATCCTTTGGAACCTTGCAAATTTCCATAGGGTAAGCAATATTCTGTGCAGCCGAACGGGAACTAAAAAGATTAAAATTCTGAAATATCATTCCAATTCTGCGTCGTCGTGAAATAAGTTCTTTTTCAGAAAGATTATCTACTCTCTCGTCGTCATACCAGACTTCGCCGGAATCAGGATGTTCCATCATACTTATTTGACGGATTAAAGAAGATTTTCCAGCTCCGCTTTTTCCAATAATTCCAAAAATCTGATTCGAAGGAATTACAAGCGAAATATCGTTTACAGCCTGAACTTTTGTAATTCCGTCTGCAGAAATATATGCCTTAAAAAGATTTTTTAACGTAATTTTCATAATTAAGGGAAATTATAATGAATAAATCCCTGCTTTTCAATTAAGCACAGAATCTACAAGATTCTTAAAGTTCTGATCTACGTCAACTCCAGAACACTTTAGGTTTTCGGCAATAGAGAAAACACCGTTATCTTCATTAATAACACTGTTATCCTCTGTCTTTGATTCTTCTGGTTTTAGTTCTTCAAGTTCGGAAATATCGGAAGCAAACTGAGTCATTGCAAAATAAGGTTTAACATCCGGTTCCGGTAATTCGGCAGGAAGTTCTTCTATGATTTCAGAAATATTTTCCGCTATCTCTGACTCATTTTCAGAAGTTTCGAAAATATCTTCCGAAAGTGAGTAGACTTTAAATTCCGGATAAGAATCAGCCTTATTTTTTTTGTATGTGTATTCAGGACCAATTCCAATTAATTCAGCAAAGCAGTTTTCGACCGTGGCAAAATTTTCAGATTCAAAGAAGGTTTCATTAGATTCCTTGTATTTAATTTCATTCTGTTTTGCAGCAAACAATGCCGTAAGCGGATCGATTTTACCTGATTTTTCAATAATTCCGCCGCCATATTCTTCCGGATTATCAACAAATTCAGAAAGAAGAACTTCTCCGTCTGGAATTTCTTCAAGTTCAACAAGTCCTTCCAGATCTTCAATGTCATCAGAAAATTCTTCGGTAACATCAACATTTTCAGCCGCCGGCTGCTCTTTTACAGTTTCTGCATCAGCAACTTCTTCTATACTTTCAACAGGCTCGGCGTCTACAAGCTCTTCTATTTCTTCAATTTCTTCAACTGGTTCAGCGTCTGCAACTTCCTCTGCTTCTTCTATTTCTTCAACTTCTGAGATTTCTTCAACCGGTTCGGCATCTGCAATTTCTTCTACATCTTCAATTGATTCAGCATCTTCTACCGGTTCGGCGTCATCAATTTCTTCTATTTCCTCAACTGGTTCAGCATCAGCAATTTCTTCAACTTCATCGACTGTTTCAGCGTCTGCAATCTCTTCTATTTCTTCAATTTCTTCAAC
>DEEV01000037.1:0-3790 GCA_002350445.1 Treponema sp. UBA2869 | reverse complement strand
CAGTCTGAAGCACTTCTTCCATAACACGGCGTATTTCTTCCAGAGTTGCACCACCGCTGCCACGTTCAGAAGTTTTTTCGCTCTGATTTTCTTTTGCACCAAGCACATCAAAAATTTCGTTCCAGTTTTTTTCAAGGAATTCATCAAGTTCCTGCCGTCGTTTTTTTGAATATACATGCAGACTCTTGAAAATTTCAGAACGCATTTCTTTTTTGCGATTTTTAAACTGATTTACAATTAACGACCAGTCAATACTTTCCTTATTGTCAAAATATTCTTTTACAAGATTGTATTGAATTCTCTTTACTCTTTTTTTAAGGCTTTCCAAAGGCTCTTTTCTAAAGCTTAAAACAAGGAAAAACAGCAGGAACAGTGAAATAAAAATGCAGCACATAGCCGTAAATTTAATTTCATCAGAAAGTTCAAAATTATTTCCCGTAAAAAGTTGAGAAACCTTAAAATATTTTGATTCAGAAGCGCTAAGCATAACAAGGCTTGTTCCGTCAGAAGCCTGCCCTATTTTTACAGGACTCAAAGTAGTGTAATCAGAATTTGCAGCAGGAAGATTTTTCCAGTTCCTTAAAACCGCCTCAGAAAAATCCTGCTTATATACCTGAGGAATAGAAATTACAAAACCACCCGCAAGAGTTTCTGGTTCAGAAATCATATAAACAGTCTGCCCCGGAGAAAGCCCGTCCTTTTGCGTAAAGCTCTGTTCTATTGAAGTCTGATTAAAATAAAAAACTATATTTCCAAAATAAAGACCTTCGACCCAGCAGAAAGGCAGAGAAATTACAAGGCGGCTTCGATCCGAATCAAGAAGGATTTTGTTTTTTTCTGCTGATGCTAACTTTTCAAACGGAATTTCTCCGGCATCGTTTTGAATATCCTTATAATTTTTGTAAATTTTATTGATTCCGCTTACTTTGAGCACATCTGTGTTGTCAAAGGTAGAAAAATGAAGGGAACGCCCGTTTTTATCTATAAGTCTTATTCCTTCCAGTGCAGGCAGCTCTGCAAAAAGCGATTCTGTAAGCCTTCTGCGCTCTGCAACATCCTTTTCTGACGGATTTTGAGACGCATAGCTTCGTACAGAGGCATTTTTAAGGTAGGAATCATCATTTTCCTGCAGTTTTTTGAGGACATTCGTAATGTAAGAATTAAAGCCTTCAGAAATTTTGTCAAGCTTTTGAACACTTTCATAAACTTTTTTCTGCGCATAGAAATTAGTTTCCAGATGCGAAAAAAGCCGGGCCTGCGTTGTAAAGACAAACGCCGTAAAAAGTATTATTGCTGACAAAAAACTAAAAGCAATCTTCTGGCCAGAAGTCATTTTTACCTTTTGATTATCGGCAAGACAGAGCCATTTCTTTAAAGACAACAGCAATATTACTTAAGACGTCTTTCAGCACTTTCAAGTGTATTCTGCATGAGCATTGCAATTGTCATTGGGCCTACTCCACCAGGAACAGGCGTAATAAATGAAGTTTTTTCCTTCAAATCATCAAAATCGCAGTCGCCGATTAAGCGGAATCCTGACTTTTTAGAAGAATCCGGAATACGGTTTACGCCAACATCAATTACAACCGCACCTTCTTTTACCATATCACCGGTTAAAGTGTGCGGATGACCACTTGCAACTACAATAATATCTGCCTGTCGTGTAATTTCTGCCATATTTTTTGTACCGGTGTGACACATTGTTACAGTACAGTTTACGTCTTTGCGGGCAAGAAGAATGGAAACCGGTTTCCCTACTATATTAGAACGTCCGATTACAACTGCATGCTTACCGCTTGTTTCAATTCCGGCTTTTTTAAGAAGAACGATGATTCCGTGCGGCGTACAAGGTAAAAAACCTGGGCGCCCAATCATAAGGTTACCAACGCTTACAGGATGAAAGCCGTCTACATCTTTTTCCGGAGAAATTGCCATAATCACTTTTTCTTCATTTATATGCTTTGGAAGAGGAAGCTGAACAAGAATTCCGTGGACAGAATCATCAGCATTGAGCTCGTCAATCAGTTTAAGAAGCTCTTCTTCAGTTGTGCTTTCTGGAAGATGTACTGAACGGTCTACCATACCAACCTCGGCAAGAGCCTTCTGTTTTCCTGTAACATAGCTTACGCTCGCAGGATTTTCGCCGACAAGAATTACTGCAAGACATGGAGAAATTCCCTTTGTCTTAAGCTCTGCAACTTTTGCAGCAACTTCTGCGCGGACATCTGCCGCAACCTGTTTTCCGTCGATAATAACTGCGCTCATGTAACCTTCCTTACTGATTTCTGTTTTATTGATAAAACTAATCAAATTCTGTATATTATTTTCTATCAAAATATACCGAATACAAATAAAGGTCGCAAGATGAAAAAAATTCTTTCTGTTTTTCTAGTTTTAATTCTTTGCTGTGCAGCAACTTTTGCAGATGACGAAGGCGACGAATACGACGACGGCTACGTTTACCAGCAAAACGGTCCTGGAGACCAGTTTCTTAAGTTTGATTTGTATCCGATTTTTCCATTAAATTTTGAAGGTCAGCTTTACGTTGGTGGTGGCGCAAGTCTTGGTTATTATCGTTTTATTTTAAGCTGGCTTGCAGCAGGTGGCGAGGTTTCGGTAACAGACAATATTTCCATTGGAAATAAACCGCTTATTCAGATTCCTATTACATTTGGAGCAATGTTCCAGCCTACAGTTGGAAAATTTGAATTTCCAAACTATGTAACTTTTGGTATTGCAGCCCTTACCTGGCAAAGCAGAAACTATTTTCCTGCTTTCTGTATGAAACTTACAACAGGAGCCTATTACCGTTTTGCAGAAAGCTGGTCTGTAGGCTTATCCTCATCCTTTTTATGGATTCCAACTTATCATGAAGAAAGTCGTTTCGACCGGCATGGTCTATTTCTTACTGCCGCAATAGGAATGCGCTATCACTTCTAGTACAGGATTAAACAAAATGAAGAATTTCTTTAAGGTAATTACACTTTCAGCTATACTTTCGCTTGCTTTTACAGGCTGTTTTGATCCGGTTTACTGGAGCGTTATGATGGATGTTGTTCCGGAAGATCCTACTGTTTCAGGAGATATAACAGCTATTACCCGCTACACTTCTACTGACGGCAAGGAGCTTTTGATTTGCGGCGCTGACGGTGGATTACGCTACAAAGATGTTACACAAAACTATCACGGTGCATGGAAAACTTATTCAGGACTCCCTTTTAGCCTTTTAAGTTTTGACTATTATGGAAGTTATGATTTTGAAGGTCATCAGATTGTTAAAGTTGTTGCAGACAAAGACTGGATTTATCTTGTAACCTTTGAATACGAAAGAAATTCAGAAGGTCGCGGAACACCAAAAAACGCTCACATTTATGCCGGAAAAATCAAGTCTGATGGTTCAACTGAAACAGCGTTCAGCGAAATTGCATACCCTACCGGCAAAAATGCTTCTTCTATGTTCCCATTTTATGATGAACTATCCAGAAGACATTCTGCATTCAATATTTTCCAGACAAATGACCCTATAAAAGCAAACCGAAAGGCTTATATAAGAAGCGGATCAACCAAACATGGCAGTGCACCGGTTTATTACACCTTAAAAGGACAAGACGCACCAGATAGTTTGTCAATTTCAACTTATATCAGCGGAGGAAATCTTTCTGCAGCATACCCCGACAGTGGTACGAATATTAATGGAGCCGTATATTTTAATAGTAGCGTAAAATTCCTTACAACTTCGGGATACACAACAAATGCAACAAAAGATACCCCAGCCTCAATGCTCTATTAT
>DEEV01000095.1:3552-3701 GCA_002350445.1 Treponema sp. UBA2869 | reverse complement strand
AATATGTTGATACAATAAAAGCATGGGTTTCAAAGAACGGTTAAGAGATGAAATTGACTACAGGGGGCTTTTGATAAAAGAAGTTTCTGCTGCCCTAGGAATAAGCAACAGTACTTTTCTCTCTTACGTAGATGCACGTGGAGTTTTGC
>DEEV01000095.1:3108-3334 GCA_002350445.1 Treponema sp. UBA2869 | reverse complement strand
GTTTCATGGCACATGAGGGGTATTTTTTATATCCTATGGATGTTGCACCCTACGGGTATCGCTTATTTTAGTCTGTACCAAACAACATGACTGGCTGCGAAGTCTCCCCGGTACAACTCAAAGCCGTAAGAAAGTTTTTCTTGCGGTATTTTTTTTGCCTGCATTTACTTTTAACTGTTTGCCCAATCGTAAAAATAATGCTATGCTAACAGGACGATGAAAGGGC
>DEEV01000095.1:0-3070 GCA_002350445.1 Treponema sp. UBA2869 | reverse complement strand
TCAGGAAAAAAAGCCGACGCTACTTTTGCATGCCTGTTGCGGTCCATGCTCTTCTTATGTTATAGAGTATCTTTCATCTTATTTTGACATTACGATTTTTTATTACAACCCGAACATTTATCCTAAAAAAGAATATGAGCGCCGTCTGAATGAACTGGAAGACTTTATTCCCCGCTTTGAGCCAGCCGTAAAAAACAAGGTTAAGATTGTAGTTTCTACTTACGAGCCAAAGGATTTTTTTGAGGCAACAAATGTCTTGAATGAAGTGGAGCTTCAGCAGGAAGCAGAGAAAGGAATCCGCTGCAGGCGCTGTTATGAATTCAGGATGAAAAAGGCCTACGCTTATGCAGCTAAAAACAAGTTTGACTGGTTTTGCACAACGCTTTCCATTAGTCCTTTCAAGGATTCCGTGATGATAAATGAAATTGGTAGCGAGCTTGAGGAAGAAAATTCGGTGCGCTTCCTTACTTCTGATTTTAAAAAGAAGGGCGGTTTTTTAAGGAGCCTGGAACTTAGCAGGGAATACGGCCTTTACCGGCAGGATTATTGCGGCTGCCTTTATTCAAAGATTAATACTGAAAAAGCTAGGCTTGAAAACCAATCCAAGTAACATTAACTTTGCGAACCGTCATGCCGAACTTGATTGGGTCAAGCTCTGAATGACGTAAAGGGTATGGCTTTAGAAATACAATCTATACAAATTAATAGTAATTGATTAAAGACATGTTCTTTACGATACTGAAATCATGACAGAAGAAAATTTGATTCATGACAAGGCAGAAAGTATTAGGGACGTAATCCGCTATCTTAGNNAGGCGCTTTAAGAATGCACTGGTTATTATCTACATTGATGACAAGCTTCTTGATTCTCCGCTTTTTACAAACCACATAAAAGACATTTGCAGAATCCATGAAGCCGGGCTCAAAGTTATTGTTGTTCCCGGAGCGAACAAAAGGATAAATGAAATTCTTGAAAAATCGGGAATTGAATGGTCCTTCCACAAGGATTACCGCATAACTAAGCCGGAAGCCATGCCTCTGATTAAGATGGCCGCTTTTGATGTTTCCAACCAGATTATGACGGCTCTTGCTGGTGAAAAAACAAATGCGGTTATTGGAAACTGGGTGCGCGCCAGGGGAAAAGGCATAATCGACGGTTTTGACTATGGCACTACCGGAGAAATTGACAAGCTGCAGGTTGATGCTATTGAAAACATTCTTGCCAACGGTTTTGTTCCTATTTTTCCATGTATTGGTTGGAGTCTTGCCGGAAAGCCCTACAATATTTCTTCTATTCAGTTGGCAGAGCAAATTGCTGTTCACCTAAAAGCGGACAAGCTTTTTTATCTTATACCAGGTGCTTCTATTTCTGCGGAAAGTTTTAAGGTGCCAGAGGGAATAGGTACTTCTCCTGAGGGAAATATTCCAGCAATGAACCTTGAAGAGGTTGATGAATTCCTAAAAGCCAATAAAATTCCAACTAATAAACAATCGGTAAATTCAAATTCTGAGACTGCCGAACATTCGGTAGTTTCTTCTGTTCCAGAGAATGTTTCACGTGAAAAGATTTTCTTGCTGCTTCAACTTGCAAAGGAAGCATGCAACTCTGGTGTTACCCGCGTTCATATTCTTAACGGTTCTTTGGACGGAACCATTCCATGTGAAATATTCAGCGATCTTGGTTCGGGGACAATGATTTATTACAACAATTACGGTGGAATCCGAGCCATGACCCGTGACGATATTCCTGGTGTTCTTAATGTTATGAAGCCTTTTATTTCTGCCGGGATTCTGCTTCCACGCACAAGGGCAGGTCTTTTGGAAGAGTTTCAGCACTACATTGTTTACGAACTGGATGGAGCCATTCGCGCCTGTGCATCCCTTATTCCATACGATGACGGTCAGATGGAAATTGCAGGTGTGGCAGTTAACAAAACTTTCTCTCACGTGGGCATAGGGCCAAAGCTTGTAAAATATCTTGTAAAGCAGGCGGTTAAGCTTAACGCAAAGAGTGTTTTTCTGCTTACAACGCAAACTGCAGACTGGTTTGAAAACCTTGGCTTTTATGCAGATGATATTTCTACCCTTCCAGAAGCACGCAAAGCAAAATGGACTTCTTCCAGAGGGTCAAAGGTTTTGCGCTATGATTTGAATTCTGTTTCACGTGAAACAGAATAGACAAAACTGCAAGGGTGTGATTTGTTTTTATAACCGATTACGCTCTTGCAGCTTCTTCCACCAGTAATTCTATTTTGCCCTACCCCACTTTCATACAAGCCTAAAAGCCAATTTTGAATACACTAGAACCAGCTTAGATGCCGAAATAAACTTGGCATAACGGTAGTTTTTTAAAGAGGCAATTTCAAAACCCTATTTTTTTTCATGCTGAATTTATTTTAGCATCTAACTTCATAGATTCAGAATTAAGTTCAGAATGACACTTTTGGAATAGGCTTCATTATTAGCTGTTTAACTACTATCTATTGAAAAGAATTTTGCCTTAACAACGTCTTGTAGTAGTTTTTTTGTTTCACGTGAAACAAGTAATAGTAAACCATTGAATTTATGTCATCCTGAGCTTGACTCAGAATCTCAAATTACGATATCGAATAATGAATAATTGCTATTCTAAACTTGGTTGTAGGCAAGCAAATTTAGCACATATTCTACAGATTCCGAATCAAGTTCGGAATGACGGGCTCTTTATGTTATGGGCATCGAAGTATATGCAAATAAACAGTTCTTGATTGATGTTAAAAGCATCATCGGAGTAGACCGATAATATCAAAATTGAACCTGTTAAACATGTTTCACGTGAAACAGATAAATATTATGTTGAAAGCCGTAATTTTATTTTTCGCACATGCACCGTTATTTTCATGACCATAGAAAAAATCGTTGCGAATGACGTAAGAAAAGTTAAACACAAAGCTTGTTTGTTTTTAACGATGGAGCTGTCCAAAAAGTTTAAGCCACAGTGTCATTCCGAACTGCTACGCCACATTCGCACGCGCTTGCTACGAATGTGGATTCAGGGTCTGTCCATGCACCAACAGTCATTTCATTAGAC
>DEEV01000004.1:2308-8742 GCA_002350445.1 Treponema sp. UBA2869 | reverse complement strand
GAATTGATGAACATCGTTTCTATTCTTCTTTCTCTTGGTGTAGGTTCTCAGATGACTCCGGAAAAAATTATGCACGCTAACTCACTTGGTATTATTGTTCTTGGTCTTCTTGCCTTTTGTATCGCTACAATGGGTGGTCTTATTATGGCTAAGATTATGAATCTCTTCCTTAAAGAAAAGATTAATCCGCTTATCGGTTCGGCAGGTGTTTCTGCAGTTCCAATGGCAGCCCGCGTTGCTAACAAAGTAGGTATGGCTGAAGATCCTACAAACTTCCTTTTGATGCATGCTATGGGACCAAACGTAGCAGGTGTAATCGGAACCGCTATTGCAGCTGGTGTATTTATATCAACATATGGAATGTAATTGATGATGTCAGTTCTGCGGATGCAGAACTGATGTTTGCGGTCCAGAAAGTACTATTGTAAAAATAGCCTTTACCGCAAACAGGAATGTAGCCTGTAGACTTTTCACTCTTGTGATAAAAAAAAACGTCCTGCTTTTTCTCGCAGGACGTTTTTTATTTAACGCGAATTTGCAAAATATTCTACGGAGTTTTAGTTGCTTAAGCTTCTACAAGAAGACCTTTCTGAAGTTCCAGCACTTTTTCAAGCGGGAGACCGATGCAACGTGAAACTTTTTCGGGAGAGTCGCCTTCTTTCAGAAAGTTTTGAGCATCTTCAATTGCTTTCTCTGTGCGGCCATCCTGTCTCCAGGTGTTAATGGCTAATTCTTCATCGAATTCTGTCATACACATACCAATTACCTCCGCTTTATTGATTCTAAAAAAGTCGTCAAGAAGATTTTCTTTTATCGCTTCATCAACTGCACTTTCTACAGCTTTTTGTCTGTCCATGCCTGCAACTATATTTGCAGTTATCATAGAGATAAACTTTGTATAATGATACAGTGGAGTGCAGTTTTTGTTAAGTGGAACTTCTTCATCTGGTTGAAGATTGAGTACTGTTGCAGTCCATTCAAAATCTTCAGCATCCCTTGGTTTACCAAGAAATGAATCTGATAGTTTTAATTTCAAAGTTTCCGGTTCTGTCTTTTTTCCATGATAAAAAACAAAGAATCTGGGACGTGGAATCATTATCTTCTGGCTACTGAGAATTGTCATTTTATTTTTTGTAAGAAACTTTTGATAAAGAATTGAAAAATAAAAGCCCCCTCTTAGCGGCATATTCGGATTCCATGAGCTCTGTTCTTCGTACAGATTCATCTCCGTATCTACAATAAATGAAACGTCATTATGCATCGAAATAAACAAAACATTTTCAATGGTATTAATTTCAAGTTCGTCTGCATCAGTAATCTTTGTGCCGTTCAGCGCGTTATAAAGCTGCAGGCGCCATTGTTTGCTTTGTTCTGTGTCTTTACCAAAGATAAACTTAAACAGTCTGTCCTTGTATTCACGATTTACTGTTTCTTTAACTTCATTTACCATAATTAACCTCGTTTTTCTCCCCTGTCTATATAATTGCGGAGATATTCATAATTGCGGAGATATTCATAATTGCGGAGATATTCATAATTGCGGAGATATTCAAATTTGACCAATTTTTGCGATTTTTTTTGCTAAAAAAAAATATTTTCTTTTTTGAAAATCCTCATTTATAATTATGATGTTGGCATTGCGTAAATTTTTGCGCATTAAAAGAGGGATGTATTATGGATTTCCAGACAATTGTGAATGGCTTTTCGTCTATGGCATGTATTATGTCTGTAGAGAAAAATGCAAAAACTGGGCACAGAAAATTTTGTATTGTAACAGGTAATAAACCTTACATTGACTCTGTTGAACATCCTTCTCCTTTGGCTCACATGCTGTCCACTAAATTTATTCCGAATGTCGAATATACTACCTATGTTCAGAGAGATTTAAATTTTGAAGATTTCTGCTTTAAGTCTGCGGTAGAAAAAAAATGTCTTCATTCGTGTGTGCATCCTGATAAAACGGAAGTGCGTTTTAATATGACGTTTTTGCCGCTGGAATCTGATGATGAAAATCTTGCGTATTGTGTCTATGTAATGGAACTTAATTTTACATCTGATTCTGAACGTATGAATGGAATTTCGGATGAGATTGCTTCTTCTGTTCTGGATACATGTATTAAACTTCGCGGTACTAATGATTTTAAATCAACCATGAAGGAAATTATCAATGATGTACGTGACATTTGTGATGCGGAACACTGCTGTATTCTTCTTATGGATGAAACTAACCGAAGCTGTTCTATTCTATGCGAAGCTTTTTCTAAAGAAACAAAGCTTTTGCCAATGGAAAAGTATATAGATGATGATTTTTATAACATTGCTGAATCGTGGGAAGCTACCATTGCTGGCAGCAACTGTCTTTTAGTAAAAGATGAACATGATATGCTGTTTGTAAAAGAACGTAATCCTGGCTGGTATGAATCTTTACGACAGGGAATGGCAAAAAATATTGTACTTTTTCCGTTAAAATCCCGAAATCAGCTTTTGGGTTATATGTGGGCAATTAACTACGACAGCCTGCGAAGTATAAAAATTAAGGAAACTCTGGAAGTAACTACATTCATTCTTGGTTCTGAACTTGGAAACTATATGCTCCTTGAACGTTTAAGGCTTATGGGTTCTAAAGATTTGCTTACCGGTGTTATGAACCGCAACGAAATGAATATCTACGTTGAAAGTTTAAGCCGCGGCGAAAAGCACGAAAAAGGTTCTGTTGCGGCACTTTTTGCAGATTTGAACGGTCTTAAAGACGTTAATGATGCAAACGGTCATAGCTTTGGAGATAATCTTCTTAAAAACGCGGCCACTGTCCTTAAAAAGGTTTTTGCTGAATCTGAAATATTTCGTGCTGGCGGTGATGAATTTGCAATTATTTCGCTTAATATTTCGGAAGAAGAACTTAATTCTCGAATTGAAAAAATCAGGAAATTCAGCGAGTCATATGAAAATCTTTCTTTTTCTCTGGGCGGTTGCGTAGAAAAAGAATGCCGAAATATTCGAATGGCTTTGCGTCTTGCAGACGAGCGGATGTATAAAGACAAGCAGGCTTTTTACGAAAAGAATCCTGAAAAGTCAATTTTTGGAAGACATAGCCGCATAAAGTTTGAAGGTGCCGTTAAAAATAATTCTGATATTAAAGCAATAAAAAAAGCCGATTTAGATTTTCTTACCGGTTTGCTGGATATGAACAGTTTTATGCGGAAGTCAGAAAAAAAACGCAGAACTATGCATCAAAATGGCGTAGAAATTGCGCTTGTTTTTTTGAATTTAAACGGATTAAGCTATTACAACAAAAAATATGGTTTTGCAGAAGGCGATGCTCTTATAAAGAGTTTTGCATCTATTCTTGAAAATCATTTTGAGCTTGAAAACTGCAGCCGTTTTGGTCAGGACACTTTTGCAGTCTTTGCAGAAAGAGAAGGTCTGGAAGAAAAACTTGAAGTTGTTTTTAAAGAAATGAAAAAAGCGAACAGGGGAAATTCGCTTTATGTAAGGGCTGGAATTTATCCTGAATCTATGGGAATGGTAGAAACGTCTCTTGCCTGCGACCGGGCAAAATTCGCCTGCGAAAAAAGCCGTGACGAAAACCGTTCTAATTACACTTTTTTTGATAATAACATGCTGGAACAGGAATTAAACAAACAGTATGTTATTAGTAATCTTGACCGAGCCATTAACGAAAACTGGATTACCGCTTTTTACCAGCCAATTGTGCGTGCAACAAACAGAAAAGTCTGCGACGAAGAAGCTCTTGTGCGCTGGATTGACCCGGAAAGGGGAATGCTTTCGCCGGCAGATTTTATTCCTATTCTGGAAGAAAGCCGCCTTATTTACAAAGTTGACCTTAGAATGGTCGATATCATCATCGAAAAAATTAAAAAGATGAAGCAGGCTGGGCTTTACGTTGTTCCGCAGTCTATAAATCTTTCGCGAATTGATTTTGAAATGTGTGATGTAATAGAAGAAATCTGCAACCGCGTAGATTCTGCGGGCATTGCACGGGAACTTCTTACTATAGAAATTACAGAAAGTGTAATTGGTACAAATTTTGATTACATGAAAGAGCAGATTGAGCGCTTTCAGAAGCTTGGTTTTAGCGTCTGGATGGATGATTTTGGAAGCGGTTATTCATCGCTGAACCTTTTGCAGGAACTTCATTTTGATCTTATAAAGTTTGACATGCGCTTTATGAAGCAGTTTGATTTTAAGCCTGAATCAAGAATTATTTTGACAGAGCTTATGCGGCTTGCTATAAAGCTTAATTCCGAAACTGTCTGTGAAGGTGTTGAAACTGCGGAGCAGGTTGAGTTTTTAACCGAAATTGGCTGTACTAAAATTCAGGGTTATTATTTTGGTAAACCAATTCCTTATACTCAGATTCTTGATCGTTACGAGAAAGGTATTCAGATTGGTCTTGAAAATCCGGCAGAAATTGAATACAACAGTTCTGTAAGTTCAATTAATCTTTACGACCTTGGAGCTGTTTCAAGTGGAGAAACAAGAGAATCTGGCCGCTATTTTAATACTCAGCCAATGGGGGTTGTTGAGTATGACGGAAAAAATCTTACAATTATAAGAAGTAATCAGTCGTATAAGACGTTTGCAGAAAACTATCCGAACGCTATCAAAGCAAGGCAGACAATTGCTGTGTCTGAAATAAATAATGATGTTATAAATGCATTAATAAACGGCGCTGTACGATGCGAGAGGGAAGGACAGATTCTTTTCCTTGACGAAGTAATGACAACCGGCGACACTTTGCACGTGCTTATCAGAAAAGTTGCTTCAAATCCTTTGTCTGAAGTTTCTGCTTTTGCGTTTGCAATTCTTGGTGTAACACCAAAGAGCGAAGCTGATATTTCTTTTTCAAATATTGCAGAAGCTTTGTCCGCCGATTTTATGGATTTGTATTATGTTAATCTTGAAACAGAAGATTTTGTCGAATATCTGCCAAACAAAAACAGTAATGAACTTTCTGTTGCGCAAAAAGGAAAAGACTTTTTTAATGCAATTAGGCGAAATGTAAAGAGTGATATTTATTCTGAAGATCAGGATGAATTTATTAAAAACATTACGAAAGAAAATATCAGAAAAGTTCTGCAGCAGAAAGGTTCTTTTGACTGCGCTTACAGGTACATGTTAAATGGCGAGCCTGTTTATGTTGCATTAAAGACTGTTAGAATAGGACATGATGAAAATCAAATTGTTATTGGTATAAGCAATATTGATGAAAGTGTAAGGCAGAGAGATGCCCTTAATCGTCTTAAGCAGGAAGCTGTTACTTATAAGCGCATTACAGCACTTGTGGGCGAGTTTTTGGTAATTTACACGGTTGATCCAAAAACTTGCAGCTATCTTGAATACAGTTCAAAAAGAGTTTTTTCTGATTTGGGAGCTAAATCGCAGGGTAGTGATTTTTTTGCTGATGCCCGCGAAGAATTTGACGGTATTATTTATAAAGATGATATTGATTACATGCTTAGTGAATTTACAAAAGAAAACTTCCTTGAAAAAACAAAAAACGGCGAAATCTTTACCTTGTGCTACAGGCTTCGCTATGGTGATTCTTTCCAGAAAGTCTGTCTGCGCGCCGGCCTTATCGAAGAGCAGGACGGTCCTCAGCTTGTTGTCGGCGTATTCAAAGTAAACGAGTAATTTTTTTGTTTGCCGAACTGTGCAGAAATCATTATATTTTAACGTATGGGAAATAAGACAAAAATCAGAAGCACCACGATTCTGGCTGTGCGCCGAAACGGACAGGTTGCTATGGCTGGCGATGGTCAGTGTACTTTGGGCGAGACAGTTTGTAAGGGAAATTCTCGCAAAGTTCGAAAGATTTATGACGGAAAGATTCTTACCGGTTTTGCGGGCTCTGTTGCAGATGCATTTACGCTGCTCGACCGCTTTGAAGCCAAGGTAAAGGAATATAACGGCGACATTATGCGTTCAGCCGTCGAGCTTGCAAAGGCCTGGCGTACAGACCGTACATTGCAAAAGCTTGAAGCAATGCTCCTTGTTGCAGATAAAAAACAGATTCTTTTGATCAGCGGAGACGGCAACGTCATTGAGCCTGAGCACGATGCAATTGCGATTGGAAGCGGCGGTAACTATGCTTATTCTGCGGCCCTTGCTTATCTTGATTCTTCGGATTTGAGTGCTAAGGAAATTGCGGAGAGATCTTTGAATATCGCCGGCAGCATCTGTATTTACACAAATCAGAATTTGACTGTTGAGACATTGGAATAGCACATGGAAAACAAAACAGAACTTACACCAAAACAGATTGTTGAAAAACTTGATGGATATATTATCGGACAGGAAAAGGCTAAGCGTGCCGTTGCCGTTGCGCTTCGTAACCGCTTCCGCCGACTCAAATTGCCGGAAGAAATCCGCGATGAAGTTGCGCCTAAAAATATTTTGATGATTGGACCAAC
>DEEV01000004.1:0-2252 GCA_002350445.1 Treponema sp. UBA2869 | reverse complement strand
TTGAAGGTTGAAGCTACAAAATATACCGAAGTTGGTTATGTTGGCCGTGATGTAGAAAGTATGATTCGCGACCTTATGGCTGTTGGCTACAATGACGTTAAAGCAGAAATGGAAGACCAGCTTCGCGAAAAGTCTGTAAGTGTTGTAGAAGAGCGACTTTTGGATTTGCTTTTGCCTGGCACTGGAAAAGAAGACAAAAAAGCTAAAAAAGAAGAAAGGAAGGAAATTAAGCCGCTTGGATTTTTGAGCCAGCCGAATCCGAACGAAATCACCATTGATTTGAATAAGGTTGCCGCAGATATGCAGGACGCTTTGAATCAGGCTAATCAGGCAGCAGCAGACCAGCAGCGCGCTGACGAAGAGGCCGTTGAATCTGCAGAAGATGCAGCAGAAAAAGAGCGCCAGAATCATACTCGCGAAAAGTTCCGTCAGATGCTTCGCGAAGGTAAACTTGAAGACCGTGAAGTTGATATGATTGTTCGCCGTCCGCAGGGAATGCCTAACATGGAAATTATTGCAGGTGGCAGTATCGACGATCTTCAGAATAGCATGCAGGGTATTTTGAATATGATGAACGGTTCTAGTCGTGGCAAAAAACGTACTATCACTGTAAAAGAAGCCCGCAAGATTCTTACAGAAGAAGTTCTGGACAATATGGTAGATCACGACAAGGTTGCAGACGAAGCAAAGAGACGTGTTGAATCAAGTGGAATTATCTTTATTGATGAAATTGATAAGATTGCTGTTCACGGCGAAAGCCACGGACAGGACGTAAGCCGCGAAGGTGTTCAGCGCGATATTCTTCCGATCGTAGAAGGAAGCAATGTAAATACAAAGTTCGGCGTAATCGATACAACTCACATTCTGTTTATTGCGGCCGGCGCATTCAGTGTTGCAGCTCCAAGCGATTTGATTCCAGAACTTCAGGGCCGCTTCCCACTGCGTGTAGAACTTGATTCTTTACACAAGGAAGATTTTAAGCGTATTTTGAGCGAGCCAAAGAACAGCCTGATTATGCAGTATACTTCTTTGCTCGAAACCGAAGGTGTAAAACTTGACATTACAGAAGACGCGCTAGATCGTATGAGTGTTGTTGCGGAAGAGGTTAATGCAACTGCAGAAAATATAGGTGCCCGCCGCCTTCACACAATTATGGAAAAGGTGCTTGCCGATATCAACTTTGAAGCAGACGAACACGCTGGCGAAACAATCAAGATTGATGCTACCTATGTTGACAGCAAACTTGAAGGCATCAGCCAGAATCAGGATTTGAGCAGATATATTCTATAAAATCCAAAAGGATTTTATAGAATTAGTTAGCGAAGCATCATATATTCTTTAATATAGCCAAAATTGACAATATGGCTATATTGGCATATAATAACCGCATATCCATCACAGGAGGTGAATATGCGGCAGATTCCTCTTTTTGAAGTGAAAAATAAACTCTCTTTTTTTGTACAGCTGGCTGAGCAGGGGGAGAGAATTGAAATTACCCGGCATGGAAAAACTTCTGCAGTTTTAGTTGGGGCTGAAAGTCAGACAACAACAGAAGATATTAGAAAATCTCCTTTTTATCTTGCATATATAAATTTCCGTAAGAAAATGAATTTTGATTCTTTTTCAGAAGAAGAATGGAAAAAGACTTTTGAAATTGAACGCAAGAAAACCGGGTTGCGTCATCCCGAAGATTTTGAATAAGGTAGGTGATGATGCAAAAGTTATATCTGCTTGATACAAATATTATTTCAGAGCTGACTAAAGAAGTTCAAAATCAGAATGTAGTAAAAAAGATTTTTGAAACTCAAAAGATTTCTGCGTTAAGTTCTGTCACATGGGCAGAGGCTTTATATGGGATAAAACGTCTTGCCGACGGAAAGAGAAAAGATAATCTTTCAGACTTTTATATCAATACAGTACAGAGTATGTATGAGTTTTTAGATTTTGATATTCATGCAGCATCAATTTACTCTGATATAAAAAGCCGCCTTGAGGAGGTTGGTAAAATACCTGCAGAGCTGGATTTACAGATTGCTTCTGTAGCAATTGCAAATAACCTTATTCTTGTTACTCGTAATGTTCAGGATTTTATTGCAATACAGGAAAACAGTGCCTTGATGCTCGAAAATTGGTTTGAATGAAAAAAAACTGCTTCAGTCAGGCAAACTGAAGCAGAAGGAGTAGGAGGACTTTTTCTAATTATTTTCAATTATGGTTTATTTAAAGAGCTGCGGAAAATCTGCAGCTTTTTT